>JBBDTC010000202.1:0-4577 GCA_040904625.1 Gammaproteobacteria bacterium
GAACCACTATTCGCCCTCCTCGCGCCTGGCCAGCCGGGCGCCTCGACGCCCCAGAATCGCCCAGTTATTTCGCGGTGGACCCTAAGCTTGCGGCAGGTTGGATCGAGCACGCAACGTAGGAGCAGCTGCGGGAGACGGCGCCGCTACCGCCAGCGACCGGTGCAGCCACTTTTGCAGAGCTTCCTTTACAGCGTTTACTGAACGCGAGAACGCCCCGCCGGTGATCCGATGCGGTCACGAGGCCAGGTAGACCGGATCGCCTTCCCGTACGCTGCCGGGGCGGTGCGTCGTCGCGTAGATCCCGACATTCTGAGCGGCTTCGCGCGCGAAGGTCGCCTCGAGCTCCGTGCGCCAGCGCGCGCCCTCGGCACGATAGCGGCGGTAGAAGTCGATGTCTGAGGGTGGGCGGAGGGCTTCCAGTGTCGAGGCATGGCCGACCAGCGCCGAGAGTCGCGCGTGCATGTCGCCGCAATCGCTGCCGAGACAGGTCCTATTGGGGAATGTCACGTCTGCGGCGTATGGGACCCGCTTGCTCAGCAAGCTCGAGCGACATTTACGACTACGTATTCAGGGGGCTGAACGGGTAAACTGCAGCGCAGGCGTCCCGGCTCCGTCGCCCGCTACCGCGGGCAAGAGAACCGGGGGCACGCCAGGCGGCCGGATTACTGCCCCATGACACACGCGGAGTATTGATATGAGCAAGCTACCGTTCGTTTCTCGTCCGGGCCAGCGCCCGCGCCCACTCGATGTCGTTGGCGAAGAGCTCTCCGTACTCGTGGCCAAGGATGCTACCCAGGGCTACGAGGTCTTCTTGCAGGTCGGAGTTGAGGGCAGCGGCCCGCCGCCGCACAGCCATGATTGGGACGAGTCGTTCTATGTCATCTCCGGTCAGATGGAGTTCGGCTATGGCAAGGAAAGCCACTCCGTGGCGCCTGGCGGGTTCGTGCACATTCCTGGCGGCACGGTACACTGGTTCCGCTTCCTCGAAGCCGGCGGCCAGATGATCTCCATTACGAGCGCTGGTAATGCCGCGAAGTTCTTTACCGCGGTCGACGAGGAAGTAACCGGCGCGGATCCGGATTTCGGCAAGCTCGCGGCCGTGGCGGAGGCCCATGGCTTGACGATCGAAGCCGGTTGAGGCGACAAGCTTCTCGCAGCAGAGACTTTATGGTGTCGGGCGTCCTGCGACGGGCTCAGGACGAGCGGCCGAGCAGGTTTTCGACTCCAGAAAGATCATTGAGAGGCGCGATCACGTCACGGCCAGGCGAGGACCAGGCCTACTCCGGCCGCCAGTGCACAAGTGCCTGGCAGCCATAGCCGACGGGCGAGCGATACTCCGCCGAGCACACAGGCCGCTCCGGTCTTGAACAAGAGATTTGCCAGGCCGGCAACGAAGATCAGTTGCCATGCGGTGGTACTGTCGACTTTCGCGCTCTGATACAGCTGCGCTGTGGACAGGGTGATCGCGTCGACATCCGTTAGCCCCGAAACGAGCGCGACGGCAAACATGCCGCCTTCGCCGAGTGCGTCTTTCGCCCACGCTACGGCGAGCGAAATCGCCGCGTACAAAACGCCGAAGATCACCGCGGCACCGAGATTGGCCGGATTCTTGATGTCGTCCACGGCAACACGTGCGCTGCCATCGAGGCGGCGGATCAGGATCAGACCGAGTATCAACAGCAGCGCGCCATGCATCATGGCCGGCAGCGCCAGCGGCAGCAGCAGCTCCGGCGCCACCAGGGCAACTTCGAGCATCATGCGGGCGTAAACGACCGCTGAAGCGATCAAGATCATTGCCGCTGCGGCGTGACTGCCGATGGCACCCCTCTTCGCCTTGCTCGCAACACTGAAGGTGGTTGCCGTGCTCGACACGGCGCCTCCCAGCAGGCCGGAGAGGAGCGTGCCGCCGCGTTCGCCGAGAACTCTCTGGCAGACGTAGCCGGCCAGATTGATGGTCACGATCAGCACCACCATGAGCCAGGTCTGAAACGGATTGAAGGCACCGTACCAACCCATGGATTCGTTCGGCAGCACCGGCAATACCACCAGCGAGATCAGGGCCAGGGTAGTGATGGCGGCGACATCGGACTCTTCGAGCCGACCGGCGAAACTATGCAATGGCTGCTTCCAGCGCAGCAGTACGAAGACTATGCCGCTGATGACCAGGGCCAGCGCGGTCTCTTCGATCGCCAGCATGACGGCGATGATATAAACCACCAGCACGGCGAATATGGTTGTCGTTCCCGAACCGCCCGCGTCGATGCGCAAGGTATGCGCGACCAGCATGGCGGCGATCGCGAGCAGACCGGCGCCGATCAGCCACCAATGCGGCGATGCGGTCAGGAGTGTGATGGCGCAGCCCAGAATGGCGACGAGGACGAAAGAACGCACCCCGACCGATTGCCGCGTACGCTCGCGTTCCATACCGATCAGCAGTGCAATGCCGACGGCCAGACCAATCACCCGAATGTCAGTATCGACTATCTGCATGACGGCGATTGTCGCGGAATCGAAGCATCGACGCGAATAGCGCGGCGATCTGCCGGTCAGGCATCGGCGGCGTGTTCACGCACCATCAACAACATGCCGAGAAAGGCCAGCCCGAAACCCACAAGGTGGGCTACACGGAAGCTTTCCTGCAGCAGGACGTAGGACAGCACCAGGCCACTCACCGGCATGACCGCCATGAATCCCGCCGACAGCGTGCCTGGGACGCGCCGCACGCCGGCATACCACAGCACTGGCGCCAGTGCGGCGGCCGCGATGCCCCAGAACAGCACCGCCATCCACGTCGCCGCATCGGCACCCGTGTAATCGAACGGCTGCGCATCGAAAAACACGGCGAGAACGGCGAAACAGGGGATCGCGGCGAGCGAGGCGACATAAGTGATGGCGAGGGACGATATCTGCTCCGAGACGACTTTACTGAGGAGCGTATAGGCTGCCTCGAAGCACACCGCGATGCCCACCAGCAACGCGCCGGTGACGATCGCATCGCCGCCGGCGCCGTGTTGCCGTGTATAACTGATAGCCAAGGCGCCGGCGACAGCCAAAGCCAGCGCCAGCGCCTTGCGTCGATTGAACGCCTCGCCTAGAAAAAGCACAGCCGCGAGAGCGGTGACGGCGGGGGTGGCGCTCATGACAGTTGCGCCGACGACCCCAGTCGTCAGGCGCATGCCGAAAAGCATCATCGCGGTGAAGCCGACCATGCCGAAGGCCGTGATCCCTGTGATCGCGAACCAGTCGCGAGCGGTGGCGCGGCGCAGCGCTCGCAGATCGTCGCCCAAAAAGAAGGTCAGAGCGAGCACGGCCAGCAACATGCGCAGCATGGAGCTCGAAAAGACCGGTAGATCTTCGGCGATGATGCGACTGATCGGCGTGGTCGCGCCGAACAGCGCCATGCCCGTGAACAGCTGGATACAGGCCGCGAGCGGCACTCGACGGACCGGCGCGCCGGTCACCGCCGCGTACCGATACGGTGTGACGCAAGTGGCGGCCGGGGATCCCGTCCTTTCTTGAATGTGAGTGCACAGCCTTTCATACTGAATATCGAGTGGTACTGCTTGGTTCATGAACCCCATGGCAACGGGTGAAGAACGAGATGGTAGATGATCGCATTGCGGAATCTTTGCACATGGCTGTAAATGCCTATGTGGCCGCGCCGACGCTCGCGAATCATCAGCATCTAATCGATCTGGCGCAAACCTACCGTGAGCGGTGGATCGAAGCGCATGCCGACCGGCCGCCGCGCCAGGGCAGACATCGCGCCGTCGGCAAGACCCGCAGGCGCGCCCAGCCTCGACACGAAGTCACGCAGTTCGTGTATGAAATTCCCGTCATGCTGGTCCTCCACGAGCGCTGCTTTCCCGGTGAGGAGGATCCGCGCTGGATGTTGGGCTGGCGTACGCGATATTCCCCACGCGGTCCCACGCGGCGCTACTATTTGACTAAGAACGGCTGCTGGAAAGTCCCCGCAAAAGTCGCTCTCGACATGATTCAACTCATGGAGGGGCGTGGTGGTCTGAGTGCGGAGTTCGACGATCACAGAGCGAGCAGCCAGGTCGACGTGGCGGTTTCACTGCAGCTGACGCAAGTCGAAAAGCAGGCTGTTCTCGAGGAGATTACCGGTCTTGACGAAGACTGGGGTCCGGATCCGTTTTTCGTCGTCACGTCCCATCGCGACAACGCCTGGAAAAAAGCGCTTCTGATCAACCCTCGTGATAATTCGGCGACCTTCCGCTCGCTAACGAGCGACCGGCGCTGCACACCGAAAAAGGCGCTGCGTGAAGGCACCGGTTGGTGGCTGGACAATGCCATGACCGATGTCAGCGTGCAGGACATGCGGGTGTTCTACGAGTTTCTCGCCGTCTACTGCGAGCAAGCCGATCACGAACCCTATTTCGCACCGGAGTAAGAATAACTGGGCGATGTGGGGCGTTGAGGCGCCCGTCTGGCAAGCAACGTAGCCCGATCCTGATTCCACCCATAAAAAAAAGCGGGACCACGGGTCCCGCTTTTTTTGTGGGTGGCTGGGGGACTAGGATTCGAACCTAGACTGGCGGAGTCAGAGTCCGCTG
>JBBDTC010000203.1:0-26414 GCA_040904625.1 Gammaproteobacteria bacterium
GCCTCTCCCTACACTCCTCGGCAAGCAACACCAAGGCGCCGGACGGCGCGAGGAAACCCGACATGCCCACGAACCGCGACATCGCCACCACCCTGTCCGTCACCATCGCCAGCGCCGCGATGGCCACTGTTCTCATGCTCAATATCGTCGGCGGTTATCTGCCCCCCATGCTCTGATCGCCCGGCGCGCGCCTCCTGTTGAGGCGCCGCCCCACCGACTCCCCTCATTCGCCGGGTTCCCCACCCGGCTTTTTTTCGTGCCGCGCCGGCCTAGCAGCCTGTCGGACTTAGGGCCCGCCGCAGAATAACTGGGCGATTTTGGGGCGTCGAGGCACCCGGCTGGCCAGGCGCGAGGAGGGCGAATAGTGGTTCTATTCAACGGACGAGCAACGCTGCCAGACGGGATGGATCGGCGTTCCAGATCGTTCAGTTATTTTGCGGCGGGCCCTTAGTGCAGCCCACAGGATCAGCCCATGCAGACTTGCTCAAAAAGGTGAGACGCCGCCCTGCGCGTCGGCGCGCTGGAAGGCAGGCCTCGCCGTCAGCCGTTGCAGGTAGGCCATGGTTTGCTCGGCGTAGCGGTCGGAGAGGCCGAGCTTGTCGCCGAGGTAAAGCGCATAAGTAATGGCGATGTCGGCCACGGTGAATCGATCGGCGCAGAGATATTCGCTGTTGGCGAGGTGAGCATTCAGCAGGCGCAGCCGGGCCAGATACCAGCGCGTATAGTCTTCCACGACCTGTGGCTGGCGGCGGGCTTCAGGCTCGAAGCGGCCATAGCGCAGCAGCAGTGTCTGGGGAAAAGTCAACGTGGCATCGGCGTGATGGAGCCAGTTCAGAAACGCACCGTAATCGGGATGATCCGCAGGCACGATCAAATCACCCCGACCATAGCGCGTGGCCAGATAAAGGCACATTGCGCTCGATTCGGTCATCTCGAGCACGCCGTCGCGCAGATAAGGCACCGTGCCCAAAGGATTGATTTCGAGATAGGCCGGCGACGTCACCCGCGGAGGAAAATCGAGCAGGTGCAAGGTATACGGCAACAGTAGTTCTTCGAGCGTCCACAATGGGCGCAGCGAGCGCGCGCTCTTGCAGTGCCACAATTCGATCGTCATAGCTATCATTCCGAATCTTAGCGGGGCAGGCGATTCTCGCGGGAATTCAACGGCGGATCCATCGGGACCGTCGCAGCCCGGCAACTCAAATCTGATCAGGTCGAGCAACGCGACGGTCGAGATACGCTCACCCACCGTTGCCGGCGGACCGTCGATTTCAGCTCTTTGATGGGCTCTCAGTGCAGTGGCTGTAGACTATGCACCCGTTCATCGGACGACGGCCCATGACCAATCCTCTACTGCAGGTTCCCTGGGAAGTCTGCCTGCTCGAACCGAAGCAGGATCGCGCGCTGGCGCGCGAGCTGAAACGCGAGCTGGGCAAGGTGCCGCGGTGGTCACGTTATTTCTGGGCCTCACCCTGGTTCGCCAAGGCGGCGATCCGTCTCGAGTTCACCAACGGGCTGCTGCTGAAACTCGACTTCGATCTCGCCACGCTCGTCGCACTCGTGGTGAGCCGCGAGAATTCCTGCCGCTATTGTTATGCCACCATCCGCACGGTGATGCGCATGCTGGGTCTCGGCGAAGCGCGCCTGCAGGCCGTCGAAACCGAACTCGCGGCAGGTGAGCTCGATCCCCGGCGTGCTGCGGCGGTCAACTTTGCGCGAGCGGTCAACCGCGGCCATCAGATCGATGGACGCGGCGAACGCGCACGACTGGCCGCCGCGGGCTTTGCGCCGGACGAGATCCGTGAGCTCGCTTACGTCGCCGCGACCATGGGCTTCATGAACCGGGTGACGACGATAGCGGCCTTGCCGCCGACGTTATGGGAACGCGCGTCCGACAGCTGGTTGATGCAGCTGTCGCAGCCCCTGCTGGCACCGCTGGTCAAACGCATGCTGCAGCGTGGTACGCCGGTCGCGGCTGCCGCGACCGAGTCACCCTTGTCAGCACGCTTGCGTGCCTGCTACAAAAACTCTCCCATCCAGAGTGTGCTCGCTGACAGTATGCGCGACATGTGGGCTTCCGAGCGCCTACCCCAGCGCAGCAAACTGTTGATGCTCGCCACCATCGCGCAGGGCATCGATTGTGCCGTATGCGCGCAGGAAATTGCGCGGCTGGCGGACGCCGCCGCATTGGATGTGGGCGAAATCAATCGCGCCGCCGCCCACCTCGACGATCCGACGCTCGATTCGAGCGAACGCCAGCTCTGCGAATTCGCCCGCGAGAGCTTGTGGTACGAGCCGCAGATCATTCAGCGCAAGGCCCGCGCACTCTGTGAGCACCTCGGCGAGCCGAGGTTCGTCGAGGCGCTCGCCATCGTCGCCTTAGGTAATCTGCTCATGCGCCTCGCCGCGACGATGGTCGACCCGCCATGACCGCGCTACTCGCATCGGGTCTGCTCATCGCGCTCCTCGCCGTGCTTCATCTAGGTTTGCGCAAACGCCATCTCGAGACGCAGATCACGAGCCTTCATCGCGAATTGCAGCACATGCAGCAGTCCTGCGGGCGCCTCGCACCGCCCTCGGTGGTGCAGCAGCTGGTGGCGGGCGGCGCGGCGCAGACCGCAGAGCGCAAGGTCGCGACCGTGTTGTTCATCGATCTCGTCGGCTATACGGCACTGGCGGAACGAATCGAACCTGCGGCCCTGGCGGATCTGCTGAACGCTTACTTCCAGCGCGTCCATGCGGCGGTGACAGCGCACCGCGGACGTATCGCGACTTATCTCGGCGACGGTGTGCTGGCTTACTTTGGCGCCTTCGAGCCCAATCCCTGGCAATGCGACGATGCAGTCGCCGCGGCGCTCGATGTCGTCCGCGCCATGGAGCAGTATGCCGACCAACTGGTAGCGCAGGGACATCCGCGCCTGCGCGTCGGGATCGGCATCCATCGCGGCCGCGGGCTGGCCGGATTCGTCGGTAGCCAGGATCGCATGGAGTATGCGTTCGTCGGCCGCACCGTGAATACGGCGGCGCGCGTGCAGACGCTGACACGTGTGCACGAGTGCACCATCCTGATTACCGATGCCGTACGCGAAGAGCTCGATCCCAATCTGCCCTTGAGGGCGTTGCCGCCGACGACTGTAAAAGGGATTCAGGAACCGCTGGTGACGTACGAAGTCATCGCGCAGGAGCGTTCGGCAGCAGAATCGACTGGCGGCATATCGGCCTGAGCGATGGCTGGCGCACGCGTACGGCAGGTAACGACTGCGCACTGATCCAAAATGAAAGATCAACAGGCCCTAGTTCCGTGCGTATCCTCAGCGCTTGTGACGCACGGCAGCCAGAATGCCGCGCAACAGATCGATCGGCGGCGGTGGACATCCCGGGATCGTGACATCGACCGGGATGACATTGGCGACCCTTCCTCGACACGCGTAGTTCTCACTGAATATACCACCGGTGCAGCCGCAGTCGCCGACCGCGACAACGAGCTTGGGCGCGGGTGTTGCCGCCCAGGTACGCTCGAGTGCGATCACCATGTTGCTGCTCACCGGCCCGGTCACGAGCAGCATGTCAGCGTGGCGCGGGCTCGCGACGAAGCGGATGCCAAGGCCCTCGATGTTGTAATAGGCATTGTTGAGGGCGTGGATCTCGAGCTCGCAGCCATTGCACGAACCGGCATCGACGTGACGGATTGCCAGCGCGCGCCCTAGCTTGTCGGCAATCTCCTGCTGCAGTTGCTGAACCTCATCCATCCATTCCATGGCTGGCTCCGGCACAGGCTCGGTGCGCAGGCCAGTACGGACTATCTGTCGAAGTATTTGCCACATCAGACGTCGTGCCCGGCATAGCTCAGGTTGAACGATTTGTTGATTAAAGGAAAATCGGCCACGATATTGCCGAGCACCGCATATTCGAGCGCCGGCCAGTTCTGCCACGACGGATCGTGGCAGTGGCCACGCACGATGCGGCCATCATCGGCGGTTTCTAGCACAACCAGCACCGGACCACGCCAGCCCTCTATCCAGCCAAAGCCGCGCCGACCTCGCGCCGCTGCGGCTTCGATCAGCGCAGGTCCCGGCGGCATCGTGAGCAGCAGCCTGTCGAGTAGGCGCAGCGCCTCGAACAACTCATCGAAACGCTGCGCGACACGGGCGGCGACATCACCACCGTGCTGCGTGATACAACGACAACCGAGTGTGGCATAGGGCGGCCACGGGTAATCCGCTCGCAGATCGCGCGCTATACCACTCGCCCGTGCTGCCATCCCGGTGAGACCGAGACGGCGCGCCACGGCCAGGTTGATGCGTCCGGTCGTGACCAGCCGATCCTGCAATCCGGCGTGCTCGTCGAAGATGCGGCGCAGCCGGGACACGCCCATCCGCACTTCCTCATGCTGTCGGCGCAACTCATTGATCCAAAAATCATCGATGTCGACGGCAACCCCGCCGGGCACGACGACATCCATCAACAGGCGATGCCCGAAGACGGCGTGATTAAGCCGTTGCCAGTCTTCGCGCAGCATCGAAAACTGGGTCTGCGCGAACCCGAACGCAGCATCATTGCCAAGTGCGCCGAGGTCACCGAGATGATTGGCAACGCGTTCGCGCTCGAGCAACACCGCTCGCAGCCACTGCGCACGGTCCGGTACCGCCCCGGTGAGTCCCTCGGCCGCCATCGCGCAGGCCCAGCCATAGGCCACCGTGCTGTCGCCACTGACCCGCGCTGCCAGGCGTGCAGCGGACTCGAGATCGAGGCCGACGAAGCGCTGCGCGATACCCTTGTGCGTGTAGCCGAGACGCTGCTCGAGGCGTAGCACTTTCTCACCGACGACGGAGAAACGGAAATGACCAGGCTCGATAATGCCTGCATGCACTGGTCCGACCGGGATCTCGTGTACGCCCTCACCTTCCACCTCGACAAAGGCATAGTCGTCGTGGCCCGGCGCTGCCGGAATGGTGAGGCCCGGATTGGCTACGAGTGGGAACCAGTCGGCCGGCCATGCGGCATGGCGCAGCCACGGGCGTCGATCGCCCGCCCCGGCCGCGCTGACGCCACTCAGATCACGAACCGCACGCTGCAGGCGCCTGGCCGGGAAAAACAGCGCACCGAGATCGGGATAGACAGTGCCATCATCAAGCGGGAGATCGACGACGAGTAAGCCTTCGCTGACCTGGTAGGCCGCACTGATGGACGAATCGGGCCCCCTGCCGGAATCCGCCCAGAGCGTCACCAACTGGCCGCTGGACGCCGCCACGTGCACGGCCAGCGCCGACCACTGCGTCGCGGTTACCGTCGCCGCGAACACCGGCAACGGGGCGCTTTGAGGCAGGAATTCCAGGTCTAAACCGGGCCACTTCATTTCAGCCTCCGATCATGCGCGCCGCTTCGCGATACCAATCGGCGAGATACGGCGGGATATAGAGACCTAACATCAGGCCCAGCGCGAGATGAACGAACACCGGCACTATTGCTGGAGGATGCGGCAGGGGCGCCACGGAAGTCTCGCCGAATACCATCGGCAGCACCCGGCTGAACACCGCGCCGAAGGCGACGCCGAGCCCGACCAGGAGCAGCGGCGTCGACCATGGCAGCAGATCCATCGCCGACGTGAGGACTAGAAACTCGCTGGCAAAAACTCCGAACGGCGGCATGCCGAGTATCGCCAACGAGCCAAGCACCAGCCCCCAGCCCACCATCGGGCTGACCGTGGCCAAGCCCCGGATATCATCCATGATTTGCGAGCCGGCCTGCTGCGTCGCATGGCCGACAGTATAGAAAATCGCCGATTTGATCAGCGAATGCACCGTCATGTGCAGTAACCCGGCGAAATTCGCGATCGGCCCACCCAGCCCGAAGGCGAAAGTCATCAGGCCCATGTGTTCGATCGATGAGTAGGCGAACATGCGTTTGACATCGCGCTGTCGTAAAAGGAAGAACGCCGCCACCACCACCGACAGCAGACCGAAACCGATCATCATGCGCCCGGGAAGACCATTACCGAGCGCGCCGTCAGCGAGTACTTTGCAGCGTAGTACGGCATATAACGCGACGTTGAGCAGCAACCCGGACAGCACCGCCGAAATCGGCGTCGGTCCCTCCGCATGGGCATCAGGCAACCAGCTGTGCACCGGCGCCAGTCCGACCTTGGTGCCGTAACCGAGAAGCAGAAACACGAACGCGAGTGCGAGGATGTTCGGGTCAAGCTGCGTGCTGACGGCGGCAAGCGCCGTCCACATCAGCGCTTCATCGCTGCCGAGCACGCGGTCGGCGGCGAGGTAGACGAGCACGGTACCGAAGAGCGCTTGGGCAATTCCAACGCCGCACAGGATGAAGTACTTCCAGGCTGCTTCGAGACTGGCGGCCGTGCGATAGACGGAAACGAGCAGCACCGTGGCCAGCGTCGCCGCTTCCATCGTCACCCAGAGAATGCCGAGATTATTGGTCGTGAGCGCGAGCAGCATCATACCGATGAAGAGCTGATACATGGCATGGTAGAGCCGCATCCGGCGCGGCGTCATCTTGCCGTGTTCACGTTCGATGCGCATGTACGGCCGCGAGAAGAGCGCGGTCGTGAAGCCGACGAAAGCTGTCAGCGTGATCAGGAACACATTCAGCGCGTCGACGAAGAACCAGGTGCCGAATGCGAATCGCGGCCCGGACGCGATAATCTCATGCGTGAGGTTCGCAGCCGCGAGTAGGGTCACCAACGATATTCCGACGTTCAGTGCACCGGCACCGGAGCGATGGCCGGCAAACCCCAACAGCACGCTGCCGATGAGCGGGATGAGCGGCACGACAAGCGCTGCGTCCATGCTCATTTGTCCTTCAGCTGCTCGAGGTGGCGGATGTCCAGACTGTCAAACTGCTCGCGGATCTGGAACATGAACACGCCGAGTATGAGTATTCCGACCAGCACATCGAACGCGATGCCGAGTTCGACGATCATGGGCATACCGCTGGTCGCGGCGATCGCGGCGAAAAACAAGCCGTTCTCCATCGACAGAAAGCCGATGACCTGCGGCACAGCCTTCGAGCGAACGATCATCATCATGAAAGACAGCAGGATGCAGGCCAGCGCGATGCCGAGAGTCCCGCGGGCGATCGAAGTCGACAGGTCGGCGATCGGAGCCGTGAGATCGAAAGCGAACATGACGAGCAGCAGGCCTATGAGCATGGTCAGCGGAATATTGAGCAAGGTCTCCACATCCCAGCGCACGTTCAGCCGGTCAATCAATCGATGCAGCAATAGCGGAATAAGCACGACCTTGAGCACGAAAGTGACCATGGCTGAGTAGTAGAGATGACGCTCATCGGTCAGGTAGGCGACGACCACGGTAGCTGCTACCAGTGCAAGTCCTTGCAGGGTGAACAGATGAATGAGACGCAGGATTCGCCGCTGAGCGATCATCGCGAAGGTAAGGACCAGCAGCATGGCGGCGAAGAGATCGATGCTCTGCTCGAGGAGTTCGGTCATCTCAGCCCCCCAGCAGGACATGGGTCAGCAGCGCGATCACCGCCAGCAGGAAGGCCGTGGCAAGGAACTCGGGGACGAGGAAAAGGCGCATCTTGGCGTTCACCGTTTCGATGAAGGCGAGCGCGATACCACCGATCGCAAGCTTCGCCGCCACCATCGGCAGGGCGAGCAACACGTCGCCCGCCTGCGGTGTCGTCGCCATGCCCCACGGACAGAACAGTGCGAGCCCAATGCAGGAATAGGCGTAGAGCTTGAGCATTGCGGCCCATTCCATCAGCGCGAGATGACGGCCTGAATACTCCAGCAGCAGGGCCTCGTGGATCATCGTCAGCTCGAGGTGCGTAGTGGGGTTGTCAACCGGCACGCGTGCGTTCTCGGCCAGCGCCACAAAGGTAAACGCGATACCGGCGATGGCAAGGCTCGGATGGATGGCGAAAGGCTCGTTGACGATATGCGTGACGATGGTCGCGAGCGAGGTCGAGTCGGAGAGCAGCGAAGCCGCGAACAGGACCATCAGCAGCGCCGGCTCGGCGAGGAAACCGATCATCATCTCGCGCCGCGCGCCGAGCGTGCCGAACGGGGTGCCGAGATCCATCGCGGCGAGCGCCATGAACACACGCGCGAGCGCGAACAGCCCGACGAGCGCTATGGCATCCGCGGCGCGCGAGAACGGCAGGTCGGTCGACAGGGTGGGCACGATGGCCGTGACCAGCACCATGCAGCCGAAGACGATGTAGGGCGCGGCGCGAAACAACGGCGTCGCGCCATCGGCAACGACAGCCTCCTTGCGAAAGAGCTTGTCCATCACACGAAACGGCTGCAACACGCCGGCGCCGCTGCGATTCTGGAACCACGCCCGCCATTGATTCACCCAGCCGGACAGCAGCGGCGCGGCGAGCAGCGCGACGACCAGTTCGAACAGCTGCGATGACAAGCCGGTCAGCGCCATGTTCCGGTCACCACCAGCAACAACACGATCAGCGTGGCGAAGCTGTACAGCAGATAGATGGCGATGCGGCCGTGCTGCAGGCGGCCCACGAGCACGGCGACCACCTGGGCGAGACGCAGCAGCGGCAGATAGAGCCAGTGCCAGAGGTGGTCCTCGACGGTGACGCGGTAGACCGGTTTGGTGTCGTCCGCCGTGGGCAATTCCCGGCGCATCCGGAGCACAGGCGCGAAAATCTCCCGGATCGGCTGGCCGAAGCCTTCCGCGGTATCCTGGGTCCGCCCCGGAGCCTGTGGTGGGAAACCGCAATCCCATGCCGCCGCGCGGCGCAGGCGGCCGTGATAGGCGACGCGCACGATGACGAAGGTCAACAGCGTGCAGGCGAGCACGGCGAGGAAGAAAATCAGTGGTGCATAGCTGGCGCGAAGCGTCCCGGTCGGCGCCAATACCAGTCGGCCATGTTCATGTACGGCAACGCCGATCCCCGAGCCAATCAGATTTCGGGTTACTGCGTCGAAGAGATCGATGAGCTGCACCGGGAACAATCCGAGTACTACGCAGCCTAGTGCCAGCCAAATCAGTCCGCAGCGTTCGAGGCGCGACGCATCGTGAGCATTATTGAGCGCGGGCTCGCGCGGATGACCGAGGAAAATGACCCCATAGAGTTTCACCATCACGTAGCCGGCCAGGGCCGCGACCAGCGCAATCAGCGCGGCGACGGCCGGAATGAGCATCTCGAGAAAGAAATTCGGCAGGCCGGTGGTGAAGAGGAAACTCTGCAGCAGCAGCCATTCGGCGACGAAGCCCGACAACGGCGGCAGGCCCGCGCCGGCCAGCGCGCCTATCAGCATCAGCCAGGCCACCCAGGGCATACGTCGGGAGAGCCCGCCCAAGCGCCCCAGGCTGCGTTCACCGGTCGCATGGAGAACGGCACCCGTGCCGAGGAACAGCAGACTCTTGAAGTAGGCGTGACTCAGCGCGTGATACAAAGCGGCAGTGAGCGCCAACGCAGCCGGACCACGCATATCGTAGGCGGTAAACAACAGGCCGAGCCCGATGGCCGCAAAGAGCAGACCGATGTTCTCGATCGAGGACCAGGCGAGCAGGCGCTTCATATCGGTCTGCACAGCGCTGAAGACGACGCCATAGAGCGCGGAAAGAAGTCCGATCCCGAGCAGCAGCACGCCCCACCACCAGAGCGGCTGATCGATGAGTTCGAAGCTGACGCGCAGCACCCCGTAGATGGCCGTTTTCAGCATGACACCGCTCATCAACGCCGAAACCGGCGAGGGCGCGGCCGGGTGCGCCTCGGGCAACCACACATGCAGCGGGACCAGGCCCGCCTTGGCACCGAAACCGACAACTGCCAGAAGGAAGGCGGCCGACGACCAGAACGGATCGAGCGTCTGCGCGCGCATACCCGCGAACGAGTAGTCGCCGCTGTTGGCCTGCAACACAGCGAAACAGAGCAGGATAGCCACCGCGCCGACGTGCGCGATGAGCAAATAAAGGAAGCCCGCATCGCGTATGACGGCAATACGATGGTTCGAGATGACGAGGAAAAAGGATGCAAGCGCCATGGCTTCCCAAAACACCATGAAGGCGTAGGCATCGTCGGCGATCAGCACCAGTGCCATCGCCGCGAGGAACACGTGGTATTCGAGGCACAGCAAACCGGGGGCAGTGCCCTCACCGGTGCGGAAATAACCGCAGGCAAAGATCGAAATCCCGGTGCCGGCACTGCCGAGCAAGAACAGAAAAAAGGCTGACAGACTGTCCAGACGCAGATGCATGGGCAGGTCCGGCAAACCGAGCGGCAGGACCGCGGCGTGCGGCACATCGAACGAGGCCAGCAATGCAACGACCGACAGCGTCGCAGCTAACAGCGCGCCGAGCGGGAACAGCACATGCGCGATGAAGACCGTGGAACGCGGACGCAGCAGCCCCGCCAGACCAACGGCCACCCAAGCCAGAACTATCGCAATCACCCAGTCGAGCGCGTGCATGACATCACTCAGTGCGCGGACACGCACTGCATCGCTCTAAGCTGACATCAACGGATAAGGGTTTGCTGAGCATGACGGGAGGACTAAACGGATTCTTATTATATTAACATTGGGTTGCCATTTAGTAATCATATAATTAATCTTCAGTATGTTTTCATTGAATTAAAGGTCTATAACAGTGCGAGAGAATAGAACCGCCCGCCTGACCGTCCTGATTGACCCGGAAAAAAAGAAGCTTTTCGAGGAAATCTGCAAAGAACAGGACCTAACGCCTTCCCAGGTCGTGCGCAGACTCATTCGAAGCTATGTGCAAGAGAATGCTGGAACTCGGGAGTTGCCGGATTGGCTGCAAGGGACGAGCAGTGACTGAATCCGGTGAACATTGCATACTGATTCGAGCAGACCGCTGACGCCCAGCGTATCCGGCTGGATGCGGATTGGCTCGGTCGCGATGACCAGCGGTGGCGCAAAGACCGACAAAAGCCCTGTGCGTATAGAACGCCAGTGGCTCTGGACCCGCGGCAAGTTCAACGATATTGGAGGCAGATCGAGATGCAAACGCGTATCGATGAAATCGTCGCCGGGATTTATCGTCTATCTACATACGTGCCGGACGTGACGCCCCTCGGCTTTACTTTCAACCAGTACTTGATCGAGGCGGACGAACCGTTGCTCTTCCATTGCGGCGGGCGCGGCCTCTTCCCGCTCGTTTCCGCGGCAGCGGCCACTCTCATGCCGCTCGAAAAGTTGCGTTGGATTTCGTTCGGACATGTCGAATCCGATGAATGCGGCGCGATGAACCAATGGCTGGCTGCGGCACCGCGTGCGCAGGTCGTGCACGGTGCCATTGCTTGCATGGTGTCATTGAACAACCTTGCCGATCGCCCGCCACTAGTGGTCGCGAACGGGGCGGTGCTCGATCTCGGCGGCAAACGCGTACGCTATATCGATACACCGCACGTACCGCATGCCTGGGAATCCGGCCTGATCTTCGAAGAGACGACGAAAACACTCTTCACGGGTGATCTCTTCACCCAGCTTGGCGATGGCCCGGCGCGCGGGCCAGCCAGCATCGTCGAACTCGCCATCGCCGCCGAAGAAGCATTTCAGGCGACCGCTCTTACACCCGCTACGGCACCAACCATACGATCATTGAAGGCGCTGCACCCCGAGTGCCTCGCGGTCATGCACGGCTCGTGCTTCGTTGGTGATTGCGAAAGCGAACTTGAAAGTCTAGCGGCTTACTGCGAGGCGCAATTAGCCGCTAAGGAAGCTCTGCAAAAGTGAGCGAGCATGCCCGGGGGCGAGGCACGCGGTCGGACGCTTCATGCTACCTGCCCGGCAGCTTGCGCGGACGCCCATGCCCACTGGAAATTGTGTCCGCCGAGGTGACCAGTCACGTCGATCACTTCTCCGATGCAATATAGCCCGGGCTGGCGTTTCGCCTCCATCGTCCGCGATGAGAGTTCAGCCGTATCGACGCCGCCCAAAGTGACTTCCGCAGTCCGATAGCCTTCGGTGCCCGACGGCTCGAGCACCCAGCGCTGAAGCTGCGACGCAATATCGCGCAGTTGGTCATCGCTCAGTACCGCCAGTGGCCATTCCGCAACATCGGCCCAGAACAGGTGCTGCAGTTCTTGCACCAGTGCACGGACCAAATGCTGGGACAGAACGGTTCTCAGCAGCACCCGCGGCTGCGATCGCTTGGCCTCCAACAGTAAAGCTTCAAGCGTTGTTTTCGGCAGTAGATTGATGGTGATGCTCTGGCCCACAGACCAGTAGCTGGACAATTGCAAAGCGGCGGGGCCACTGAGACCGCGATGTGTGAACAAAATTTCATCTTCGAAGTGCACGCCATTAGTCGCGGCGAGCACCGCTGCGCTGACGCCGGTGAGGCGGGTCGACAGCTCCCGGGATCTGCCCGACAAGGTAAATGGCACGAGGCCAGGACGGGTGTCGAGAACGTCGAGACCGAACTGGCGGGCCACACGGTAGCCGAAATCCGTTGCGCCCATCTTGGGAATTGACAGTCCGCCAGTGGCGACGACCAGGGAGGATGCTTCGAGCACACCGAGATCCATCAATACCCTGTAGCAGCCTGCGTATGTAACCGCGCGGACGGGGCTGTGCGTCGTAATCCTGACGCCCGCACGCTCACATTCCGTGAGAAGCAAGGTGACGATGGCTTTCGCGGAGTGGTCGCAAAACAGTTGCCCTGCTGTTTTTTCGTGGTAGCCGATGCCGTAGGCTTCGACCAGGGTGAGGAAGTCGAACGGCGTGTAACGACTGAGCGCGGACTTGCAGAAATGCGGATTCGCGGAGATGAAATTCGACGGAGTGCTGTTGAGATTAGTGAAATTGCAGCGGCCGCCGCCTGACATCAGGATTTTCTTGCCGACCTTGTTCGAACCCTCCAGCACCAGCACACGCCGACCGCGCGCACCGGCCACGGCGGCGCACATCAGACCGGCGGCGCCGCCGCCGAGCACGATGACGTCGTAGTGCTCCATATCAGGCTAGGGAGGCTCTGCCGCTGTGCCGAAACCACACTGCGCGAGCGCGATGACCCTGGAGCAGACCGTCAATGGGCTTTCAACACCTTGCCCTGATGCGCCATCAACTTATCGGTCCAGGCGATGCCAAGGGCTGAGACGATGAAAATGGTATGGATGATGGTCTGCCACATCACACCGACGGCCGTGACGGTCGTGCAGGTCTTCGCTCTGGCACCGACGTCGGTCAGCGCCTGGGCGGCTGCCAATGCGGATTCCGTGTTGCACAAGGGCAGGCCGCCAAGAGAGCCGGCCTCGATGAACGTCTTGAGCAGGTGAATGGAGGAAATGCCGATGATCGCCATGGCGAGCTTCACTTTCAACACCGATGCGTTGACATGGCTGAGCCATTCCGGCTGATCCGGATGGCCCTGCAGATTGAGGCGCGACACGAAGGTCTCATAGCCGCCGACGATCACCATGACCAGCAGATTGGAAATCATGACCACATCGATCAGCCCCAGCACCAGCAGCATGATGCCCTGTTCGCTGAGCGAATTGGCGTCGGTGACGAGATGGGTGAGCTCTTTGAGAAACAGGAAGACATAAACACACTGGGCGACGATCAGGCCCAGGTACAGCGGCAGCTGGAGCCAGCGCGAGGCAAAAATCAAGGAAGGCAGCGGGCCGAGCTTCGGCGCTGCAACGCGGGTTTCATTGACCATGGAGGTTCCGTACCAGGCGATCGAGGTGGATAGGTAAAGGCGTCCCGCCCAAAGGTGGGTGCCAAGGTTCAGATTCGATACCCCGGCGGGCTCCGCAAGGGTAGTGGGAAGTCGACCGTCTGCCAAGGCGTTGGCAACATTCAGCCAAGCTGTCTCGAGGCTGTGACAATCCTGCACAGCCCGAATTTACCACCCTCGTACGACCCTTTGCGTTCTCGACGACGGACATCAATAGTCCGGTGACTTGGCGGCACACCGACGGAAGATTCAACCAGGAGATGCATCCATCCGACCTCGCGATCCGCCGCCGCAGGAGACGAACGATGGACTATGCGGGCCGGGCGATCGAACCTCTTACCTCGTCGAGCAGTGCTGCGCGAATCCGTTCGAACCTGGCATCGAGCCACGCAGATTCGGTCACATTGGGATCCCGGTGACTCGCTTCGGCGATCTCGCGTAACTCGCCATCGGTCAGGTGTTGCGCAGCGGCTGGGAAGAGGTGCCGTTCCTCGACATCCATATGGTGGATTTGAAACTGTAGAAAGCCCGTGCAAGATTCGAGCAGGCGCTCGCGTGAGGTGAGCTGCCCGGCGTGTGCTGCCTTTAATCGGGTGCGCAAATCGCTTCCAATTGCGCCGAGGGTCAGATGTTCCTCGGCCAAGCCGTCGAGCACTTGCGCAAGTTGATGGCCGTGCGAGCGCATCAGGTCGTACATGCGGTCTTCACAGGGATGATGGACCGCGTCGGCGAAGCGCACGAAGAAATCCGCGATTTGATACATCAGATGATAGTCGGGGTCGGCCTCTTGCGAGCGCATCGACTCGACCTGGAGTGCGAATAAATCCAGCAACTCCCGCATACCGGCATGGTCCTGGCGCAACATGTCGATCGCATTTGGCATGGACGCTACCTCCAGTTGCGGAAACCACGGATCAAATCTTGATCGGATGTCCCACTAAAAACCCTGGACAATTCTCGCTCGATTCGAATGCCTGCAGCATCCGCGGAAATGCGTAAAAGCTCTTCGGGAACTACGTAGCCTGGAGCGCGCCCAGTTCTCATGTCAAGATCGCATGACGATGACGTGGCACGAGCCTGACCGACACCCCTGCCTCTCTACAGGATGTCGTAAAGGAAGCCTCGGTCTTCACCAAAACCATCCGGTACGGAAAGAAACGCCAACCAGCACGAACAATACCGAAATCACGGTAACGGGAATGACATGCCAGGCCAAGACGGTCAGACGATCTTGCGACAAGCGCGGGATCACTCGCAGGCGGGCGTGAACCGCCAGAGCGATCGTCAGCAGCAGCAGGATCAGCTTGGTGCCGATCAGGCGGGAAAACGGCGAGTCGAAATCCAGCCACTGCCCAATGTCCGGGATCATCCGCTGCGCCAGCAGCAATCCGGTCACGACCTGAATCAACAGCGCCGGTATTCCGATCCGTTCGAAAGCGGATTCGAAGCGCAATAACTCATCGACGGATCGGCCCCTCAGGGCCCTTGGCAGGATCGTCGTAGCCAGGATCAAATGGCCACCGGTCCATACCGTAGCCGCCAGAATATGAAAGAAGAGAAGCATGCCATACATGACGCCGCAGCTCGCTGTGGCAAAAGGCGCCATCAAGATCCCAAGGAAGAATGCTGCAGACGCGACAGAAAAAGCGCCGGCGCAATTTGGCACCATTTCTTTCGGCGCTCGCTGGTTATTATGGGCCGCCGAGGCCACGCCCACAACAGCAATGGCAATGGGAATAACGGGCAGCCAGAGATTCATCCCGACGGCGCACTGCGCTTACGCTCGATGAAGGCACCGAGCGGTGCCGAACTGACGCGATTAATCCGCAGGCAATGCTTCCGTGCAACGGCGTCGGGGCGGCACAGCAGTCATCACCAAACACATCCGCCGTACTCAACGCATATTTTCGGTCAGAATTTCATCTCGGCCCACACCCATACAATGGTTGCATCCGCCGATGGCGGGCCTGCCGTATTACGCGGCCCTGGATCGGCGTCGTAGAAAGCGGCTTTGGTGCCGACCACGTAATGCTGCATGAAACTCTTGGTCAATTCGAGATCCAGCTCTGTGCCGTAATCGAAGCTCCCGGCATCGGAGTTCAGATCGTGGTAGCTGATGATGAACTTCATGTCCCAAGCGAGTTGGGCGACTCCGGTGACGTAGTAGTCCTCTACGCCACTGTTTGGCGTCACGATGAATCGATCGGCCCAGCCCTGGAATGCATGGTTGGTGCCTAGAATCGTGACGAACGCGCCATTCCGTCGGCCGCTGCCGCCGAGCTTCTCGTAGCTGAATTTCGCCATTATCGATTTGATGTAGCGTGGCAACTTGCGGCTGAACCCAGCTTCGAACAGTAGGTAGTCCTCGGAATAGTCGAATGTGTTTTCGGCGGCATCGTACTGATGCGCATACTCGGCCGTGTACAGCACACTCCAGAATTCGCTCAAGGGATAAGTGCCGTTGCCGCGCAGTCCGAGCGTGTTCGACGAGAAACGCGGCGCATTGTCGAAATCCAACAGGTAGGCGTAGGCTTCGAGGTGCAGCCAGGGCAGGCCCAGATACTTGACGTTCACGATGTGGGAGTCGCTCTCGAAATTGGACAGGGGCTCGGGGGCATCCTCACCAAAGATGCGATTGACGTTCCAGATATAGCCGTAATCGACGATCAAATTTTCGAGCGGCACGACGGCCGCCGTCACCGCGTCCTGGGTCTGCCAGTTCTGCCGCCACAGGACGGTGCCGAGGTAACGATGAAATGGTGCGTCGCGATGCGTGTAGATCTGACGACCGGCCTTCAGCGTGATTCGTGGTTCGGGACGATAGGACAAATAGCCCTGATTGACCTCGACTCCTTCGGGATCGGCAATGGTCGCGAACTCGCTATTGCCGGTTCCTGAACCATCGTGGTAGTCGTCGATGCCGAGCGCACCGATGGCCTCGAACTCCAGATAGGCGCCAAAACCGTGGAAATCGCCCGTGCGGTAACCCAAGGTCGCACGCACCGTCGAAGCCTCGGCCTGCTCCAGCGGCAAGCCGTTCACTTGGATGTCATCGTCGACTTGCTCGTAGCGCCAGCGCAGCGAGAATTCGGGGGTGCCGCCGGTCAATGCGGTCCACAAGCGATCAACGACGGGCGCCTCAGCCCACCCGGCCCGCGGCATCAGCGCGACACCGAGGATCAGTCCGACGGCAGGAGACATGGCACCCGTTCGGCATTTGACGCTGGTCATCGTGAATGATCTCCCTGTCGAGAACGGCGTCTCCGATTCTTTCCACTGGCAGAATGCCGGCGGCCTGGCCGAGAAACCTGACCGTAGGACGGGACGCGCTATGCGCGTCCCGTCGCAATTTTGTACGCCTCCCAGAGCATCACGCGTCATCGCTGCAGTCAACGTCCGATGATGTTGACACAGGTCACAGCTTCCTCGATGCCAACTAGGCCGCCGCCGTTTTGCGCGATAGCCATCGTCGCGCCCTCGACCTGACGGCCGTCCGCTTCGCCGCGCAGCTGCAATACTAACTCGTAGATCTGCCCGAGTCCGGTCGCCCCGATTGGGTGGCCCTTCGACTCGAGCCCACCCGAGGGATTCACTGGCACACGCCCACCGAGACGGGTTTCGCCGCGCGCCGCGGCCGGGCCGCCGTCGCCGAGTGCGCAGATACCGAGTGCCTCGAGTTCGATGATCTCGCCCATCGCGGTCGCGTCGTGGACTTCGGCGACATCGATGTCGGCCGGGCCGACACCGGCTTGGGCATAAGCTTTTTGTGCGGCAAGCCGACTCGCGTGTTGCTCGAACTCGGTGATGCCGCGGTTACTGCCCGATTGGATCACGCTCGCCAGCACACGGCAGTCGCGTGCGCGGCTGCCGTTGATCCGTGCGAGACCGGCCGCGCTGCAGACGATCGCGGCGGCCGCACCGTCACTTATTGGGGAGCACATCGGCAGCGTCAATGGATAAGTGATCGGCGCAGCATTGAGCACCTCGTCGACGGTGAACGGGCGCTGATACTGCGATTTCGGATTCTTCGTCGAATGGCCGTGATTCTTCGACGCGACTTCCGCGAGTTGGGCTTGCGTCGTACCGAACTCACGCATATGCATGCGACAGAAGCCGGCGTAGATGTCCATGAATACGCTGTACGGACGCGGCGAAGTCGACCCTTCAGGGACCTCGACGCCCGCGGCCATCTCGGCGAAGCGCGCGACGCTCCCGTCGACGTCATGTACGTCCCAGGCGCCGTCGAAGGCGCTGAACATGCGCGCCTTGTCCGCAGAGAACATTTTCTCCACGCCGATAGCGAGGACGATATCCGCGGCTCCGGCCTTGATATAGCTGACCGCCATGTGGAAGGCGGTGGACGCCGTGGCACAGGCGTTCTCAACGTTGATCACCGGTACTCCTTCTATGCCGTGGGCGCGGAGGGCAATCTCGCCACGCACCATGTCCTGGCCTTCCATGTGCCCCTGTACGCAGTTGCCGAAAAACGCGGCTTCGATCTGGCCACGCTCACAACCGGCATCGGCGAGAACCTGGCTCAGCGCATCACCGGTCAGATCCTTCAGGCTGCGCTCGAGATGTCGGCCGAAATGCGTCATGCCGACACCGGCGATGTATATTTCATTCATCTCTTTATCCCTTTCAGTTATTGTTATATGCACGCAGGCCCGATCCAGTATCGACCCTATGTCCACCAGCTTATTCCCCATCAGCGCGCAAAGATTGCGCCAGATCAACTCGGAATTTTACAGGCTTGATAACAAGTGAAACCCTGAAGCAGGGTTCTGCTGCCCGATTATCGGCATGACCGGAGACCGGGATAACATGCTTATTTCCAGCAACACGTCCAGGAGGATGCAGCTATGGAATTCAAAGAAGTCATTGGCCGCCGCCGCACGATTCGCTTCTTCGACCCGGACAAGCCCGTCGAACGCGAGAAAATCCAGGTCATGCTCGAAGCCGCCCGCCTCTCATCCTGCGCCGTCAATGCGCATTGGCTCAAAGCCGTGGTCTCCGAGCGCGATAAGATTCCACAGGAGAAACTAGATAAACTCAAAACGCCGGTGGCCGACATCGCGCTCGACCTCGCCCCGGTGCACATCTATTTCTTCGTCGATCTCGGCGTCGTCAACCGGGTCAAGGGCGCGCGACTCAAAGAACTCGTGGATGTCGGAGCACTACCTCCGACCCACGGCTGGAGCCATCGCTTCGTCGATGATCTCGTCTATCCTCAGATTCTCAAGCCGCTCACCGAAGCGCCGGCATACGTCGCCGCAGCCGCTGCCGATGCAGGTATGGCAGCATGCCAAGCCATGCTCGCCGGCGTCGACGAGGGCCTCGGCGTGGGGATGAATACGCCTAATCCCGAGATCATCCAAAGCGTGTTCGAAGTGCCAGACGACTGGATGTCCCTCTGGGTGCTGCTGGTCGGGTACCCGGCCGAATCCTGGGAAGCAGGCGGACAGCGGCCGCGGCCACCATTCGAGGAGCAGTACTTCGAAGGGAAATATGGCGTCCCGTTCAGGCGCGACGAGGCGGTGGTCAGCAAATTGAAGGCGGCCAATATGATTCAGCGCCAGGCCGTACCCAATGATCCCGACCGCAAAGCCGAGATAAAGGCCTTGGCCGAACGTCTCGGATTGCCGCTCTGAACGCCGATGGAGCCTTTGGAGCTACTCAAATACGAAAGCGTGCGCAGCTGGCTCGACGGCTTGCGCGAACATTGGGGCGGCGATCCGCAGACCGATGATCCCGACCGCCTGCCGTTGCTGGCGGCATTCTGCCGTTTTGCCGCCGTCGAACCGGACACGATCATTGCGGAATGCCTGCGCACGAACAAAGCAGGCGATCGCCGCATAAGCATCAAGGGTCGCCGGAAGTATGCCCAATTGATCGATGAATTCCAGGCTGAGGGCGATGGTTCGCGCCTACAAAAGGCCAAGCGCGGCAACACCATACGCAGCTTTCTCATCCACAATGGCATCCTGCTTGCGGCGGGAGCCCAGATGGTCAAGAAGGACTGAGCGGGCTGGAACGGGGGCGTGCGAGGCCGTCAGATTTGGATCAAAGCCGCTCCAGGGGTAGGGTTCTCCAGCGCCGTCGCGTCCGACTGCCATCCATGCGTAGCGCTCGACGCTGCGGGCACCTGACCAGCGGCGAACACGGGGCAGGACGCTGGCAGTCGTCGCGGCTGATTTTCTTGGGATTGGAAGCGCGATTTTGCGTTGCAGCATGAACCGTGCCGCGCTCTGCCTGATGGTGTGGCTGTCTGCTGGCCGAGCCGCGCAAGACAGCTTGGCTTGAGCTATATCAATTACTGGCAGTGCAGTCCGGCCCAAGCTTGTTCCACGAATGCAGCTCGCGCAGCGAGTTGCACCATACCTGAGACAAAGGGAGGAAGGGAACATGGCCGCAACCGCAGAATCCATCTCCGGCGCCGGACAACCTGCCGAACACGTACGCATAGCAAACTGGGCCGCGACGCCGCGGCCGAAGCTTGGCCCGCTCGGCGCGGAGCTGCCGCTCGACGCGGAAGAGAGCGCCATCGTCGATACGCTCAGGCGTTTTGCCGAGCAGGAGATGCGCCCGCTCGGGGTGCAGCTCGATCGTATGACGCCGGAGGCCGTGATTGCGCCAGATTCGCCGTTGTGGGCTTTCTATGCGAAATTCAACGAGCTCGGTTTCAATGTAGATGCGATCCTCTCGATGGAACCCGCGCAGCGTGCGAAGATCATCTGCCTGTTCTACGAGACGCTCGGCTGGGGTGACTCCGGCCTGGCCATCTCGATCGGCGCTTCGACTTTGCCGCGCTATCTCTCACGCTTGTTCGGTAACGACTACCTGGCCGAATACTGTGCCGACGACAAGATCGGCTGCTGGGGGATCACCGAGCCCGATCACGGCAGCGACACGCTCGATCCCGATCAGGTCGCGGCGCACGCCTCCGGACAGTATGGGCGGCCGAATTGCGTCGCGACCTTGAAAGCCGATCGCATCGTGATCAACGGGCAGAAATCGGCCTGGGTATCGAACGGTACGATTGGCCAGGTCTGCATCCTCTACTGCGCGGCAGACAGCGGCGCAGGCCCCGATCCGAAGCATGGCGCGGTCATAATCGTACCCTGTGACGCCAAGGGTGTGTCGAAGGGCAAACCGCTCGACAAGATGGGTCAGCGCGCCCTGAACCAGGGCGAAATCTTTTTCGACCAGGTCGAACTGCCGATCGAACACCTGCTCGCCGGGCCGGACAATTTCCAGCGCGCAGTCTATGCCATCCACACCGAGGCCAATGCCTTGATGGGTGCGACTTTCACCGGCGTTGCGCAGCGTGCGTATGAACTTGCCCATGCGTATGCCCATCAGCGCCGCCAGGGTGGGGTGCCGCTAGTGCGCCATCAGAATGTCATCTACCGGCTGTTCCAGATGTTCCGCAAGGTCGAGGCGGCGCGTGCGTTGACACGGCGTGTGGTCGCCTACAACACCTCTGTCGAGCAGCCAGCGCTGCACGCGGCAATGACCGCGAAGATAACCGGCACGCAGACTGCGTTTGAAGTCGCGAACGAGGCTCTGCAGCTCTTCGGAGGCAATGGTATGACGCGCGAATACCCGCTGGAGAAGCTGCTGCGCGATGCCCGCGCGTCGCTGATCGAGGATGGTTGCAACGAGATCCTGGCCTTGCTCGGTGGCAATGCACTGGTCGATCCGGAGTTGTTATGAACGCGCATCGAGCAAGCACCTCACGTCGGGCGAGGGACCGGACTCCGGGAGGGTTTCGCATAGTCTCGTACGGCCGCTCTAACGGAATAACCAGCCTATGACCGAAACCGCCCCTGATCCCCTGATCCTTGCCCATCTCATCGCGGCGCATGTCGCCGAGCATCCCGAGCTCGACGTGCTGACTTTCGTCGATGTAGCGGCCGACGGCCGCTTCGTCGACGAGACCAGGACCTACCGCCAGCTCTGGCAGAACGGTCAGCGCGTCGCCGCAGCGCTCGATGCGGTCGGCATGCAGCCGGGCGATGCGTTCGGTGTGGTGATGCAGAACCATCCCGAGTTCGTCGATGTCATGGTCGGTTCGTCGATCGCGGGCACGGTGTTCGTACCCATCGATCCTCGTACGCGCGGCAAGAAGCTCGCGTTCATGCTCGATTACTCACAGTGCCGCGGGCTCGTGATCGGCGACTATGCGCTCGCCAACCTCGCTGAGATCGCCGCCGACTGCCCGCGGCTCGAATGGGTTTGGGTAGTCGGTTCCAACGCGGTGCCGGTGGCGGCGCTCGAACAGCGGCCGTTTGCCGAGATCCTCACTGGTCCGACACCCGCCATCGCAATCCGCGTGCAGGCGGCCGAGGAGCCCATGCAGATGCTCTATACCTCGGGCACGACGGGTGATCCCAAAGCTATCCTCTCGCCCTACGCCCGCTTCGGCTTCGTTGCGAGCCTCGGCGAGGTGCTTGGTTTGCGTCCGGGCGACCGTCCTTACACCGGGTTGTCGCTGACTCATGCCAATGCCCAGCTCATCACGCTCGGCACGACCCTCGCGATGGGCTTGCGTGGCGTGATCAGCCGTCGCTTCACCAAGTCGCGCTTGTGGGACATCACGCGGCACTATGGCTGCACCACGTTCAACCTGCTCGGCGGCATGACGACCGCCATCTACAGTGAGCCCCGGCGGGTCGACGACCGTGACAATCCCGTGCGTTTCGTCTTGAGTGCCGGCATGCCGGCAGCGATCTGGACGTCTTTCGCGGAACGTTTCGGCGTCGACATCTACGAGTTCTACGGTGCGGCGGAAGGCGGGCTGACCTTGAATCCGCCCGGGGCGGGACCGGTCGGCAGTATCGGCAAGCCGCCGGCGAGTCTGGTTGGGCGGATCGTCGATGAGGACGATCGCGAGTGTGCACCGGGCGAGCCAGGCGAGATCGTGTTCCGCAACGCCGACGGGACTTGCCCGGCAGTCGCCTATTTCAACAACGCGGAGGCGACCGCGGCCAAGATCCGCGGCGGCTGGCTGCGCATGGGCGATATCGGCTACCGCGATGCCGACGGCTGGTTTTATTTTCTCTACCGCAAGGGCGGAGGCATTCGACACAACGGCGATTTCGTCAACCCGGCTTTCGTCGAGAAAGAGCTCGCCGAGCATCCGCAGGTCAACGACGTGTTCGTCTACGGCGTGCCTTCGGCGAACGGGGTGCCGGGAGAAAAGGATGTCGTCGCGGCCATCGTGCCGATCGCCACGGCAGACTTCGATGCGGAATCCGTATTCGCGTGGTGCCGGGCGCGACTCGAAGCGAGTTTCGTGCCGTCTTACCTACAAGTGGTCGATGAAATCCCAAAGACGGCGTCGGAGAAGCCGCAGGAACGCTTTCTGCTCGATGCGTTTGCGATGGATGCAGGAAATGTGTTCAAGGGATAAGTGAGCCAGGGCGGCCGCATTATTTAAGGGAACTCTGCAAAAGTTGAATCCGCCCGTGGTTCGACAGGCTCATCACGAACGGATTCAGCTAGCAGCCTGTCGGACTCAGGCCGCATCTACTGCGGCGGTGGGATAGCGGCCCAAATAAGCGCGCATTCTCGTTAAATAGCCCCACTATTCGCCTCGAACGCGCGCTCATTTTGCCTCGCTCTCCCACTCGCCTCATCACGATGCCCTAAGTCCGACAGGCTGCTAGATGGCTCATATCGCGTACTTTCCCAGGTCAGGCTTGGGCTGCGGCCCGATCGCCGCGCTCGAGTGTATGGAGAAGCCCCTTAGGTCGCGTGTAATAAACCCAGGTCAGGGTGAGACAAAGGACATAGAAGCCGAGAAAGCACCATAGTGCCGCGACTGGCCCGCCCGTGATCGCGATGGAAGTGCCGTAGGCCTTAGGGATGAAAAATGCGCCATAGGCGGCAATCGCCGAGGTGAATGCGATGATCGCCGCGCTTTCGCGCTCGGCCTGCCTGCGGCGCGCGACCGGCTCCAATCCTGGCATGAGTCGCGGGATCTCATGCCCCATAATCGCGGGGATCATCTGGAAAGTCGAAGCATTACCAACTCCGGTCAGGAAAAACAGTCCTATGAAACAGGCAAAAAATCCCTCGAAGGCGCCGGGCTGTTCCTTGATACCCAGAAAGAAAATCACCCCGAAGACTGCCGCAATCATGCCGGCGAAGGTCCAGAACGTGACGCGCCCGCCACCGTACCGGTCCGCTACCCAGCCGGTGCCCGCGCGCGAAAGCGCACCGACGAGAGGTCCGAGAAAGACGAATTTCATTGCATTCACATCAGGAAACATCAGTTTGGTGAGCAGCGGGAAACCAGCCGAATAACCAATAAAACTGCCGAAAGTGCCGGTATAAAGCACGCACATGATCCAGTTGTGCTTACGGCTGAAGATAATCGCCTGCTCCCTGAAGCTGGCTTTGACATCAGCGATGTCATGCATGCCCAGCCAAGCCGCAGCCGTCGAAACAATGATGAACGGGACCCAGATGAAGCCGGCGTTCTGCATCCAGAGGCGAGCGCCGTCCGACGTCACCTGAGGATCTCCACCGATTGCTCCGAAAACACCCGCCGTGATGACCAGCGGCACCAGAAACTGCATCACGGAAACGCCGAGATTGCCCAGTCCGGCATTCAGCGCCAGCGCATTGCCCTTCTCCGCTTTCGGGTAAAAATAGGCGATGTTAGCCATCGACGACGCAAAGTTGCCGCCGCCCAACCCGCACAGAAGTGCCAGCACCAGGAATATCAGGTAGGGCGTTCCGGAATCCTGGACCGCGTAGCCGATGCCGAAGGCTGGCAGGAGGAGCGAGGCGGTGGACAGCGTTGTCCAGAGCCTGCCGCCGAAAATTGGCACCATGAATCCATAGAAGATACGCAGCGTCGCCCCGGACAACCCTGGTAATGCCGCGAGCCAGAACAGCTGTTCAGTGGTGAAATCAAAGCCTATGGCGGGTAATCGCGCAACGACGACCGACCAAACCATCCAGACCGAAAAAGCCAGGAGCAACGCCGGAATCGAGATCCAGAGATTGCGGCGTGCAATAGTTTTTCCTTTCTGCTCCCAGAATGCTTTGTCCTCGGGGTTCCATTCGGTGAGCGCCCGCCGCATGGTCGTGGTTTCGGCGTGGTGGATCGGCTGCATCTCCGGCAACTCGGGGAGCCGATCGAGCATCTCGCCATGTGCTGTCCGCTCCATCATGCGAATCGATAGATGCATCCACCCGAGTGACACGGCAACGACCACGAAGAGAAGGGCGAAGCAACTGGTGTAGATGCCCGTCAAATCGAGGAGTGCACCGAATGTGATAGGTAAAACGAAGCCGCCGAGGCCGCCGATCATGCCGACCAATCCACCCACTGCGCCCACATGCTTGGGGTAGTAGACAGGGATGTGCTTGAAGACCGCGGCCTTGCCAAGGCTCATGAAGAATCCCAGCGCGAACAGCGTGGTCACGAACGGCCACAGGCCCATTTCGGTGGAGAAATGGATTGGGCCGAATTTTCCCTGGATCACGTAATCCGTGGGAGGATAGGACAGCATGAAAAGGAAGAGGAGCGAAAAGCCGAATGTCCAGTACATCACCACGCGCGCGCCGAATCGATCGGACAAATGCCCGCCATAAGCACGGAACAGGGACGCTGACAAGGAAAATGCCGCAGCGGACATACCTGCAGCTTTGATGTCCAGGCCATAGACGTCGACCAGATAGTGCGGCAACCATAGGGCTAATGCGACAAAGGCACCGAAAACGTAGAAGTAATACAGCGAGAAGCGCCACACTTGGAGGTTCTTGAGCGGCGCGAATTGTTCAGCCAGCGTGGGAGCCTTGACACCACTGGCGCGACGCGCTATCAGCTCCGGGTCATCTTCAGCAAGAAACCAGAACGCGATCCCCATCACGATCAAACCCGCACCCCAGGCGTGCGCAACGCCGTGCCAACCGTAGGCCACCATGACGAACGGCGCGACGAACTTCGTCACGGCCGCGCCGACGTTGCCCGCTCCGAATATGCCGAGTGCCGTTCCTTGCTTGGCGGTGGGATACCAGCGCGAAACATAAGCCACACCGATGATGAACGAGCCCCCGGCAAGACCGATACCAAGGGCTGCGACCAGATACATCGTATAGGTCGAGGCCCAGGTCAGCATCCATGTTGCCAGGCCGGCAAGAATCATCTGCAGAGAAAATACCAGCCTGCCACCGTATTTCTCGGTCCACACCCCCAGAAACAGACGCGTCAACGACCCTGTGAGAATGGGTGTTGCCACCAACAGTCCGAATTCCGACTCGTTCAGCGATAATTCCTGCTTTATCGCCACACCGATGATGGAGAAAATCGTCCAGACTGCAAAACAGGCCGTGAAAGCTATCGTACTGAGTGCCAGTGCCCGATTCTGATCGCTGCTCGAAACTTGCGTGCCCTGTATCATTCGGATTCTCCAATCGTCGCGCGTCTACTTAACCTGCATTTCGCGCATGAATATCAGCAATTTCTCGACAATGAGACTTGATTGATGTCAGTTTACCCTGCGAATAGCGGGGAAAAACAATCTGTTATGGCTATTTCGATACGCATGCAGAGAGACTTCGCTTACGTATGACAGAAATATCAAGCGCCTTGCAACTTTTGCCGTGGGCGTTCCCGACGTTTGCCAGGCGGCGCAGTTTGAGGCATGCCGGACGCTAACATTTCGACCCGTAATGGCCAAGGCTGAGTCTATTCCAGCATGGTATGAGTCTGGAGCTGGGGTCGTATTTCCAACGAGG
>JBBDTC010000204.1:0-4461 GCA_040904625.1 Gammaproteobacteria bacterium
CTATTACCTGCAAAACGCGCCTTGCATCGGCCACTCAGGAACACCCTCGGTGCTGACAAGATAATTTTGGTCAGGGTCCTTAGACGAACGCCGTATCGAACTCGGCGATTACACTCGAGCCCTCGACCACCGCCTGGCGCAAGCCGCTCGCACGCGGCAGGATCTGGGCGGCATAGAAGCGTGCAGCAGCGATTTTGGCGCGATAGAAAGCAGCGTCGTCGGGTGCACCTTCGAGCGCGGCCGCGGCCACGCCGGCGGCCTCGGCCATCATCCAGCCGCCGCACACGACACCGCTCAACATCAGAAAGTTATACGACGCCGCCGCGCCGAGGCGCGGGTCATCCGCGCTCTCGCACAACCAGTCGAGCGCGGCCCGCCAGCCGGCGCAGGCGCTGGCGAAAGCATCGCGTACCGCCGCCGCGTCGCCCGTCACCGGCTCCAGGCGGGCCAGGGTCGCCGCCATGTCGTCGTGCAGCTCACGCGCCGCGCTGCCGCCATCGCGCAAGGTCTTGCGGCCGACCAGATCGCCAGCCTGGATGCCGGTCGTGCCTTCGTAGATAGTGGTGATGCGAACGTCACGCAGGTATTGCGCGGCGCCAGTCTCCTCGACAAAACCCATACCACCGTGCACCTGCACCCCCAGCGAAGCGATCTCCTGCGCCGTCTCCGTACTCCAGCCCTTGACGATAGGGGTGAGGAAATCACCGCGACGCGCGGCCCGCGCGCGCTGTTCCGGATCCGGATGGCGCTCGCCCACGTCATAGGCCAGTGCACAGACATAGGCGACAGCGCGCATCGCCTCGACCTGCGATTTCATCATCATCAGCATGCGCTTGACGTCGGCATGTTCGACGATGGGCGCGCGCTCGGATGCGCCAGGCGGCTGGCCCTGGATGCGCTCGCGGGCGTAGGCGACAGCCAGCTGGTAGGCTGCTTCACCAATGGCAAAACCCTCGCGGCCGACCGCATGCCGGGCGGCATTCATCATCGTGAACATGTACATCAGGCCACGATTCTCATCACCGACGAGGTAGCCAATGGCGCCACCGTCATCACCGTAGGACATCACGGCCGTCGGGCTGCCGTGTATGCCGAGCTTGTGCTCGATGGAGACGCAGCGCACATCGTTGCGTTCAGCGCATGCGCCGTTCTCGTCGAGGAGAAACTTCGGCACCACGAACAGCGAGATACCTCGCGTACCCGCGGGCGCATCCGGTGTACGCGCGAGCACCAGGTGGATGATGTTCTCGGCCAGGTCGTGCTCACCGTAGGTGATGTAAATCTTCTGGCCCGTGATGCGGTAATGGTCGCCTTCCGGTACGGCACGCGTGCCCACCGCGCTCAGATCGGAGCCGGCCTGTGGCTCGGTCAGGTTCATGGTGCCGGTCCATTCGCCCGACACCAGCTTGGCAAGGTAGCGGGTCTGCAGTGCCTCGTCGCCGTGTTGCTCGATGGCCTCGATTGCGCCGCAGGTCAGCAAGGGACACAGGCCGAACGCCATATTGGCCGAATCCCACATCTCGCCGACGGCCGTGGCGACGAGCTTGGGCAGATCCTGGCCGCCGAAATCCGGGTTCATGGCGAGTGCATTCCAGCCCGCATCACAGAATGCGGCATAAGCATCGCGCCAACCGGCCGGTGTGTGCACGACGTGCTTATCATCGAGGCGGCAGCCTTCGGTATCGCCGATGCGGTTGAGCGGGGCGAGAACCCCGGCTGCGAAACGGCCGGCCTCTTCGAGCACGGCATTGACGAGTTCGGCACTGACCTCCTCGCAGGCATCGAGCGCGCTGATCTGCTCGTAGCCGATGATCTCTCCAATCACGAAGCGCATGTCGCGCAGGGGCGCGGCGTAGTCCAACATCCTTACTCTCCGAAGAAGCCTCGAGCAAACGGCTCAGGGTCCGTCCCAGAATAACTCAGCTGGCCAGCGCCAACACCGGGATATGGCCGAGATCAATGGGGCCTTGCGTCATCAGCTCCGACTGCCGCGTCGGCAGACCCTTGCGGGCACGGGCATAGGTGCCCAGCGCCCACACCGGGAAGTAGCGGCTGTAGCCGTGATAGCGGAGGTAGAACACGCGCGGGAACCCCGTGCCGGTATATTCCTCTTCGTCCCACTCGCCATCCGCGTTCTGGGTCCGGACCAGATAATCCACACCACGCTCGACGTGTGTCGAACCGGTCTCGCCGACTGCCATCAAACCGAGCAAAGCCCAGGCCGTCTGCGAAGCGGTGCTGATGCCGTGTCCGGTCAGTCCCGCGTCGTCATAGGTATTGCAGGATTCGCCCCAGCCACCATCCTCGTTCTGCGTGTCCTGCAGCCACTGCACGGCTTTGCGCACATAGGGTTTGGCGACGTCCTCACCGATCGCGCCCAGCGCAGCGAGCACGCTCCACGTGCCATAGATGTAGTTCACACCCCAACGACCGTACCACGAGCCGTCTTCCTCCTGGTCGCGCTGGAGAAACGCCATCGCCCGCTTGACCGGCGGGAAGCTCGCGTCATGGCCCAGCATGGCCAGCAGTTCGATGCAGCGCGCGGTGAGATCGGCCGTGCCCGGATCGACCAGCGCACCATGGTCAGCGAAGGGGATCTTGTTCAGATATTCGTAATTGTTGCCGATATCGAACGCGCCCCAGCTGCCATCCGGATTCTGCATGCCGAGCAGCCAGTTGACGGCTTGGTTGATGCGTTTGATCTTGTGCTGCTTGTCGTGTGCGCCCGCCCGCAGCAGCGCCATCAGCACCATGCCGGTATCGTCGACATCCGGATACTTGTCGTTCTCGTACTGGAACGCCCAGCCACCCGATTCGAGACCCGGTGCCTGGTCGCACCAATCACCTTCGACGAAGATCTGGTGATCGAACAGCCATTCGACGGCCTGCGCGACGGCCGGATGGTCGGCCGGGGCACCGGCCTCGGTCAGCGCGGTCAAGGACAGGCAGGTATCCCAGATCGGCGACACACACGGCTGGCAGTACGTTTCCGTCTCGCCGTCGAGCACCAGATCCTCGATCGCCTGAATGGTCCCCACCAAATCGGGGTCGTCGCTCTCGGCACCGAGCACGGTCAGCGCCATTGCCGCATTGGCCATTGCCGGATAGATCGCACCCAGACCACCCTCACCCTTGGTATGGTCGCGCATCCAGTTTTCCGCGCGTTTCAAAGCGCGCTCGCGGATGAAGGACGGGATCAGCGGCTCGACGACCTTGAGTATCCGATCGAGCAGAATGAAGCAGTTCTTGAGCGGCTGGCCGGAACGGAAATGATCGAGATTACGCAGCTTCTGCGGCGGCGACAGGAACAACTCGGCGATGCCGAGGCGATCTTCGACCTCGACGACCGGCCGGCGCGCGAACAGGATCAACAGCGGCACGATCACACAGCGTGACCAGTACGACACCTTGCTCAGATTGAAGAACCACCAACGCGGCAGAAACATGATCTCGACCGGCATCGCCGGTACCGTACGCCACGGCAACTGGCCGAAAATCGCCAGCGCAATGCGGGTGAATACGTTGACGGTTTCGGCACCACCGTTGCTCAACACCCAGTGCCGGCAGCGCACCATGTAGGGCGCATCGACCGAATGGCCCATGAGCTTCAGGGCGAAATAGGCTTTGACCGTCGCACTCATGTCGCCCGGTCCACCATGATAAAGCGACCAACTGCCGTTGCAGTTCTGACGCCGACGCAGATAACGCGCAATCTTCTCCTCGCGCGGCGGGTTGCGCCGTTTCAGGAAATGCTGCAGGAGAATGTATTCCGAGGGAATGGTCGCGTCGGCCTCGAGATCGAAGCGCCAGTGGCCATCATTGGCCTGACGGTCGAGCAGTGCCTGCGCCGCACGGTTGAGGGAAGACTGCGCCGGATCCGTGGAGCGTTCGAGTGGTTGGACGGCCTGCTCGCGCAGGATGTCGATGATCACGTCGTCGTGTTGGGATATCGCCCGTGCTTTCGTTTGGTATTGTTCTTCGCTCATATTTCGTAAGGACCAGTTGGCCGGTTGGAAATTCAGTGCGGCTCAGTCCTGCTCGGCCGTCGCCGCAGGCATTGCCGCGCTGCGTCGACACCGCCCCCGCAGGTGCGGTGTCGAGCAAATTGTGGGCTCATCGTGTCCATTTTGCGCCGCCGGAACTGCCCAGCACCCAAGCGTTGTTGCGTTGCATTCAAACGCCGGGATCCGAGGCTGGATTACCTGGCGGCTGAGCGGCGTGGCCGAAACGCATTCCGGCTTCGCTCGATTGTTGTCGGAAAACGCCACCATTCTAGAGAACAGCCCGCGGATTGCAAGGATTGTTGAAGAAAATCATACAGATTGAGGCGTTATTGCGGCACTTTCGCAACAATCTGAGGAGACTCACCCGAACGTCCGGCCGGCCTTGCCAGTTCCAGTGTGGTGCCCGGGGCCGGAATCGAACCGGCATGGCCGTGAGGCCGGCGGATTTTAAGTCCGC
>JBBDTC010000205.1:0-4449 GCA_040904625.1 Gammaproteobacteria bacterium
TTCCCGATCGCCGAGACCATCGCCGAGCGGCTGCTCGCGTCCTGAGGCCCCTGAGTCGTCGCCGCGCTCCGCTTGGCGTACCATAGCGCCCACTTGAAATCCCGCCACTTATTTGGAGATTGATATGGCAGAGCCAACCGTCATTGCAGGTCTCGCCCGTACCGCCATGGGCGGCATGCAGGGCGAGCTTTCCGATGCCACCTCGCCGCTGCTCGGCGCCACCGCCATCCGCGGCGCACTGGCGCGCGCCGGGCTGCCCGCCGATGCCGTCGAAGAGACCATCATGGGTTGCGTTCTGCCGGCCGGCCTCGGCCAGGCGCCCGCCCGTCAGGCCTCGCTCGGCGCCGGTATCGGTAACGCCGTACCCTGTACGACCATCAACAAGATGTGCGGCTCCGGCATGAAAGCGATCATGATTGCCCATGATGCCATCAACGCCGGCTCGGCCGGCGTGGTCGTCGCCGGGGGCATGGAAAGCATGACCAATGCGCCGTATCTCCTGCCCAAGGTGCGCAGCGGCATGCGCCTCGGCCACGGCGAAGTCATCGATCATATGTTTTTCGATGGCCTCGAAGACGCCTACGACAAGGGCCGTCTGATGGGGGTGTTCGCCGAAGAGACGGCACGCAAGTACGAGTTCACCCGGGAAGCGCAGGATGCCTATGCCATCGAATCGTTGAAACGCGCCCAGAACGCCATCAACAAGAATCTGTTCAAGGCCGAAATCGAGCCCGTCACCATGACCACCCGCAAGGGGGAAGTCATCGTCGACACCGACGAACAGCCGGACAAAGCCCAGCTCGACAAGATCCCTCATCTGCGGCCGGCGTTCGCCAAGGACGGCACGGTAACGGCAGCCAATTCGAGTTCCATTTCAGACGGCGGCGCGGCCGTCGTGCTGATGTCGGAATCGCGCGCCAACGCCCTCGGCATCGCGCCGCAGGCACGCATCCTCGCGCACACCTCGCATGCCCAGGAGCCGGCCTGGTTCACCACCGCGCCCGTGCATGCCGTCGAGAAACTGCTGCAGCAGGTCGGCTGGAGCGTCGCCGACGTCGACCTGTTCGAAGTCAACGAGGCCTTCGCCGTGGTCGCCATGGCGGCCATGCACGATCTCGGCATTCCGCACGACAAGCTCAATGTCCGCGGCGGCGCTTGCGCGCTGGGCCATCCGATCGGGGCCTCCGGGGCACGCATCGTCGTCACCCTGGTTCAGGCGCTGCGTGACCTCGGCGCCAAACGCGGCATCGCCAGCCTGTGTATTGGCGGCGGTGAGGCTACAGCGCTGGCCATCGAACTCGCCTGACCAGGAAGCCTCGGGGGGACGTGCTGGCGCCGGAGATTGACGCCGGCACGTCCGCAGGCGGCTTCTGGTCATTCATCAATGCCCGCATCGAAACCGCAACCCGCTGTCCCGCTCGCGCGCTGTCCATGGGTGGATCTCGGCAAACCCGATTACGTCGCTTATCACGACCAGGAATGGGGCGTGCCCGTCACCGACGATCGGAGCTTGTTCGAACTGCTCGTGCTCGAAGGGGCCCAGGCGGGTCTGAGCTGGTACACGGTACTGCGCAAGCGGCCGCACTACCGCGCGGCTTTCGCCGGCTTCGATATCCATAGAGTCGCCGGGTTCACCGCCGCCGATGCCGCGCGCCTGTGCGAAGATGCGGGTATCGTCCGTAATCGCCTGAAGATCGAATCAGCCATCGGCAACGCACGGGCGCTGCTCGAAGTCGCCGCGGAGCACGGCAGCTTCGCGGCCTATCTGTGGTCGTTCGTCGACGGCCAACCCATCGTCAACGCACCGCGCACACTGGCCGACTATGTCGCGACCAGTACGCAGTCCGACGCCTTGAGCCGCGATCTGAAAAAGCGCGGCTTTCGCTTCGTCGGCTCGACCATCGTCTATGCGTTCATGCAGGCCGCCGGCCTGGTCAACGACCATGCCGGCGACTGTTATCGCCAAGCCGTGGTGGCGCGGATGCCAGGCTGGTCCGGACACCGGAAATGAAAAGGGGGCCGCAGCCCCTCTTCTGGTGCGTGGGATCATTGCACGGCGCCCGCAGCGCCGTGCTCGCAAGACGCGCTCAGAACGAGACCGGCACGCGCTCGAACTCGCCGTCACTGTAGTGGATGGCGCTGGCCCGGCCGCCCAGGATGAGGATGGTGCCGTCGGGCATGACGACCGGCGAGCGCAACCAGGACAGCAGCTTGAGCCGCGTACGATCGGCGACCACCCAGTCGTCTCCCTCGAGTCGGCCGATAAGGCCGACCGCGCCGGAGATGACCGGTACGTCGGCCTCGAGCGTGACGCCGAAAATGCCTTCGCGTCCGGGCGAAGGATTCTCCAGCCAGGTTGCGCCGCCGTCCAGGCTACGCTGGGTCACACCGGCGGCACCGGTCAGCCAGATCAGATCGCCATCCCGCGCGCCGGCCAGCCAGTAAGCGGGCTCGGGCTCCTGCGGCACGATTTCGACATCGCGGCGCACCCAGGTCTCACCGTTGTCCTCGCTCTGCAGGATCATGCCGAACTCACCGGCGATCAGGACTTTGTTGTCTTTGGCCAGGACCACGTTCCAGGACACATCGCCGAGACGAAAAGGCGGCCCGGGGCTGAACGTGAACGACACCATCGGCGGCGGGTCCATGTCGAGCTGTTGCTGGACTTGCACGAAACCTTCGTCGGCATACATCGTGTAGTGCTCGTCGGCCACCGCCGGTTCACCGTCGACGGTTGCCTTGAATTCAATCGAATCCGGGTCGAGATTGCTGACCCCGAAATACCAGTCCGCCGGCTGTCCGCCGGGCATCGGTGTCGGCGGCGTGACGATGTCGCGAATCTCGATATTCTCGAATGACTGGCCGCCGTCGAGGCTGCGCGCGACCAGGCCGCGGGCCCCGACTACCCATACCGTGCTGCCGTCGACCGCGATGCTCATGACCGGTTCGTCGTATTCCGATACCGCAGCCAGTTCTTCGAACGTCTCACCATCGAAGTGGTAGACGCGACCGGTCGACGAACCGAGCAGGACTTCGCTGTCCGACAGGCGCGCCATGGCGGTGAAATCTTCGTCCGGTGCGTTCTCGGCGAAGCGGATCTGTGCCGTGTCATCACCGACGTCGATCAGCCCGACCATGCCGTGAAGACCGGACACGAAGACGCGCTCGTGACCGGGCAGGTAGGCGGCATTGAGGAAATCCGTGCGCAGCAGGATACCGTCAGCACTGGCTTCGCTATCGCTGCCGGCTTCGTCGGCGGCCCAGGCGACGGGCTGCGCTATACACAACAGCCCGCACAACACGGATGGGATGACCTTGGTACGCAGAACTTTCATTGAGCTTGATTCCGTAGACAATCTGGTGCATCGGGCGAGGGGAGCATGACGGCGCAACTGGCCAACGAACCTGAACATCCCCCCGAAACGCCCGCTAACATAGCAATTCGCGTCCACTGGCGACAACAATTGCGTGGGTGTCGGTGGTTCAGAGTTTGCCCAGCGCGGCGTAGCGGCCGTTGTAGTAGAGCAGCGGCTCGGCATCGACCGACTCGTTGGCGACGATGGTCTCGACCACCCCGCAGCAGATTTTGTGGTCGCCACCGTCGATCGCATCACGCAAGCTGCAGGTGGCGGAGACCAGCGTATTGGCGAGGATGGGCGCACCGTTGGCGCTGATCGAATATGGGACACCCTCGAACTTGTCCTGGCCTTTCTTGGCGAAGCGGTTGGACAGGTCCTGCTGATTGCGGGCAAGGATATTGACGCAGAACGCGCCGCTCTCGAGCAGGGGCGCGAGGGTATCGGAGCCGAAATCGACACACACCAGCAGCATCGGCGGATCGAGCGACAGCGACGTGACCGCATTCATGGTCAATCCGTAGAGTTTGCCTTGGGCATCGGTGGTGGTGACGATGGAAACACCCGTCGCCCACAGGCCGCAGGCACGGCGGAACTGCTCGCCCGTAATGGAATCATCGGTCATGGATCAAAACCCGAGGTGGAAACGGGCGCCAATGTGCATCGAAGCCGGCCGCTGTGCAAGGCGGCACGCGCCTTGAGAGGGTGTTTGCAAAACAATCGCCGTCGCGAGGCGTTTCTCGCGGGTGGCTGGCAAGGCACGGGGGTGCACATCGAGCGGGTGCATGGCCCCAGCCAGGTGACCCGCCTGCCGGCGCCCACATCGAGCTTGGCGGTCATCTCGGTCAGCCGTACGGGATGATGCCAGGTGACGATAGACGCATTTTGTGCCGGGACTGTGCGCGTGGCTGCGTCGCATACGCGACGTCCTGACCACATGCGGGCGCGCATGGCAGCCAGCGAAGTGCATAACGGCGCGCATTATGTGGCCAAAAAGCAACGTATTGGCTGTTTATCTTTTACCACAATCGTGCGAATATTCGCCCGGCGCGGGTCAGGGCAAGTCGATCGCGCGGCTTTGGGATTGCAACCA
>JBBDTC010000206.1:0-4442 GCA_040904625.1 Gammaproteobacteria bacterium
CTCCCTTCGGTCCGCTGTATTTCCGCCCAAGGACCTCTCCTGCGGGGAGGCCGGAGCGGAATGCCTCCCTTCGGTCCGCTGTATTTCCGCCCAAGGACCTTTCCTGCGGGGAGGCCGGAGCGGTCCCGAAACCCGTTGTCCCCAAAGTAAGTGACATTGCCCTCCGTCCCTTTTATCCATTTCTCTCAGACGGCGCCGGCCTCGCGCAGCGCGGTGATGGCCGGGGCGTCGAAACCGAGTTCGCGCAGGATTTCCTCGGTGTGTTCGCCGATGGTCGGTGCGCGTTGCTGCGGGGGCGTATGGGCGGACATATCGAGGGGGAAGCGTGCGACGGGTGCCGCTCCATCGATGTCGGGGTAGCCGAGTGCCGTGAGGAGATTCATGGCGGCGGCCTGGGGGTGGGCGAGCGCGGCATCGAGATCGAGCACCGGTCCGGCCGGCACGCCTGCCGCGGCGAGGGTGTCGAGGACATCGTCGGTGCTGCGCTCGGCGCACCATTGCGCCACCCGCGCGCAAATCGCGTCGCGCTGCTCGCCGCGGCTCTGATCGCTGGCGTAGTCCGGGTTGGTGAGCCAATCCGCCTCGCCGATCACGCCCGCCAGGCGCCGGAACAAGCCGTTGCCGACGACGTGCGTGAGCACATGGCCATCGCGGGTGCGAAAGATATCGGTCGGGGCACTGGTCTGCCCGCGATTGCCGCTCGGCACGCGGTTGACACCTAGCACGGCCTGTTCGATCAAGGCCGGATTGAAAAACGTCAGCGCGGTCCCCAGCAGGGACGCCTGGACGTGCTGGCCGCGGCCCGTGTCACGGCGCTGGTAGAGCGCGCCCAGGGTGGCGAAAGCACCGAGTGCGGCGGTGCCAAAATCGGCGAACGGGGTGGCACTGCGGGCCGGCGCATCCGGGGTGCCCGAGAGAAAGGCCGAGCCCGACATGACCTGGCCGATGCCATCGAAGCCGCCGCGATCGCGCCACGGCCCGACGTGACCGAAGCCGGTCTGGGTGGTGAGGACGATGTCGGGCTTGATCGCGCACAAGGTCTCGTAATCGAGCCCGGCGCGCACCAGGGCGCCCGGCGGCATGTTGGCGATGACGACATCGGCACCGGCGACCAGACGCCGGACGATGGCACGAGCTTCGGCGTGTTTGATATCGAGCGTCATACCGCGCTTGTTGCAGCCGGTCTCGAGGTAGACCGCGCTGGCGCTGGCGCTGACCGGGCCGACGAAGCGATCTTCGCTGCCACCCGGTTTTTCGATGCGGATGACATCGGCGCCGAGATAGCCCAGCAGCGCGGCGCAGTACGGCCCGGCAATGTAGCGAGAGAAATCGAGTACGCGAATGCCGGCGAGCGGCATCGTCTCAGGGTTTGTTCTAGCCGTCATCGTCTTGCCTCATTGAGTTGTTCACAAACCGGACGGGCGCTTGTGCAGTTTGCGCTGCAGTGTACGGCGATGCAGGCCGAGGCGTTTGGCCGCGGCGCTGATGTTGCCGTCGCAGGCGAGCAGCGCATTCTGGATGAATTCCCATTCGGCGAGCTCCAGCGGCGTCGGCCGCGTCTCGAGGGCTACCGCGGCATCGGGCGCACTGGCCGACAGGGCGGCGATGATATCGTCGACAGTGGCCGGTTTGGTCAGGTAGTGCACCGCGCCCAGCTTGATCGCCTGGACCGCGGTGGTGATGCTGGCAAAACCGGTCAGGACGACGATGCGGGTGTCAGGGTTGCTGGCCCGCAGGGGTTCGATCAGTTCCAGCCCCGAGTCGGCGCCGAGGCGCAGATCGAGCACGACATCGTCCATGGTGGTTCGCGCCGCCAGAGCCAGCGCATCGTGCGCCGTGGCTGACGTGTGGACGTCGTGCGTGGCACGCCGGCGCAGCGCCGCGCTCAGCAGTTCACGAAAATCGTCGTCGTCGTCGATGATGAGGCAGCTGCGCATGGCGTCAGGCAGTGCGTAGCGGCGCCAGCGGAATGACCAGATGGGCGCGAGTGCCGCGCTCCGTACCGCGGCTGAACTCGAGTGTGCCGCCGAGCCGTTCGAGCACCGAGCGGGCGAGCAGCAGACCGATGCCCATACCGCCCGCCTTGGTGCTGACCGCTTCACGGCCCAGGCGTGCGTTGATGTCGGCAGGTATGCCGGCGCCGTCGTCGCAGACTTCGATCTCGAGACGTTCGGCCGTCCACTCGCCGCGCACTTCGATCGCCCGGACCGATGCTTCGGCGGCATTGTCGAGAACGTTGACGATGGCTTGTGTAATGACCCGGTCGGCGACGAAAGCGGGGCCGGCGACGCCTTCGGTACGCCGGTAATCGACATGGACCTCCGGCCGCCGCCGGCGCCATTCGGTGACGATGCCGTCGAGATAGGCATCGACCGCGATCGCTTCCCCCTCGCCTGCCTGTTGCGCGCCGGCATCGTGCGCCATGCGGGCGAGTACCGCTTTGCAGCGCGCGATCTGGGTGTGCAGGCGCTGGACGTAGTCCTGCGCCTCGCCGCCGCTGCTGAGGGCTTCGAGTTCTCCGGCGATCACCGCCATGCTGGACAAGGGCGTGCCGAGTTCATGGGCGGTGCCGGCGGCGAGTGTGCCGAGCGCGAGCAGACGCTCGGATTTCAGCAGTTCCTCGCGGGCGATGGCGATCTCCTGATCGCGGGTGCGCAGGCGCCGCGAGATCCGTGCAACCAGCAGCGCGACACAGGCCGCGCTCAACATGAATCCATACCACATGCCCCACACGTGCAGATCGAAGCCGCCGACCGCGGCATGGACGTGCTGCACGGGTCGCTCGACGAACATCAGCAGGGTGTAACAGACCGCGGCGAGCAGCGTGATTCCGGCGAGATAGAGCGGCGTCATGGCAGCGGCGGCGAACACAATCGGCAGCAGGAACAGCGTGATGAATGGATTGAAGGCGCCGCCGGTGACGTAGACCAGCGCGCTCAAGCCGGCAATGTCGGCGATCGACTGGGCGAGATACTGGCGCTGGCCAGGCTCGACCGTACCCCAGCTCGACAGCGTGAACACGGCCAACGCGACCAGTACCACGCTGACCGCGGTCCACGGCACGGCGACGCCGAACACGGCATCCATGACGAGCAGCGCGAAACATTGTCCGCCGATCACGATCAGGCGGATGAGCAGCAGATAGCGCAGCGTCTGATCCATGCTCAGGCTGCCGTCCTGCCCGTCCGCCTCGCGGTTGCTAGAGCACGCTCTCCGCAATCAGGCGCAACTCTTCGGGTCGAGAAGCGGAGATGATCATGGTGCCGACCTGGCCCTTTGTGGCCGCCGCCTGCCAGCGCGTGAGCTGTTCCTTGATGTGTTCGGGCGGGCCGACGAGACAACAGTCGTCGATGTACTGGTCGGGCACGGCCGCCGCGGCTGCTTCTTTCTTGCCGGCGAGGTAGAGATCCTGAATCTTCACCGCGGCTTCTTCATAGCCGAGGCGTTTGGTGTAGTCGTTATAGAAATTCTTCTCGCGCGCGCCCATGCCGCCGACGTAGAGCGCGAAGTGGTGCTTGAGCTGGGCGCGGCAGGCATCGATATCGGGCCCCATGGCGACGCGCACGAAGGGCGCGAGATCGAATTGGGTGAGATCCTTGCCGCCGCCGGCTTTGGCGAAGCCGGCGTTCATGGCCGGCTCGAACAGATCGAAGCGATCCGGATTCATCCACACCAGGAAAGCCCCGTTGGCTACTTCGGCGGCGAGCTTGATGCCCTTCTCGGTCGCGACACCGGTATAGATGGGGATGTCGGGGTTGCCGTGGAGAATGCTCTTCAGGGGTTTGCCGAGGCCGGTGCTGCCGGGGCCGTGAAAAGGAATCTGGTAATGCTCACCTTCGTGCGTCAGCGGTTCTTCACGTTTCCAGATCTTGCGCATGATGTCGATGTACTCGCGGGTGCGCGCCAGAGGCTTGCCGTAAGGCTGTCCGTACCAGCCCTCGATGACCTGTGGACCCGATGGGCCGATGCCGAGCAGAAATCGCCCCTGCGAGAGATGATCGAGCGTCATGGCGGTCATGGCGGTCATCGATGGGGTGCGTGCGGCCATCTGCATGATGGCTGTGCCCGCCTTGAGCCTGGTGGTCTGGGCCAGTACCCAGGCGACCGGGGTGACTGCATCCGAGCCCCAGGCCTCGGCGCTCCACACCGAGTCGTAGCCGAGCGCTTCGGCCTCGAGGATGAGATCCATGGGCATTTTGACCTTTGCCCCCGAATAGCCGAATACGAGTCCGAGTCTCATGGGTGCTCCTCGATGTTGTCCCTGGGCGTCGGGGCACAGCATACCAACTGTTGTGGATTGCGCGCCGGCTTAGGGCCCGTCCCAGAATAACTCGGCTGTATGGGGCGTTGAGGCGCCCGGGCTGGCAAGGCGCGAGGATGGCAAATAGGGGTTCTATTCAACTGACGAGCAACGCTGCCAGACGGGATGGATCGGCGTTCCA
>JBBDTC010000207.1:0-4430 GCA_040904625.1 Gammaproteobacteria bacterium
ACCTCGTTGGAAATACGACCCCAGCTCCAGACTCATACCATGCTGGAATAGACTAAGGCTGTTCGCGGGCACCTCGACATGGTAGGGTCTGGCGCACAGGGGTGCAGGAAGAAAGACTGACAGACCCGATTGCGCCTGGTTGATCTCGAGCGGCTGTGAAGGCCTTCACAGCGCTCAGAGTTCGGCGCGCCGGTTTGAACGAGCGCGGTTTTACCAGTCGAGGGGAGCCTTGCCGCAGGCTGCATCGCGCATGCCGCCGGCGCTGCCGAGGCCACTGTAACTGGTCACTGCGACTGGATTGCTCGGGTTCGCTGGAACCACTGTTGCGCCATCCTTCCCTGAACTGAAACGGCCCCGCGCCGTCTGTTTCGAGCCTACCGCCCGGCAGGACATCATTGCCCTGCTGCCATGGCCCAGTGTCTGCCGTGGCGTAATGGTGGGCAATTTGAACCATGCGACTACCTGGAGAGAGAAAGCATGAGTAGTGCAGTACAAAAGACCGCCGATGCCGCCCAGACCGAACCGCAGGCCGAACACAAGCGCCCGATCTATCACGTCACCAAGCTCGAAAAGTGCAAGCTCGATCGCGATGGCCCGAGCGGTTACCGCTATGTCATCGAAGGTGGCTACGCCCCCATCACCGGCTTCCGAACCGGCACCAAGGACAATGTGCTGAGCCACGCCTCCACCCTGGCCAAGGAAATGAATGCCCGCCGCGGCGTCAAAGGCACCAAGCACATCGTGATCGGCAAACCGAAACACGCAGCGCGCGCGTAGCCAACGGGAAAGGTCGCAGGCATGCCCTGAATGGGCTGACCTGCGGCCTCAGGAATCATTTGGCCAACACAGCCCACTCCACCACACGATCGCAGCGCCGGGCAGTTGCTGCCTGGCAGCGACTTGCATGCCACGGCACACGGTGACAAATTGACCGTCAACGCGTGCCGATGAGTGCCGCTCAGCAGACACCGCCACCGCTCTCGATGAGCGCATTGCGCGCCGAACTTCCGACAGGAAGGGGATATGGAACGACAACTGCCCATTATCTATGTGCGTGGCTATGCCGGCAGCGGCGGCGCCGTGGAAGCCACCGTCGATCTGCCGTATTACGGCTTCAACCTCGGCAGCACGCAGGTGCGCACCGGCGCCGATGGCGATCCGGCGTTTTTCATCTTCGAAAGCCCGCTGGTCCGCCTGATGAAGGATCACGGCTACAGCGACGTGTTCGCGCGGGTCGACGCCGATGGCGTGGTCGAACTGCTCAACGGAGAAGACGAGCGCTATGGCGACGGCGAGTTTCCGCCGCGCTCACTTTGGATCTATCGCTACTACGACAGGACTTCGGAGCGTACCGGCGACGGCCGCCGCGACGACATCGAAACCCTCGGCGAAAACCTCGGCTGCCTGCTCGACTACGTGCTCGCAAAGACCGGCGCGCCGCGGGTTCATCTCGTTGCCCATTCGATGGGCGGGCTGATCTGCCGCTCCTTGATCCAACGCGTATTGAAGGCGCGCGCAGCGGACAAGATCGCACGTTTGTTCACCTATGCGTCGCCCCATCGCGGGATTCATTTCCGTCGCGGTCTGGGTTTTCTCACCAGCGTGCGCGATCTACTCGGATTGAATGATGCAGACACCTTCGGTCCTGAACGCATGCGGGAATTCCTCGACTTCCCCGACGATTGGCAAGATGAGCGGCTCAATGAGATCGGCGATCACTTCCCCGTCGAGCGGGTATTCTCACTCATCGGTACCAACCATACGGACTATAATCTGGCACGTCTCGCGGTCGGTCCCGGCAGCGACGGTCTGGTACAGATGGATCATGCCTACGTCAAAGGCAGCGGCCGCGCTTTCGTCTATCGCAGTCACAGCGGGCCGGTCGGCATCGTCAACTCCGAGGAGGGCTACCAGAACCTCCAGCGCTTTCTGTTCGGTGACACCAGCGTACGCATCGATCTTGAAGGGGTGCGCCTGAAAGACGCACTGCGCGACGATGAGGATCTGCGTTTCCTGCTGATCGAAACCACCGTGCTCATCCGCGGTGAAGAAATCCGTATGACTGATCAGCGCGAGGAGCATGGTTCCGCGATGACCGTACCGGCTCGTGCGCTCGAGACCAGCCACGACACCCTGTTCCGCACCTACCTGATGCGCGCGGGCCGCCCCAGCCAACGCGATCGCTATTCGCATCTCCAGATCCGCCTGCGCCTGCTGCCGCACTACGTGCGCGATCGCCGTGTGCTGCGCGATCGGCACTACTTCGGCGAGCATCTGTTCGAAGGCGCTCTGACCGTCGGTATCCGCGACAGCGACAGCGGTGACGGCCGCCTCGTGCGCGCCCGCTGGACCGGCCTCGACAGCGCGCTTCCGAGCAGCGGCAAACGCTATCCGCGCAGCGACGACATCCGTTTCGATCTGCCCGCGGACAATCTGGCGAGCGGCGCGTTGGTGTTGCGCGTGCGCGACGAACAGGGCGCCGGTTGAGGGCAAGCCGACACGGATCTGAAAGCCTGTCCGGCGTCGATTATTCGCCGCTCGCCGCTACCCACCCTGGAGCACGTTCTCGCCGCTGATCCAGACGTAAACCCGGGCGAATCGCTCTCCCGAGAAATACCAATGATTGACACTGTGGCGGGTTTCGCGCAGACCTTCGGCCGTTTCCAGTTCGACTCGGAAGCGAGACGAGATCGAGCCATGCTCGGCATCGACGATGTGTTCGAAATCGGTGTGCAGGCCGTGCACATAGGTCGCGAGATACTGCTCGAACATGGCGCGGATCGCCGCTCGGCCACGACACTCGATATAGGCCGATTGCACGATGAACAGCGCATCGTCATCGAAGTAAGAGAGGACATCGTCCAGGCGTCGCTCATCGAGCGCGGTGAAGTAGGCGAGTACCTTGTCGATGTAGCACTGACGGTCAGCCATGGCGTCGCTCCTCGCCGCGCCTGCGGCATCATTCGTCACCGTCACAAGGCCAGGCGTTTCTGCCCCGGCGTCCACAACGCCAGGTCTACCTGAACGCTGCCGATGCCGAGCTCGCGCAGCCAGCGCGCCGCCGCATCCAGGGTTGCCCATTCCTTGGCCGAGGCCCGATTCGTCAATGCCGTGATCGAGCCCGTTGCGGTATCGAACTCGACATGGAAGCGCGTACCCCGGGCGACTATCCGTGAACGCTTGATCGCGCCCGCATCGATCAGCGCCCGAATCGTCTTCGCATTCATTCACCGTCCTCCTCGAACAGTCTGCCCTGCTCGGGGATGGCGATCCCGGCCGTGGCGCAATGCTGGCGTACCAACACCTCGATGAGATTCGCGATACTGCGGTGATCGTTCGCCGCGGCAAGTCTGAGCGCTTCCTTGACGGTCGGGTCGATACGCAGGTTGAGCAGGGCGGTCTTGCGGGCTGGCATCGGCAGGGTGTCTGGATACAAAGCGGACACAATGTAACGCAATCATGTTGTAATGACCTAGCCCCGTGTTCGATGCGGCCCGAGACGATCACTGAACACCGTCGAAGCGCTGGCGCTCATGAGCGCGATCAGTGCAAGCTTTGACCAATGATGCACGGGCGGCGGCATCGCGATCTTCGGCAGCGCGCCACCCGGCGACCGCCCGGGCGACACAGATCCGCCAACCACTCATTTCATGGAGACTGAACATGAGCAACAACAACGACCGCAAGCCCACGACCACCGACGCCGGCATCCCGGTCTCGAGCGACGAGCATTCCCTGACGATCGGCCCGGATGGCCCCATCCTGCTGCAGGATCACTATCTGATCGAGCAGATGGCCCAGTTCAACCGTGAACGTATCCCCGAGCGCCAGCCCCACGCCAAGGGCAGCGGCGCGTTCGGGCATTTCGAAGTGACCCACGATGTCAGCGCCTACACCAAGGCCGCCTTGTTTCAGCCGGGCGCCAGAACCGACGTGCTGGCGCGCTTCTCCACTGTCGCCGGTGAACGCGGCAGTCCGGATACCTGGCGCGACCCGCGCGGCTTCGCGCTGAAGTTCTACACCAGCGAAGGCAACTACGACCTGGTCGGCAACAACACGCCGGTGTTCTTCCTGCGCGATCCCCTGAAGTTCCAGCACTTCATCCGCTCGCAGAAACGCCGTGCTGACTCCAACCTGCGCGACCACGATATGCAGTGGGACTTCTGGACACTGTCTCCTGAATCGGCGCACCAGGTCACCTGGCTCATGGGCGACCGCGGCATCCCCAAGAGCTGGCGGCACATGAACGGTTACGGCAGCCATACCTATATGTGGGTCAATGCCAAAGGCGAAAAGTTCTGGGTGAAATACCATTTCAAGACCGATCAGGGCATCGGTTTTCTCACCCAGGACGAAGCCGATCGCCTGGCCGGCGCCGACGGCGACCATCACGTACGCGATCTGTTCGAAGCGATCAAACGCGGCGAGCA
>JBBDTC010000208.1:0-10320 GCA_040904625.1 Gammaproteobacteria bacterium
GCTCCGACGGTTGTCCGGGGCGCACTGACGTCCTGAACCCGACGAGCCCGCACCATGCCCGGCGAATCCAGCGGGGCAGGCCATCGGGACTGCAGTGATGCCGCTGAGAAGCGGTGATCCGACGACGTCGTCAAGGCGTAAACGTCGGCTGACCAGTTGTTCGTGGTGGCGGGCATCCAAGACACACTGCCGCGATGCCGCGACCGCCGCCCTGCGGCGACAAGGACCGCACCAATCCGGCGTCCGCCGCGGCAAGTATTGCGGTATCGTGTGACTGCAATACGTCAGGGGGCCGGGCATGAGACGTAGCCGATGACAGGTGAGCGAGTGCAACAGTACCTGCCGGAATGGCTGCGCTACTGGGGGCGGATCTTATCCGCTGCGGGGCGTAAGTGGGTGAAGAGCCATGCTTTCATCTACGCTGCGGCACTGGCCTTTTTTACTTTGTTCTCGATGGCGCCGGTGGTCATCATCGCCGTGACCATCGTCGGTTGGTTTCTGGGGCCGGGTACGGCTCGCGACCATATCGCCGCCCAGCTCGAACAGGCGATGGGGCCGGATGCGACGGCAGCGATATTCGCCGCGGTCGAGAAGGCCGAACTCGACCAGACCGGTCTGTTGCCTACGATGATTGGTGTCGCGGTGATGGTTCTCGGCGCGACGACGGTTTTTGCGCAGATGCAGGCGGCCTTCAACCAGATCTGGGACGTCGCCCCGCGACCGTCGCGCAACAGTCTGTGGATATTCGTCAAGAGCCGTCTGCTGTCATTGACCATCGTTCTGATCGTCGGCTTCGTGCTGCTGGTTTCCCTTCTGCTCAGTGTCGCACTGCGCAGTGTCATGGCCTTTGCCGAGCAATGGCTGCCGGTCCCGGCAGCCATGGCGATAGGGCTCGAAGTCGCGCTCTCGCTGATCGTTGTCACTACTTTGTTCGGGGCCATGTTCCGGGTCTTGCCCGATGTGTTGCTGAGCTGGCGGGACGTGCTGGCCGGCGCCTTCATCACTGCGCTCCTGTTCACCCTCGGCCGCTCGCTGATTGCGATGTATCTTGCCTACACCGCCACCGCCTCGACCTACGGCGCCGCCGGTTCGCTCGTGCTGGTGCTGCTATGGGTCAACTATTCGTCTTTGATCCTGCTCTACGGGGCGGCCTGCACCCGCGCGCATCTGGAAGCCCGCGGCAAGCCGCGTATCCCGCGCAAGACCGCCGTGTGCGTGCATACCGAATTGCTCGACGACGCCCTGTGACCCAGGGTCCTTAGGGCCCGCCGCAAAATAACCGAACGATCTGGAACGCCGATCCATCCCGTCTGGCAGCGTTGCTCGTCAGTTGAATAGAACCACTATTCGTCCTCCGTCACGTACTTCGGGCGACAACGAGTTGCAGGGCCGGCTCGGCCTCTCCTGCGCGGGGTCCTTGGGCGGAAATAAAGCGGACCGAAGGGAGCCATTCCGCCCAAGGACCCCGCGCAGGAGAGGCCGAGCCGCACTCAAGTAAGAGCCATTGATCTACCACCTCGCGCCTGGCCAGCCGGGCGCCTCGACGCGCCAAGATCGCCCAGCTATTCTGCGGCGGGCCCTTATCCGCCGGCGATGACCAGCGCCGCGGCGGCGGCATAGAGGACGAGGATCGCGAAGCTCTCGAAGCCTATCCGTCCGATGCCGAACTTCTCCCGGCGGACGAAGCCGAGGAGTAGGATGGCGGCCATGAGTATCGTCAACAAACCCCAGAAGATCTGCTGCTGGGTCACGTCATGATATATCGAGCCTTCGCGGTAGGCGATGTCCGCCGCTGCAATGGCGGTCATGTTGAAGCAGTTGGTGCCGACGATGCCGGCTACGGCGAGGGTCAGCGCGCCCTGGCGGACAGCGGCAATGGTGGTGACCAGTTCCGGCATCGAGGTCGAGAGTGCCGTGAGCAGCGTACCGACCAGGGTTTGCGACAGTCCGGTGTGCAGGCTGATAGCGCTCGCCGCACTCATCATGGCCCAACCCGAGAGAGCCAGGATCAGCGATAGCGCGGCAAAGTGCAGCCACAGGACCGACAGTCGACTCGGCCCTCCCTTTTTTTTATCCGGCAGATCGTCGACGGTTTGCGCGGTATGACGCGGCGTCCACATGGGCGCCAGGTGGGCATTCCGGAGCAGGTTCAAGCCGAACAGGTAGGCGCCGAGCAAAATCACCGTGGCCGGGTGGATATGCCAGAACACGACCTCCGGGCCGAGCATGGCCAGCAGTGGAATGGCAATCAAGGCGATCATCAATGCCGCTGCTGCCATGTTGGGCAGCGATGCCGCCGCATGCTCCAGATTGGCCTGGCGGTAGACGATGTCCCCGAGGCAGAGAAAGACCAGGTTCAAGGCCAGGCTGCCCATCATGTTGCCCATGGCGAGTTCCGCGTACCCGGCGCTCGCGGCGGTGACGGTGGCGGCGAAATCGGGCAGCGAGGTGGCGCCGGCGAGGAACAGGCTGCCGATCACGGCCTCACCCCAGCCGGTGCGATCGGCGAGTCGATCGGCCGTTTTCGACATCAACACACCGGCCAGAGTGATGCTGGCCGTGGCCAAAACGAAGATGACGATACTGAACTCGAGCGAACCGAAATCGACTGCTGACATGGGCCGATAGTATCCAATTATCCGTCGTGACCCTGCCGTTCAGCGCCCTGGGTGGCAATGTCGACGAGGCCGGCGAGGCCCTGGTCGTCGAGCCTGCGCGGAGCACTTTCGGTCGTTGCCTCGGCTGCACCGAGCCGCGAGGCGTGTTCGCGAGGTGAGCGTCACGGTTGCCTGCGGCGGGCTCAGTCTTCCTCGCTCAGCAGCGCCGCATTGCCGCCGATCGCCGCAGTATTGACGGTGAAGGTCTGTTCGGTCATGAAGCGGGCCAGATAGTTCGGCCCGCCGGCCTTGGGGCCGGTGCCGGACAAACCACAGCCGCCGAAGGGCTGGGTGCCGACTACGGCGCCGACCATATCCCGATTGACATACACATTGCCGACGCGCGCGCGGGCCCGGATGTGCTCGGCACGCGCCGCGATGCGGCTGTGGATACCGAGCGTCAGGCCGTAGCCGAGGGCATTGATGCCGTCGACCAGCTGGTCGAGATCCGTCGCCGAATAGCGCAGGACGTGGAGTACGGGGCCGAACACTTCGCCGTCGAGTTCAGCGAGACTGTCGATTGCGATCACTGCCGGTAGCACGTGATGGCCACTGCGGGCCGAACTTGGCGGTCGACCGCGATGCAGCAGGCGGCCGGCCGCGGCATGGACATCGATGTAGCGCTCGAGTTGGTCGCGTGCCGCAGCTTCGATGACCGGCCCGATATCCGTATCGCGCCTGGCCGGGTCGCCCTGCGTCCAGGTATCGAGGTGTTCGCCGAGCAGCTCCAGGACCCGTGCGGCGATCTCGTTCTGCAGACACAGCACCCGCAGCGCCGAGCAGCGCTGGCCGGCGCTGTTGAAGGCCGAGCGGGTGATGTCACGGACGACCTGCTCGGGCAGCGCCGAGCTGTCGACGATCATGGCATTGAGCCCGCCGGTTTCGGCGACGAGGGCGGCGACGGGGCCATCGCGTGCGGCCAGCAGGCGCTGGATCGCGGCGGCCGCGGCCGTACCGCCGGTAAAAGCCACGCCCGCCACGCGCGCATCGCTCAGCAGTACTCGGGCGATGCGCGGACCGTCCCCTGGCAGCAGGCCGAGCACCTCGGCCGGGACGCCGGCACCATGGAGAATGGCTGTGATGCGCGCAGCGACGAGCGAGCTCTGCTCGGCCGGCTTGGCAAGCACGCAGTTGCCCGCCACCAGGGCGGCGGCGACCTGGCCGGTAAAGATGGCGGCGGGGAAGTTCCACGGGCTCACGCACACGAACACGCCGCGCCCGCTGAGATACAGCATGTTGGCTTCGCCGGCCGGGCCGGGTAGCGCGCGCGGCATGCTGCACAGCGCGCGCGCCTGGGCCGCGTAGTAGCGCAGGAAATCGACCGCTTCGCGAACGTCGTCGTGGGCATCGCGCAAGGTCTTGCCCGTTTCGAGCACGCACAGGGCGGCGACGTCGGCAAGCTGCGTTTCGAGCGCCTCGGCGGCGGTGTCGAGCAGGTCGGCGCGGGCGTCAGCCGAGCGCTCGCGCCAGCCTGGCCAGGCCGCCGCCGCAACGTCGAGCGCGCGCGCAGCCGTCGCCTCGTCGGCGTCGATGACACTGCCAATCGCCTGCGCCGGCGCGGCCGGGTCGTAGACTTCGCGCGCCGTCCCGGCGGCACACTTACCCGCAACCATGGGAGCGGCGGTCGGCTTCGTTCCACGCAGCGTCTGCAGCGCGGTGAACAGCGGGGTGAGGGCCGCCCGATCGGCGAAGTTGAACCCGGTGGAATTCTGTCGTGCGGGACGATAGAGATCGATTGGGCGGGGAATGCGCGGATGACGCACCGCCGCGAGTTCGGCGGTGACGGCCGCCACCGGGTCGGCGACGAGCCGCTCGCGCGGGATATGCGGATCGAGCAGATGGTGCACGAACGACGTATTGGCGCCATTTTCCAGCAGCCGGCGGACCAGGTAAGGCAGCAGATCGGTATGCGCGCCGACCGGTGCGTAGACTCTGCACGACACCTTCGTCGTATCGTGCAGGGCAGCGTAAAGCGCCTCGCCCATACCGTGCAGGCGCTGGAATTCGAAGGGGCGGCCGGCGGCGTGCTCGAGCACGTAGCTGACGGTATGGGCATTGTGCGTGGCGAACTGTGGGTAGAGCCGCGGCGCAGCGTCTAGCAGGCGCCGGGCGCAGGCCAGATAGGCGACATCGGTGTTGCGTTTGCGGGTGAAAACCGGGTAATCGGCCAGTCCGTCGATTTGCGCCCGCTTGATCTCGCTATCCCAGTAGGCGCCTTTGACCAGGCGCACCGGGATCGTGCGGCCGCCCCGGGTAGCGAGCCGGGTGAGGTATTCGATCACGGCCGGGGCGCGTTTCTGATACGCCTGCACGGCGATGCCCAGCCCGGCCCAGTCGCCCAGCACCGCATCGCTGTAGACACCAGTGAACACGGCCAGCGTCATCTCCAGCCGCTCGGCTTCTTCGGCATCGAAGGTCAAGGCGATGCCGGCGTGGCGCGCGGCGCGGGCGAGTTTGCCGAGACGTGTGGTCAGGACGGCCACCGCTGCGGCGTCGTGCGCCGGTTCGAAACGCGGGTAGAGCGCGGACAGTTTGACCGAAATGCCGGGCCGCTCCGACCACGGTCGGGATCCGTCGAGGTGCGTCCCGAGAGTCTCTATGGCGTTCCGGTAAGCGGCCGCGTAACGGGCGCAGTCGCTCGCCCCCAGTGCCGCCTCACCGAGCATGTCGAATGAAAATCGCTCGTGTCGGAAGCTGCTACCGGCCGCACGCGTCACGGCCTCGTCGATCGTTCGGCCCATGACGAAGCCGGCAGCGAGGATGCCCATGGCGTGTTTGAGGGCGGTACGCAACACGGGTTCTTCCAGACGCGCCAGCAGGCGCCCGGCCAGAGCCCAGGGAGAGTCGGGCGAGCCCTCCTGGTCGAAGCGCAGGACACGCCCGCTCAGCATCAAGGCCCAGGTCGAGGCATTGACGAACAGGGAGTCGCTGCGGCCGAGGTGGCGTTGCCAGTTCGCGCCGCCGATGCGTTCGGCGATGAGGGCGTCGACCGTCGCCGGGTCCGGAATGCGCAGCAAGGCTTCGGCCAGGCACATGAGCACGATGCCTTCGTCCGAGGAGAGCTCGTAATGACGCATGAAAGCCGCCAATCCGGTCGTTCCGCTGGCCTTCACGCGGGCGACGACGGCGGCGGCGCGGTCACTCGCGGCCTCCTGGAGCAGGTCTTCGATCAGCGCGGTTTCATCGGTCAGGTAGCCTGTGGCCAGCGGCGGTCTGGCATCGGCCAGCGCTCGAGTGAGAAAGTCTGCCTCCGGCATCGATCCGACCGACTCGTCGCCGTGGCTATTCATCAATCGGGGCCGTCGAGGACTTTGCGGACTTTAGCGGCCAGTTCCTGGCGGCGATAAGGTTTGCCGAGGAGCTCCACGCCGCGGTCGAGACGGCCGTGATGGACGATCGCATTTTTCGAATAGCCGGACGTGAAGAGCACTTTCAAGTGGGGCCTGATCTGCTGCGCGGCATCGGCGAGCTGCCGCCCGCTCAAGCCGCCCGGCATCACCACATCGGTGAACAGCAGGTCGATGTGCGTTTCTTGCTCGATGATTGTCAGCGCCGCGGGACCGTCATTGGCGGCGGTGACGCGGTAGCCGAGGGCTTCGAGCTGGGCGACGACATGGTCGCGTACCAGCGGATCGTCTTCGACGACGAGAACATGTTCGTCGCCGTGGCTGTCATCGCTGTCGTGCAGCTTCGGCGCGATTGGCCGTGCAGGTGCGGTGGCGCGCGGGAGATAGAGCTTCACGGTCGTCCCCTGGCCGGGTTCGGAATAGATCCTGGCGTGGCCTCCGGATTGCTTGACGAAACCGTAGACCATGCTGAGCCCGAGACCGCTGCCCTTGCCCAGGCCCTTGGTGGTGAAGAACGGCTCGAAGGCTTTGCCGAGCGTCTCCTCGCCCATGCCCGCGCCGGTGTCGGAGACCGCAATCATCACGTATTGGCCGGCACGCACCTCCTGTTGTGCGGCGGCATAAGCGTCATCGAGGGTGGCATTGGCGGTCTCGACGGTGAGGCGGCCGCCGTCGGGCATGGCGTCACGGGCATTGATGACGAGATTGAGCAAGGCCGCCTCGAGCTGGCCTGGATCGACCTCGGCCAGCCACAGGCCGCCGGTGCGCACGAATTCGATGTCGATTTCCTCGCTTACGGTGCGCCGGATCATATTCTCCATGCCGGCGGCGAGCCGGTTGATATCGACGGCCTGTGGCTGCAAGGCCTGCTGGCGGGCGAAGGCGAGCAGGCGGTTGGTGAGTTCGGCGCCACGTTCGGCGGCGGTGGCCGTCATCTCCGCCAGCAGACGCAGCTGCTGCTGATCGGTGAGGCTGTCGCTCAGGATCTCGGCATTGCCGAGGATGACGGTCAGCAGATTGTTGAAATCATGGGCGACGCCCCCGGTCAGCTGGCCGACGGCCTCGAGCTTCTGTGATTGCCGCAGGCGCTGGTCGAGGTCGCGCCGTTCAGTCACGTCGATCATGGCGCCGAGCATGCGCAGCGGCCGTCCCGTTTCGTCACGGATCACGAAGCCGCGGTCGATGACGCTCAGGAAGCGGCCATCGGCGTGTTGGAAGCGGTACTCCTCGGTCCAATTCCGGGCCGGCGAGGCGAGCACTGCGGCAATACTGTGCTGGATGCGCTCGCGGTCGTCGGGATGGACCCGGTTCAGCCACGCTTCGCGCCCATTGCCCAGAGCACCCGGTGCGTAGCCGAAGACGAGCTGGAGTCCTTCGTTCCACCATACCGTGCCGCTGTCGATATCCCAGTCCCAGATGACGTCATTGGTGGCCTTGGCCAACAGATGGAAGCGCTCATTACTTGCGCGCAGCGCTTGTTCGGCTTCCTTGCGTGCCGTCACGTCGAGGAAGTACACGGCCAGGCCGTCGGGCGTCGGGTAGGCATTGACCTCGAACCATTTGCTGAGCGGCGCGAAGAATTCAGTGAAGCGGACGGTCTCGCGGGTGGCGACAGCGTGCTCGTAGTTGGCCTGGAAAGCCGACCCGAGCACGCCCGGGAGGGCTTCCCACAGCCGACGATTGAGCAATTCCGCGCGCGATCGTCCTAGCAGCTGCACCGCTTTTTCATTGAGATAGGTGAAGCGCCATTCGCGATCGAACGTGGCCAGGCCGTCGGTAATGCTCTCGAAAGTCTGCGTCAGCCGCGCGGCCAGCTCGTCGGCGCGCGCCCTGTTGATGACGCTGCGCCGCGCCTGCAAGAACGCGGCGCCGACCAGAATGGCAATCAGCAGGCCGAGCAGCAGGATGGACAACGGCAAGTGCGTGTGTGCGCGCCCCAGATAGGCGGGGCGCGGCCAGGCCTCGAGCACGAAGGTCTGGCCCAGCGCGCTCAGAACGGCGCGCTGCTCGAGTCGCGCTTGGCGCCCGGCCAGCGGCGATTCCTCGCCGGCCACGAGCGTATCGCGGTGACGCAGGGTTATGCCGAAGTCGCGTTCGACTGTGCTGCCGAACAACTGCACGAGGTCGTCGGCGTGAACGGTCGAGGTCACATAGCCCTGCAGCGCCTGCTGGATCTGAATCGGCGCAATGAAAGCGATACCAAAACCACCAGTATGGAGATTCAGCGGGGGCGTGAGCTGAATACCGGCGCCGGTGCGGGCGGCGGCGAACGCTTCGGCGCGCCCTTCGCCCGTTTGCAAGCGGGTACCGATAAGTTCCTGGCCGTTGCCGTCGCGCGACACGCGCCAGCGGACGACCAGGTTCGTATCGACATACTTGAGGGCGTCCAGGGCGGGCAGGTCGCGCAGCAGATAGCGGGCGCCTCGCTCCCAGTGCTCACGACTCGGCATACCGTAGATGTCCCCATGATCGGCGAGACGCTGGATGGCGTCGGCATGCTGGTCGATACGGAATTCGAGGTATTGCAGGGCGTCTTCCAGCGCCTGTCGAGTGGCGGCCCGGCGTTCGTGCCAGACGTCGCGCTCGAGCATCTGCCATAGGGCGAAGACCAGCCCTATCAGCAACGCACTGCACCAGGCGGCGTAGCGGTCGAGGCGCAGTGGGGCGTCGCTGTCCGCGGCGTGGTGGGCCAAAGCGACGAGCGCCGCGGCGAGCAGCACGAACAGCACCGCCGTCTGCGGTGCGACGGCGGTCAGCGCAGTGAGTTCCGCTGCCGCGCTGTCAAAGGTCCGGTCGAGGAAGCCGTGGGCCGCGATGAAGGCCGCCACGGCGGCCAGGGCCTGGGTCCAGATCAGGGTCCAGGGAAAGCGTCGATGGAAGGACAGTACCGCCGTGGCGATGGCGGTCAGGATGAAAGCCATGGCCGTTGCCGGTGCCATGCGCCCCGGCACGGCGGTGTGCGAGGCGAGGTAATGATCGAAGAACAGTTCGTCGAGGCCGAGACGCACTGAGAACAGATATTGCGCGAAGGTCAGTGCCGTGAACGCGGCGACGGCGACGGCCGTCAGGCGGACCGCTGTTAGATGATTGCGGCCGAGCAGGATGATGGCGAGTGCGCTCAGCGCGAAACACAGCGCGGTATTGAACTGCACCGGCGCCTGTTCGCTCGTCATCAAGACGAGGGGTGTGATGCGGAACAGCCAGCCAGCGAGGATGGCTACCGCGGCACCGAGTATGATCCAGGCGAGGAACCCGGCCGCCTTGGCGATAGGACTATTGTCGGTAACGGTGCTCATCGATTCCGGGTGTCATTGACACGTCGCGCCCATTCTGTCGCGGACCGGGGGCTTTTGGCCACCGCTGGCCGGCAGCGCAGAGCGCAACGCTGAAAAAGCCCGGCGGCTATTGGACGCGAGTGAGATCGATGCGCTCAAGAGGCGTCGCGATGCGTACGGGGGCCGCCCTCAGCGTGCCCAGCTTGTCCGCCAGTACGGCTTGTGCCGTGGGTTCGCCATGGACGAGCACGACCGGGGGGCGATCGTGGATGTGCCGATACCAGTCGATCAGGCCGGCTTGATCGGCATGGGCCGAAAAGCCGCCGAGGGTATGGACGCTGGCCGCGACCCGTATGGTCTCGCCCCACAGACGAATACGCCTGGCCCCATCGACCAGTTGGCGGCCCAGCGTCCCGCGCGCCTGGAAGCCGGTGATGACAATGTGGCAATTGCGCCGCCAGGCGTTGTGTTTGAGGTGATGGCGGATACGTCCGCCAGTGCACATGCCGCTGCCGGCGATGATGATGGCGGCGCCCGGCAGGTCGTTGAGAGCCATGGATTCCTGTGCGCTGCGCGAGAAATGCAGGTTGGGGAGGCCGGCGAGGCGGTGAGCCGCGGCGAAGTGCGCCTTGGCCGCGGCATCATAGAGGTGCGTGTGGCGCAGGTAGATCTCGGTCGCCTCGATGGCGAGCGGGCTGTCGAGGTAAATGGGCCAGTCGCCCAGTCCCCAGGCGTCGAAATGTTTGCCGAACAGGTAGAGCAGATCCTGGGTCCGGCCGACGGCGAAGGCCGGAATGAGAATGTGTCCGCCGGAGTGCCGCGCCGCGTCGATGACTTCGTGCATCTCACGCAGGGTGTCGTCGTGCGAGCGATGCAGGCGGTCGCCATAGGTGCTTTCGAGAACGACCACGTCGGCGTGTCGCACGTAGGTCGGATCGCGCAGGATCTCGGCGCCACGATGACCGAGATCGCCGGAATAGACGAGCTTGCGGGCGACCCCTTTCTCCTCCAGATCGAGTTCGACGATGGCCGAACCGAGAA
>JBBDTC010000208.1:10420-25682 GCA_040904625.1 Gammaproteobacteria bacterium
TTGCGGGCGACCCCTTTCTCCTCCAGATCGAGTTCGACGATGGCCGAACCGAGAATGTGACCGGCATCGCGCAGCGTGAGCGTGACCCCGGGCACGAGTTCGTGCGGTTGCTCGTAGTCGAGGCCCTGGAAATAATTCATGGCGCGTTCGGCATCGCGCCGAGTGTAGAGCGCGGTAACCGGCTCGAGCCCTTTGCGTTCGCGTTTGCGATTTTCCCATTCGGCGTCCTTCTCGGCGATGAAGGCCGCGTCGCGAAGCATGATCTCGCACAAGTCGCGCGACGCGTGCTGGGTGAAAATGGGTCCGCAGTAGCCGCGCTGGACGAGTAGCGGCAGGCGGCCGGAATGATCGATATGCGCATGGCTCAGTACCACGGCGTCGAGCGTCGCGGGGTCGAAGGCAAAGGCTTCGCGATTACGCGCCTCGTCCTTGCGCGAGCCTTGCACGAGACCACAGTCGATCAGAATACGCCGGCCGCCGACGGTGAGGAGATGGCAGGAGCCGGTGACTTCACCGGCTGCGCCCAGGCATTGGAGCTCCATGATGGTTGCGATCCCGAGGGTTACAGCGACGATACATTCTGCTGCCATATTACTCAGCAGTGCCTTGAATAGGCGATACCCGGTCGCGGGGAATCAGCCAAAATGCCGATGCTGAACGAAGGCGAGTGTCGCCATGGATCGTGACTCCTGAGCAAGGAACTTCCCGCTCGAGGGCTCGTGCCAGCATGAGTTCGTCACTCTGGTAGTGTGGGCGCGCATCGCAGCAGGTGGGCAGGAGAAGATTTGATGGGTGAATGTCATGAGCGGTCGCGAGAGTCGAGCGAGAGCGCCGCCTGCCAGCGGGGCGGAAGGCAGCGCACCGCCGGGTCTTGCGGTCACGGGGGTGACGGACACGATGCCGCGGCGGTGAGCGCGTCGAGTACGCACTGGACCTGCCCGATGTGCCCGGGCGTGGAAAGCACCGCACCTGGCCCCTGCCCGAAATGCGGCATGGCGCTGGAGGCGCCGCTGCGCCGGCCTGGGGCGCGCGAATGGACTTGCCCGATGCATCCGGAGGTCGTCCGCAATGAACCGGGCGATTGCCCGAAGTGCGGCATGGCGCTGGAACCGCGCACACCGGACGCCGGCGCCGGCAACCCCGAACTCGACGACATGCGCCGACGCTTCCGGGTCGCGCTGGTGCTGACGCTGCCGGTGTTTCTGATCGCCATGGCGGGCCACGTTCCGGGGGTGCCAGCGGGCCTCGGCCTGCCGCACGGTGTGGCGCCCTGGGTCGAGGGCCTGTTCGCGACGCCGGTCGTGCTGTGGGCGGGCTGGCCGTTCCTGGTTCGCGGGGTCCGTTCGGTGCAGACCTGGAATCTCAATATGTTCACCCTGATCGCCATCGGCGTAGGGGTCGCCTACGGCTACAGCGTGGTCGCGCTGCTGGCTCCCGGGTGGTTCCCGGCGGCGTTTCGCGGCGCCCACGGCGAGGTCGGGCTGTACTTCGAAGCAGCGGCGGTGATCGTCACCCTGATCCTGCTCGGGCAGGTGCTCGAGCTCAAAGCACGCAGCCGGACCGGTGCCGCGCTGGCGGCCTTGTTCGATCTCGCGCCGCCCAGCGCGAGGCGCATCGACGAACACGGCAAGGAGACCGACATTGCCCTCGCGGCGGTGCAGATCGGTGACCGCCTGCGGGTGCGACCCGGCGGCAAAATCCCGCTCGATGGCGTCATCGTCGAGGGCGAGAGCAGCGTCGACGAGTCGATGCTCACCGGCGAACCGATGCCGGTCAGCAAAGGTCCTGGGGACGCCGTCATCGGCGCGACCTTGAACGTCGGCGGCAGCTTCGTCATGCGGGCGGACAAAGTCGGCGACGACACCCTGCTCGCGCGCATCGTCGCCATGGTGGCCCAGGCCCAGCGTTCGCGGGCGCCCATCCAGAAACTGGCTGATGTCGTCGCGGGCTGGTTCGTGCCGGCAGTGGTCGTCGTTGCGGCGATGAGTTTCGCGGCTTGGGCGGCATTTGGCCCCGAACCGCGCCTGGCCTATGCGATGGTCAACGCGGTCGCGGTGTTGATCATCGCCTGCCCTTGTGCCTTGGGACTGGCGACACCGATCTCGATCGTGGTGGCGACGGCCAGAGGCGCGAACATGGGGGTGTTGTTCCGCAATGCTGAAGCAATCGAGGTTCTGCGCGATGTGGATACCTTGATTGTCGACAAGACCGGCACCCTGACCGAAGGCCGCCCGCGCGTGGCTGAAATCATGCCATGGGCCGACGCCACGGCCGCGACGGTACTGGCCACGGCGGCGAGTCTCGAGCGTCACAGCGAACATCCGCTGGCGGCCGCCATCGTTGCCGCCGCCGAGGAGCAAGGTCTGGCCTTGGCAGCGGTCACTGGGTTCGAGGCCCGCGTCGGTCAGGGTGTCGCCGGGCAGGTGGCAGGGCGCGCAGTGGTCTTGGGCAATCGTGGCCTGATGGTCGACCGCGGCGTCGCGCTGGACGGCCTGGAAGAGGCCGCCGAGCGCCTCCGTCGCGACGGCCAGACGGCCATGTTCGTGGCCGTGGATGGCGTCGCCGTGGGGCTGCTCGGCGTGGCCGATCCGATCAAGGATTCGACGGCCGAAGCCGTTGCCGCGTTGCGCGACGAGGGCCTGCGTCTGGTCATGATGACCGGCGACAATCGCACCACGGCACGAGCCGTTGCCGCCCGACTCGGCATCGATGAGGTTCATGCGGAAGTCATGCCGGCCGACAAAGCGGCGTTGGTCCGACAGCTGCAGGAGGCGGGGCGCAAGGTGGCGATGGCGGGCGACGGCATCAATGACGCGCCGGCGCTGGCCGCGGCAGAAGTCGGCATCGCCATGGGCACGGGCACCGACGTCGCCATGGAGAGTGCCGGCATCACCCTGGTCAAAGGCGATCTGCGTGGCATCGTACGGGCCCGCCGCCTGTCGCGGGCGACCATGCGCAACATCAAGCAGAATCTGTTCTTCGCCTTCTTCTACAACGCCCTCGGCGTGCCCATCGCTGCGGGCGTGCTCTATCCGTTCATCGGTGTGCTGCTCAGCCCCATGCTCGCCGCCGCGGCGATGAGCCTGAGCTCGGTATCGGTGATCGGCAATGCGCTGCGCCTGCGCCGGGCGGCGATTTGAGCTTTATTGATTTACCGGCGATACCAGTACACTACGTGCCATGCTGGATTCCGCCCTGATCGATACCCTGGCTGCGCGCCTCGACGAGGCCGAGCGTACGCGCATGCAGATCGGGCAGTTCTCGCTCGAGTACCCGGATATCACCATCGCCGACGCCTACGCCATCCAGCGCGCCTGGGTCGCCTTGAAGCTCGCCCGCGGGCAGCGCTTGCGCGGCCACAAAATCGGGCTCACCTCGCGCGCCATGCAGCGTGCCTCGAACATCACCGAGCCGGACTACGGCGCGTTGCTGGACGACATGTTCTTCGATTCGGGCACGACCATCCCGCTCGCCGCTTTCATCGAGCCGCGGGTCGAGGTCGAGCTCGCTTTCGTCCTGGAGTCGGCGCTGCAGGGACCGGGCTGCACGGTGTTCGATGTGCTCGATGCGACCGCCTACGTGGTACCCGCGGTCGAGATCATCGATGCGCGCATCGTCCGCATCGATCCGGCCAGCGGCATGACCCGCAAGGTATTCGACACCATTGCGGATAACGCCGCCGACGCCGGCGTGGTGCTCGGCGGGCGTCCGGTACGCCCGCACGACGTCGACCTGCGCTGGGTGGCGGCGGTGCTCTATCGCAACGGTGTGGTCGAGGAATCCGGGGTGGCCGCGGCGGTATTGAATCATCCGGCGCACGGGGTCGCCTGGCTGGCCGACAAGCTCGGCCAGCATGGCGTGGCGCTGGCGCCCGGCCAGGTGATCCTCGCGGGATCGTTCACCGCGCCGGTCTTCGTTCATGCCGGCGACACCTTCCATGTCGATTACGGCCCGCTCGGCGCGGTGACGCTGCATTTTGCCTGACCTCATGCCGGTCGCTGCGAATCCATTCAAACGCGCGCTCGCTGCCGGGCGGACGCAAATCGGGCTGTGGCAGGCGCTGGGCAGCGCGGTGACGGCTGAAGTCTGTGCCGCAGCAGGGTTCGACTGGCTGTTGTTCGACGGTGAACACGGGCCCAACGACGTGCCGCGGCTGGCCGAGCAGCTACGCGCGGTAGCACCGTTCCCGGCCCACCCGGTCGGCCGGCCGCCGCTGGGTGAGGTCCGGCTGATCAAGCAGTATCTCGACATCGGCTTTCAGACCCTGGTCATTCCCTTGGTCGAGACCTCGGCCCAGGCCGAGCAGCTGGTGCGAGCCTGCCGCTATCCCCCGCAGGGTATCCGCGGCGTCGGCGGCGGCCTGGTGCGCGCCTCCGGTTATGGCCGCATGAGCGACTATCTCGACAGTGCCGACGACGAAATCTGTCTGGTGGTGCAGGTCGAGACCCGCGCCGGGCTCGACAATCTCGACGCCATTGCGGCGACCACCGGCGTCGACGGTGTGTTCGTCGGGCCGGCCGATCTGGCCGCCGCTCTCGGCCACCGCGGTCGTCCCGGCGCCGCGCCCGTGCAGGCGGCGATCGAGGATGCATTCGTGCGCATTCGGCGTGCCGGCAAGCCCGCCGGTACGCTGTGCGCGGATGCCGCGCTGGTCGCGCGTTACCAGACGCTGGGCTGCAGTTTCATCGCCGTCGGCACGGACGTATCGTTGCTGGCACACGGCGGCGACGCGCTGGCCGCACGCTACGGCCGCGGCAACACCGGCGGCAGCGGCGGCAGCGGCAATGCCTATTGAGCGCGGGCGGCCGCGCGCGGACGCGGAGGAGGGGAGATGAAGCTCTACACACACGAAGAATCCGGTAACAGTCAGAACTTCTTCAGCTGGTGCCCGCTCGCGACATAGTCTTTCATCATTTGCAGGGCCCGTTCGTCGGTTGCGATGAGGTTGCCGAACAGGTCGCCTTCCTCGTCCACGCCATCGGCCGTCGATTTGCCCCAGCTCGAACGTAGAACCTGCTTGATTGCCGCCAGCGCGGCAGCGGGCTTGTCGAGGAATTCCGCGGCCATGGCGTGGGCGGCCGCGAGCACATCGCCCTCGATGTAATGATGGACCAGGCCCTCGGCTGCTGCTTCCTGCGGATGGAAGGTGCGCCCGCGCAGTACCCATTCGAGCGCTTTGCCGGTGCCCACCAGGCGCGCCAGACGCGTCGTACCGCCGGCGCCGGGGAGGATGCCGACCAGGATCTCCATCTGTCCGATGGTGTAGTCGCCAGGGCCGGCAAGGCGGATGTCACAGGCCAGCGCGAGCTCGCAGCCGCCGCCGCCGCAATAGCCGTTGATGGCGGCGATGGTGGGTTTGCGCGAATTGTCGATGTTCTCCCACAGCATGCGCAGGGGGGTACGCGCGAATCGGGGATCGGCCTGGCCGCGTGCCCGCCGCGCCTGCAGCGCTGCCGTCATCTCGATGATTTCCTCGACCGAGAAATGACGGATGAACACATCCGGCAGTCCGCCGGTAAAGACGATGACCCGCACATTCTCGTCATTCTCGATGTCAGTCAGGATAGTGCTGGCCTGTGCCACCATGTCTGACGTCAGGAAGCCTTTCGGCGGATTGGTGAACGTCACGGTGGCGATGCCATCGTCGATCGCGCATTCGACCTTGCCCATTGTTACTTGTCCTCCCCAGATGGTTAATATGGTGGGCAGCAAGATAGCGCCTTTGCCCCCGGGCAGGCCAGTGATCGAAAAGGAAAGAAGCCATGGCGAGCGCCAACTGTTGGGGCGATGAGACCGAATACGACTTTGCGGCCCTGACCGAGGGCCTCAATCGCTACCTCAAACTCAAGACCATGCCGGTCGGAATGAAACGCTTCCGCACCGTTGCGGACATGGAGGCGGTACCGCGGTTGCGGCGGCCGGATCCGGCGGAGAAGTTCGCCACCGATCAGATAGTCGGCCAGAGCCGCTGGATCGGCTGGACCATCGGCATCACCATGGACAACCTCATGGGGCAGCAGTGCGGCGCGGTGGTCGGTCTCGCACCGCGCGACCCCGAATGGTTGTCCGGCGATCGCATGCACGGCGTGTGGTACGGCACGCTCGAGGACAGCGCCGCACATCAGGCCGCGATGAGCTGTGCCTCGTACGGCGATTACCAGGGACTGGTCGTCTCACCGTTGACCGCCGGGCGCATCGACAATCCGGATATCGTCCTGGTCTATGGCACGCCGGGACAGATGATCACGTTCATCAACGGTCTGCAGTACACGGGTTACCGCAAATACAGTTTCACCGCAGTCGGCGAGAGCGCCTGCGCCGATTCCTGGGGGCGGGCGCTGGCCAGCGGCGAGCCGTCGTTGTCGATCCCGTGCTATGCCGAACGCAAGTTCGGCGGTGTGCAGGACGATGAACTCCTCATCGCGCTGCCGCCGAGTTTCCTGCCGCGGACGGTCGACGGGCTCGCGGCCCTGTCCCGCAACGGCCTGCGCTACCCGATCCCCAACCACGGTATTCAGAAATCACCGCTCGACAGTATCGCTACCAGTTACGGTAGAACCTGATTCCATCTATCCCACAGGAGTGCACAGCATGGCAACGCGCAAGGACATCATTCCTCCTGGCATGGAGAACATTTTCGAGCGCTTCCACTATGCGCCGGGTGTGCTCGTCGACGACACGCTCTACATCGCCGGGCAGGTCGGGCGCAACGCGCAGCTCGAGGTCGTCGAGGGCACCGAGGCGCAGTTCACCCAGGCGTTCGAAAACGTGAAGAAGATACTCACCGCGGCCGGCGGCGGCTTTGACGAGGTCGTCGAGATGGTGACCTACCACGTCGATATGCGCGATCTCGCCCTGTTCATGCAGGTCAAGGATCGCTATTTCACCGGGCGTGTGCCGGCCTGGACAGGGGTCGGCGTGACGGCGCTGGCGATGCCGGGCCTGGTGGTCGAAATCAAGTGTGTAGCCCGGCTCGGCGCGCGCTGAGCGCGGCCCGGTGGGCCCGGCTGAAGCGCAACGATTGACCATGGGTGGGGAACCCGTGGCGGCCACCGTCGACAGCGCGATGCAGCACGAACAATGGCTGCTGTTGGCGCGCAACGTGCGCAGCTCGACGCTGCCGATTCTGCTCGTCGGTACGCTCTTTGCCGGGTTCTATACGGTTTTCTATGGCTTGCTGATTACCTGGTTATGGTGGGCGGTGCTTTGCATTTGCCTGGGCGCGTGCCTGCTGGCGACACGTCGTACCGATGGCGGAGCGCCGAGTATTGCCTTCTACATGAGCATGCTGGCTTTCGGCATGGTGTGGGCTGCGGCACCGGTGCTGGCGAACTGGCGGCTGGACAGTCTGGCGGCCATGACCGCGCTCATCCTGGTCGGTGCGGTCGGCATCGCGGGTTTCGGTTCCTACGGCATCGATATGCGCGCGGCCTACTGCGTGGTTCTCCCGATCGGCTTCGTCGTCCTGGTGCTCGGTCTCAGCGGCGGTTCTCCGGCCCATTACGCGATGGGTATCGCGGCGCCGCTGTTGTTCGTCCATCAGTTCATGGTGGCCAGGCAGGCACGCCGCGTACTGGTCAATCAGATCAGGCTGCGGCTGGAGAATGACGTGCTGGTTGCCGAGCTGTCACAGAAAGCCGAGAAGACGGCGTCCGAGCTCGAGCAGCGTGCCCATACGGAACGGGCGCTGCGCGCTTCGCGCGATCGTGCCGAGCGTCTTTCGAGCACGGACGCGCTCACCGAGATCGCCAATCGGCGCTATTTCGATAACCGCCTGAAGGCCGAAACCTCGCGCTCGTTCCGTGACCGCACGCCACTGTCACTGATCATTTGCGACATCGATTATTTCAAGCAATACAACGATCTTTATGGCCACCAGCGCGGCGACGAATGCCTCAAGACCTTTGCTCGCACCTTGTCGTCGTTCTGTCGGCGCGGCGGCGATCTCGCCGCGCGCATCGGCGGCGAGGAGTTCGCCCTGCTCTTGCCGGCGACGGAGCACGATGCTGCCATGACCCTGGCCGAGCAGGCCTGCGCCGCCTTCGATGCCCTCGCCATCCGGCATGAAGGCGCCGATGGTTATGACCACACCACCGCCAGTTTCGGTGTGGCGACAGTCATTCCCGATGCGCTCGACGCCGGTGATACCCTGTTCGGGGACGCCGACCAGGCGCTCTATCGGGCCAAGGCACTGGGCCGTAACAGGGTTTGCAGCGCAACGCCCGCAGATGCGACCGAGCCCCCCGCAAGCAGGTCAGGAGACCGCTGATGAACGTATTGTTGATACTCTTCGCGCTGATCGCCGGAGCCGGCGTGCTCGCCTATCTGCGTGCTCCCCTGGCCGTCGCGACGGCGGCGTCCGCGGTCGGCCTGCTGGTCCTGAGTCAGCTGACCCAGGGCTTTCTGTCGACGCTGGTCATGCTGGTGGCCTGGGCGACCTGGGCCGGCATGCTGCTCCTCAACAGTACTGCACTGCGTCACCGCTACGTCTCTGCGCCCGCGCTGGCCGTGGTGCGCAAGACCATGCCGACGATGTCCCAGACCGAACGGGAGGCCATCGATGCCGGCACGGTATGGTGGGATGCGGAGCTGTTCTCGGGCGCCCCGGACTGGCACAAGCTGCTGTCCCTGCCGGCGCCGAGCTTGAGCGCCGACGAACAGGCTTTCCTCGACGGTCCGGTCGCCACGCTGTGCGGCATGGCCGACGAATGGGCCATCGCGCACGAGCACGGTGACCTGCCTGCACCGATGTGGGACTACATCAAGAAACACGGTTTCCTCGGCATCATCATTCCACGCAGCTATGGCGGGCTCGAGTTTTCCGCCGTCGCCCATTCGGCCATCATGATGAAACTGGCCTCGCGCTCCGGCACTACGGCGGTGTCGTGCATGGTGCCGAACTCGCTCGGTCCGGCCGAGCTGCTCCTGCGCTACGGCACCGAAGCGCAAAAGGAGCACTACCTGCCACGCCTGGCGCGGGGCGAGGATATTCCCTGTTTTGCGCTGACCAATCCTCACGCCGGATCCGATGCGGCCAGCATCCCCGATGCCGGTGTGGTTTGTGAAGGCGAGTTCGAAGGCCGCCGCGTGCTCGGCATGCGCATCACCTGGGAGAAGCGATACATCACCCTGGCGCCGGTCGCGACCCTGCTCGGCCTGGCTTTCAAGCTCTACGACCCGGACCATCTGCTCGGCGGCGAAGTCGACATCGGTATCACCCTTGCACTGGTGCCGACCGACCACCCCGGCGTCGATATCGGCCGCCGTCATTATCCCGCGCGCCAGCCTTTCCAGAACGGTCCGACCAGTGGCAAGGACGTGTTCATTCCGATGGAATGGGTCATCGGCGGCCAGGAAGGCTGTGGCCAGGGTTGGCGGATGCTCATGAATTGCCTGGCGGCTGGGCGTGCGATTTCGCTGCCGGCCATGAGCACCGCGGCGATCAAGGTCTGTGCTCATGCCAGCGGCACCTATGCCAGGGTGCGGCACCAGTTCAAGCTGCCCATTGCCCGATTCGAGGGCATTCAGGAAGTGCTTGCGCGCATTGCCGCACAGGCCTACGTGGTCGATGCGGCACGGGTGGTGACCGCGGCGGTGCTCGATCGCGGCGAAGAACCGGCCGTGCTGTCAGCGGTGCTCAAGTACCAGGCGACCGAGCGCATGCGCGCGGTGGTCAATGCGGCGATGGATATCCATGGCGGCCGGGCGGTGTGCGACGGCCCGTCGAACTATCTCTTCCAGCCCTATATGAGCGCGCCCGTGTCGATCACCGTGGAAGGTGCGAATATCCTCACTCGCTCGCTGATCATCTTCGGCCAGGGCGCCATGCGCGGCCATCCCTGGCTGCTGAAGGAAATCAAGGCGGCTGCCGAGCCGCACCCGGACACGGCCCTGCGCCTGTTCGACCAGGCCCTGTGCGGGCACGTCGGTCATGTGCTGACGAATGTCGCGCGGGCCGCGTTCCGCAACCTGACCGGCGGTGTGATGGGCAGCGATCCTTCGGTCGGCGAGGCCAACTTCTGGTATGCGCAGATCGAGCGCGCGAGCGCCAGCTTCGCGCTCGTCGCCGACAGTACCCTGGCCCAACTCGGGGGGGGACTGAAACGGCGCGAGATGCTTTCGGGCCGTTTCGCGGACATCCTCGGTGAACTTTATATGCTGTCGTGTGCGCTGAAGGCGTTCGAGGATGGTGGTCGTCAGGACAGCGAGGTGGCCGTGCTGGAGTACGCCATGCGCGACGGTCTGTATCGCATACAGCAGTCACTGGATGCCATCTTGCAGAACCTGCCGCAGCGTGGCACGGCCTGGCTGCTGCGGCGTCTGGTTTTCCCCTGGGGACTGCGCGCCAAACCGCCGGCCGATGTCTTGGTCCGTGAGGTGGCCGCGCAGCTTACCGGTTCGGAGGCGCTGCGGGCCCGGCTCGCGTCGGGGATCCATCTCGACGACGACGCCCACGATATCCTCGGCTGCCTCGGCGAAGCCGTCCGTCTGGCCGAGACCTGTAAAGCGTTGACGCAGCGCGTCCAGGACGCCCTGGCCGGCGGCCAGATTCCCGCTTGGGAGACCGATCTGCCGACCGCGGACCTGGCCGCGGGCGTCATCGACGAGGACGAAGCAGCGCGCCTGCGAGCGCTGGACGATGCCGTGCGGCGCGCCATCGACGTCGATGATTTTCCCGCTCGAGAATTGCCGAGTGCGAGCCGCGTGGGACGTGCCGACGCTGCCTGACAGTACGGCCGAGCTGCTCGATGTGGTCGACCGCAACGATCGCATCATCGCTACGGCGAGTCGCGCGGAGATCCATCGCCGTCGACTTCGTCACCGTGCGGTGCACGTGCTGGTGACCAATCCGCGCGGCGAGATCTACGTGCAGCAACGGGCCCCGAACAAGGACTGTCAGCGCCGCATCTATGCCCACTACGGCGCCCCGCTGCAGGCATGATCCGCTTATTGGTGGTCGACGATCAACGCCTGGTGCGGCGCTGTATCGTGGCGCGCTTGAAGACGGTGCCGGATTTCCACATCGCCGGCGAGGCCGCGAGTGGTGAAGAGGCCCGTGAGCTGCTCCGCGAACTCAGCGTCGATATCACCCTGATGGATCTCAACATGCCCGGAATCGGCGGGCTGGAAGCGACGCGCCGCTTGTTGGCGTTCGCTCCCGGGCTGCGCATCATCGGCCTGTCGATGTATGCCAGCGGGCCGTTCCCGAAACAGTTCCTGCGCTGCGGCGGGGTCGGCTACGTGAGCAAGGATGCCGACGCTGACGAACTGGTCGAGGCCATACGAAAGGTGCACGCCGGCGCCGGCTTCATCAGTGCCGATGTCGCTCGCAACATCGCCGCCAGTGACTCACTGCGTGTCAAGCGACACGGTGTCGACACTTTGTCGCGGCGCGAGGTGCAGGTGTTGCAGCAGATCGCCCGCGGTCTGACCCACGAGGAGATTGCGACGCAGCTCTCGCTCAGCAACAAGACGGTCGCGCATCATCGGCGGACCTTGCTGCGCAAGTTGACCGCACACAATGACGTCCAGCTCGCTGCCATCGCACGGGATCAAGGACTGGCCGACAGCGATGCCCTGACCGGCAACTGACCATGACGGTCGCCGGGAGAGCGCGCAGACCGTATGATCGCGTCCCATGGAAACGGCTTCCGATCCGCGGATCTACGATCCGGCCTGCCGCCGCTGTGAACGTCTCGTCGAGTTCCTCGATACCGTACGTGCCCGCTACCCGGCCTATCATGCCGCGCCAGTGCCGCCATTCGGTGACGCCGCGGCACGTTTGCTGGTGATCGGGCTGGCGCCCGGCATGCACGGGGCGAATGCCACCGGCCGACCCTTCACGGGCGATCACGCCGGCATCCTGCTCTATCGCACCTTGCATCGCTTCGGCTTCGCCGATCGCGCGGAATCGCAGCACGCTGCCGACGGCCTGACGCTGCATGACTGCCGCATCACCAACGCAGTCAAGTGCCTGCCGCCGCAGAACAAGCCGCGGCCGGACGAGGTGGCGCGTTGCCGCGACTACCTCGTTGCCGAACTCGATGGCATGCCGGAGGGCGGCGTGCTGATCGCTTTGGGACGCATTGCCCATGAGACCGTCTTGCGGGCCCTGGGGCTACCGCTCAAGACCCATGCCTTCGCGCACGCGGCGGAGCACGGCCTGGCGCAGGCCGGCCTGACCCTGCTCGACTCCTATCATTGCAGTCGCTACAACACCCAGACCGGGCGGCTCACGACGCCGATGTTCGAAGCGGTGTTCGCCCGCGCCCGCGCGCTGCTGGGGCCGCGCGCGTGACGGCGCCCGCCGAACCGCGGCTCGAGGCGCTGCGGGCCGCCTGTCGTGACCTGACCAGCCTGCCCGGGGTCTATCGCATGCTCGATGCGCGCGAACAGATCATCTATGTGGGCAAGGCACGCAATCTGAAGAAGCGCGTCGGCAGCTACTTCAATCGCCAGGCCGGCCACGCCGCCAAAGTCGCGGCGATGGTTGCGCACGTCGAGCGTTTCGAAGTGACGGTGACTGCCAACGAAAACGAGGCGCTGATCCTCGAGAGCAATCTCATCAAGGAAACGCGTCCGCGTTACAACGTCGTCCTGCGGGACGACAAGAGCTACCCTTATATCTATGCCGATCTCGATCAAACGTTTCCTCGCCTGCGTTTTCATCGCGGGGCACGCACCGGCAAGGGCCGTTACTTCGGACCATTCCCCAATGCCGGAGCAGTTCGCACCACGCTGAATCTGCTTCAGAAGTTGTTCCTCATCCGACAATGCGAGGATAGTTTTTTCGCCAACCGCAGTCGCCCCTGTCTGCAGCACCAGATCGGTCGCTGCACGGCGCCTTGCGTAGGACTGATCGATGCGTCCAGTTATCAAGCCGATGTGCGCCACGCTCTGCTGTTTCTCGAAGGGCGCGACGAGGAGGTTGCCGGCTACCTCGTCAAGCAGATGGAACAGGCTGCCCAGGCGCTCGAGTTCGAACGCGCGGCGCGCATCCGCGATCAGATCGAGAATCTCAAGCGCATCCAGCTCGAACAGAATGTGACCGGTAGCGACGGCGATTTCGATGTCGTCGCCGCCGCGGTCAAGAACGGCATCGGCTGTGTGCAGGTGTTCTTCGTCCGCCATGGACGCATGCTCGGCAACAAGGCTTTCTTCCCGGCTCACACGGGTGACAGTACCAGCGCGGAACTACTCGCCGCCTTTCTGCCCCAGTTCTACCTCACCGACCATCGCGATCGCGATATCCCTCGCGACATCATCGTGGCCGAAGCGGTCGAAGAGGGGGCGTGGCTGGCGCAGGCGATGAGCGAGAAACATGGCCGGCGCGTGGCGCTACGTGATGCGGTACGCGGCGAACGCGCCAAATGGCTGCGGATGGCCCGCGATAACGCCACGCTGGCCGTGGATCAGCGACTGGCCACCGCGGCCGGGCAGTTCGAGCGCCTGCAGGCCCTGGCGGCCGTGCTCGAGCGTGATGCGCCGGTCGAACATCTCGAATGTTTCGACGTCAGCCACCTGCGCGGGGAGTCGACGGTTGCATCCTGTGTGGTGTTCGATGCCGGCGGCCCGCGTAAAGCCGATTATCGCAAATTCAACATCCGCGACGCGGCCGCGGGCGATGACTATGCGGCCATGCACGAAGCGCTCGCGCGGCGTTACAGCCGCCTCAAGCGCGAAGACGGGGCCATGCCGGATATCCTGCTCATCGACGGCGGCAAGGGGCAGGTGGCGCAGGCGGTCGCCGTACTCGAAGAACTCCAGGTCGACGACATCACGGTCATCGGGATCGCCAAGGGCACGACGCGTAAACCAGGTCTCGAAACCCTGCTCCTGCACGATGGCCGCCGTGAAATCCGCCTGGCGCCGGATTCGCCGGCCCTGCATCTCCTGCAATACGTGCGTGACGAGGCACACCGCTTTGCGATCGAGGCGCACCGGCGTTCGCGCACGCGCAATCGCAGCCGCTCACCGCTCGAGCAGATAGCCGGCATCGGTGCCAAGCGGCGGCAGAAGCTGATGCAACATTTCGGCGGCATGCAGGGTCTCGGCCGCGCCGGCGTCGACGACCTGCAACGCGTACCCGGCATCAGTCGCGAACTCGCCCAGCGCATCTACGACGTCATGCACGAGTGAGGCATGCCGCACAGTGCAGAGGATTGGAACAGGCTGGGCAACCCGGGCGCATTCCGGTACTGTCGCAGCGCTGTTCGAACGACTCCGTCCCCTGACTGAAATCCGCCCCGCTCATGATGACCTTGCCGAACATCCTGACCTTGCTGCGAATCGCGATGATTCCGTTCTTCGTCGTGTGCTTCTATCTGGATTTCCGTTTCTCTGCCGTGCTCGCCGCCGCCGTCTTCGGCGTGGCCGCACTGACCGACTGGCTCGACGGCTACCTGGCGCGGCGGCTCGATCAGAGTTCACGGTTCGGTGCCTTCCTCGACCCGGTGGCCGACAAGCTGATGGTGGCCGTGGTCCTGATCGTCCTGCTTCAGGCGCGTCCCACGCTCTGGCTCGCCGTTCCGGTGGCCGTGATCATTGGGCGCGAGATCACCGTATCCGCGCTGCGCGAATGGATGGCCGAGATCGGCGCCCGGCGCAAGATGGCGGTGTCCTGGCTCGGCAAGGTCAAGACGACGCTGCAGATGATTGCGCTGGTCGTGCTCATCATCAGCAGCGACGCCGCGGCGCCGCAATGGATGACCCTGTGCGGCGCCACCATGCTCTATGTGGCGACCGTGATCACTTTGTGGTCGATGTTCGATTATCTACGCCTCGCCTGGCCCGATTTGATGGAGCGGTGAGTGCAGCGCTGACCGTCTCGTTCCTTGACAGGGTGGGCGCCACGGCTACAATTGCCGTCCGGCCGCACCGGGTGGTGTGTTCGGGCCACACAACGAATGCGTGGTCGAGTGCCGACGCGGGAATAGCTCAGTTGGTAGAGCACAACCTTGCCAAGGTTGGGGTCGCGAGTTCGAGTCTCGTTTCCCGCTCCAGATTTTAATAACCCCGAAAAGTACTTCGGGGTTTTTGCTTTACAGGCGCGACGTAAGCCTGGTTTTTCTTTAAACTCTCGTCTTGTAACTTGTGACTTATCACTTGTAACTGATTTAGGCTGGGTGGCAGAGTGGTTATGCAGCGGCCTGCAAAGCCGTGGACGCCGGTTCGATTCCGACCCCAGCCTCCAAATTCGATAAGGGTCCGCCGCAGAATAACTGGGCGATTTGGGGCGTTGAGGCGCCCGGCTGGCAAGGCG
>JBBDTC010000209.1:0-1146 GCA_040904625.1 Gammaproteobacteria bacterium
CCCCCCCCCCCCCACGACTCAGAAGTCGAAATCGACCGTGTAGGAAACGACGAACTTCACGCTGCCGTTCTGCAGACCGTTGTCACCGCGTCCGCCGCCGAGATCGGTGTGGCTGACGACGAAACCGAAGCCGCCCTTGGACAGCGACGCGTTGTAGTCGAAATAGTCGAAGGTGCCATCGGCGAAGTTGAAGCCATCGACGAAATCACCGTCGTGGTAACCGACATGCAGGCCGAGCATCAGGCCGTTGTAGATGTCGACTTCGTAGTCACCCGAAATGTAGTAAGTCGAACCGAAACCGTAGTCGTAGTTACGGCCGATGTTGGCGAGACCATTGCTCTCGTCGTTCTCGGTGTGGGCGAACAGCCAGGCGGTAACGCTGAACCCCATGTAACCGAGGCTGCCGTACAGCTCGCCGAAATCGATATCGCCTTCCTCGTCATAGTTGTAGTAGAGGTAGCCGAAGTCGTAGCTGACACCGTTGTACTCGCCGGCGTACCCGACATAGATGTCGTGCTCGTAGGAGAACACGTCGTCGGAAGCGTACTGGACATTGGACGCCCAGGTACCGATGTAGAAGCCCGAATCGTGCGCGTAGTCGATACCACCGGACACCGCCGGTTCGTTGGTGGTCTGGGTCAGGCCGCGCCACAGGTAATTGTTGGATGCGGAGATGTTGCCGGTGAAGCTGCCGGCATGCGCCGACAGGCTGGTCGCGCCGGCCAGCGTGAGCGCAGCGGTAGTCGAAATGAGCTTGTTCATGATCAGGTCTTCTCCTGTTGGGTGCTATGTAAAGCCGAACGTCCGGGGTGCGAAACGTCGCCGGCGTTGGCCCTTACTCTGCAATCCGCATTCCAGGTTTGAAGCTGATTCGCTACGACGCTGTTGCAATAACGCCGCATATTCCTTTATTCTCTTCAATTACAGTTAGTTATGAGGTTTCCTCAAAACTGCTGCGCCGCAAAAATAATTCCAACTCTCTGTTTTAAATGGAAAGAAATTTCTGCCCTGCGCACGCACGATCGCACCGCCATGGCGCATAGTTGCGCAATAGCATCGATATTTGCGTGCTTGTGGTGCGGCTGCTCAGGTGCCGGATCGACAGGAGGGCGGGGACGTGAAGCTGATCCGGATCCTCTCGCTCGT
>JBBDTC010000209.1:1156-16444 GCA_040904625.1 Gammaproteobacteria bacterium
GGCCCCCGGTGCGGCAATCAGCCGAGGTGCGAGCGCATCTGATCCAATCGGGTGCGCCGCAGCTTGCGAGCCTCGAGCGCCTGCGCCATGTCGACCTGTACGAAACGGGCCGGCGTATTGGGCTGCATCTGCCCAATCAGATCCATGTCGGCAGAAATGACCACACCGAGGGTGAAATAGCCCCCGGCGGAAACCGCATCACGATGGAGCACGATGGGTTCGAGGCCGCCCGGGATCTGTATGCAGCCGTAGGCATAAGGCGCATCGACAATGTTCGAGGGATTGTCGCCCGCCCCGAAGGGCGGCTCACGCGGCACGAATTCGATCGGCTCCCCGCCGCGGAAACGGTAGCCCATGCGGTCGGCTTCCGGGGCCACTTTCCATTCGTCGGAGAAGAAGCGCGCCTGCGCGGCGGGTGTCGCTCGATGCCAGTAGATGCCAGGCATCACACGCAGTTCGACCGGCAGGCCCGTGCTGAGGCGCAGACTTTCGGGGATCTCGCGGCCCGCGCCGACCTGGCGCACCGCTGTGCCGATCGGGAGCCTGTCGCCGGCTTGCAGCACGCGTCCCTCATGGCCGCCCATGACGCCGACCAGATAGGTCGAACGGCTGCCGAGCACCTCGGGGACATCGATGCCGCCCGCAACGGCGATATAGATTCGGGCACCGGCACTGAGATAGCCGAAAGACAGCACCTGCCCCGCGCGAACGGCAATCGTCGACCAGCCCGGCTGCTCGGTGCCGTCGAGGCGGATGGGCATGGTCGCCCCGGTCACCGCAATCAGCGCATCGCGCTCGAACGCCAGTTCCGGCCCCATGAAAGTCGCTTCCAGGCAGGCCGCACCCTCGTCGTTGCCGACCAGCAGGTTGGCCGCGCGCAGGGCCAGGCGATCCATCGCCCCGCTGACAGGTATACCCAGATGATAGTGCCCCGGACGCCCGAGATCCTGCACCGTGGTCGCGACCCCGGGTTTGCGTATTTCGATCATGCCAATACCTCCATGATGCGGGCATTACAGGCATCGATGTCTCGTTCGAACTCGGCCAAATCGAAATGCACCGGACGAATGTTCGGCTCGTAGCGATCGGCCTGGACTTCGGCATCGATGGCTTCGTACTCGCCTTGATCGATGGGCCGGAACTTGACGATATCGCCTGCCCTGAACAGCACCATGTCCTCGCGCAGGTAGCTGACCTTACCGTTCGGCTCGAACAAGGGCATCGGCGTGATCCCGAACATCTGATAGCCGCCGGCGCCACGGACGGCGTAGATGGCGGTAAAACACCCACCGTGACCGACCGTGTGACGCGGCGTATCCGTGCGCGGACGCACGTATTTCGGCACCTGGATCTGGCGCGCACGTTCGACCATTTGATAAATCCACGGCACGCCGCAGACGAAACCGACCATGGAGACGAACCAGGGCGAGCCATGATGCGCGGCGATGAATTCGGCAACGCTGGCATAGCCGTTGACGCGCGCGGCGTACTCGAGATCGGTGGCCTGGGGGTCCTGATGGCGCTCACGAAAACGCATCATGGTCGGCCGCGTCCAGGGATCGTCATAGCACACCGGAACTTCGACGATACGGGTATCGAACGACGCCTTACTGTCCTCTGCAGCCTCGTCGAGTGCACAAATTTCGCGCAGCAGATCGTCCGCATGCATTTGATCGGGATCGAAGCGCACCTGATAGGCGGCATTGCCGCCGCACACCTCGGAGACACCGGGGAAGTCGCTCTGACGGATGGCGTCCATGACGGCGAGGCTCTTGAAGAACCCCGCGAAAGACATCTCTTCGTCGCATTCGACGAACAGGTGCTCGTCACCGCCAAAACTGAAGCGGCTGCTCATCGGTTACACCTCCTGTTGCGGTTTGGGTTGGGCAAAGTGCTGCTCGATCCAGGGCTCGAGAAAGCGCGTATCGACATTACCGGCGATGACATCCGGGTCGTCGGCCAGCGCACGATGCAACGCGAGCGTGGTCGGTACCCCCTCGATTCTGAAACGCTTCAGCGCGCGGCGCAGGCGCGCGAGGCAATCGGCGCGATCGCTGCCGTGGACGATGAGCTTGCCCAGCAGGGAATCATAGAACGGTGGAATCGTATAGCCGTCGTAGAGCAAGGTGTCGAAGCGGATCTCAGGATCGTCTGGAACCTCGAGCGCGGAGATGGTCCCCGGCCCCGGCATGAAATTTCTGGTTGGATCTTCGGCATTGATGCGGCATTCGATAGCATGTCCGTGTAGTTCCACGGTGTCCTGGGTGACCGCCAGCGGCTCGCCGCCGGCGATCCGGATCATCGTTTCCACGAGATCGATGCCGGTGACCATTTCGGTCACCGGATGCTCGACCTGGATACGCGTATTGACCTCGATGAAGTAGAACGCGCGACTGATGGCATCGTAGAGATATTCGACTGTTCCAGCGCCGCGGTAGTGGACTTCGGCGGCGAGCGCCACTGCACTGTCACACAGCGCCTGGCGCACGTCCGGGTCGAGTTCATAGGCCGGCGCCTCTTCCCACACCTTCTGCCGTCGCCGCTGCAGCGAGCATTCGCGCTCGAAGCAGTGTACGAAGCGTTCGCCGTCACCGAGGATCTGCACTTCGACATGACGCGCCCGCTCGATGACCTTCTCCACATAGAGGCCGCCATCGCCGAAAGACGCCTGCGCTTCGTTCGAGGCCTGCGGGAAGAAGCGTGCGAACTCCTGCGCATCGTGGGCGATACGAATACCGCGTCCACCGCCGCCTGCCGCCGCCTTGATCATCACCGGGTAGCCAATCTCTTCGGCAACGGCGGCCGCCTCGGCGAGGTCGGCGATGCGCCCGTCGCTGCCGGGCACCACCGGCACACCCGCTGTCTGGGCCACGCGACGCGCCTCGACCTTGTCACCAAGCAGGCGAATGGCGTCCCCATCCGGGCCGATGAAGGCCATGCCTGCGGCGACCACGGCGTCAGCGAAGTCCGCATTTTCGGCCAGGAAGCCGTAACCCGGATGGACCGCATCGCAAGCGCTGCGCCGCGCAGCCTCGACCACCGCGGCGATATCCAGATAGGACTTCGCCGCCGGCGGCGCGCCGATTTCGACGACCGCATCGGCGAGCCGCGCGGCCAGCGAGTCCATATCGGCCGCGCTGGCCGCCTGCACTACGCGCAAACCGAGCTTACGGCAGGCACGATTGATACGAACCGCGATTTCGCCGCGGTTGGCGATGAACACCGATGCGAGTTTCATGCGTCGAGTTCGGCGATGACCTGGCCAGCCATGATCGCCTCGCCATCATCGACTTTGAAGGCAATGTCGCTGCCAGCGACCTCGGCGACGACTTCCTGGAAGTTCTTCATCACCTCGACCAGCCCGACCACATCACCCACAGCAACCGCATCGCCATCGCTCTTGAACGGCGGGTCCTCGGGTGACGGGCGACGGTAGAACGTTCCCGGTAAGGGTGATAGGACTTCGAGTTTACTCATTGCGGACTCCTGCATGTCAGCGTTGCGACGGCGTACGGGATTCAGCCATCGGGGTTGATCGGGGCACAATACAGTGGCGCCTTGTCGGACCGATAAGTGAACCGGACATCCCCCAACCGGATTCGGCCGTACCCCGGGGAGTTTACAGGCAAGTTCCGCACCGGTGTGATGCATGATCGTGCACCATGACTTGACAGCCGCCCTCGCGGCGGGTCTTCATCACACGCGAAGATTTTCTCGCGGATGTCCATCAGGAGAATGACCTCATGCAGTTCGGCCTCATGTACAGTTTCATCGTCCCCCCCGACAGCGCGATGACCCATCGCGATACTTTTCGCGAAATGGACGCGCTGCTGCCGCTCGCCGAGAGTCTCGGCTTCGACGCGTTCCACACGACCGAACATCATTGCCAGCACAATGGCTGGGCGCCGAGCCCATTGCTGGTGCTGGCGCGCGCCGCCGGGCTCACCCGCCGCATGCGCCTGGTGACTAATGTACTGCTGCTGCCGCTCTACGATCCCCTGCGACTGGTCGAGGATGTCGCCACACTGGACAACCTCTGCGACGGGCGCCTGACACTCGGGGTCTCGCCGGGCTACGTGTCCGAGGAGTTCACGGCCTATCAGGTGCCCCACGCCGAGCGCTTCGCGCGCAGCGAGGAAATGCTCGATATTCTCGAAGCGTCATGGGCCCAACAGACGCTCGCCCACGACGGGCGCTATTACCGTATCCCACCGACCCGCGTGGTCCCGCGCCCGGTGCAGGCGCGGATCCCCGTCTGGTACGGCGTCTCCGGTCCGCGTCTGCTCGACCGGGCCGCACGACGGCACTGTCCGGTGACGGCGTCGCCCCGCCACACCAACGCCGAGCTCGCCGCCCATTACGCGCGCTACGATGCCGCCGCGGCTGCGGTCGGCTTCAGCACCACCGAACGCCCCATCATCCGCGAACTGTTCGTCGCGCCGACGCTGCGCGAAGCCGAAGATCTCGCCGGCCCGGCCATCGCCCATCTGTTCGGCCTCTATGGGCGCAAGTCCGCACAAGGCGAACGCGAACTGCGCAACGACCGCGGCGAATTGATCAAGGACGAAGGCGAAGTCGATTTTCGCAGCTTTGCCTCACGCTATATCGTCGGCGACCCGGCCGGGGTGCGCGATGCTCTCAGCGCCCTGCGCGATGAACTCCGGCCGACCGAAGTCATCTGCCGCATGCAGCTGCCCGGCGTACCGTCGGCCAAGTTCGAGCAGTCGCTGCGCCTGTTCGGTGAACAGGTCCTGCCCCATTTCGCGGCATGAGGCGGCCGCTGATGACCTATTCGGAAATGCGCTTGATGACGGAGGCGGGTCGCAAGCGGGTACCCCGATCAGCGCCCCCGAGCAGGAATTCCAAAGACTGACGCCGCCGCGCGTTACCCATGATTGTGCGAGGATTTTTCATGAATACATTCAAACCGACGATCCCCAGCTCGTGGGCGATTGCCGCGGTAGTCGTGGCGTGCGCGGCCGCGCCCGCTGCCGCGCAAGACTGTAGCGACGCCGAGGATCCCGCCCTCATCTGCGGCTTCGAACGCCCGGAAGACATCGAGCGGCTCGCCGCTGGCCGCGCTCTGTTGATCAGCGAGTATGGTGGCCTGTCCGGCAGCCGCCCGGGACGACTCACCGTCTACCAGCCGGCCGATGACAGCCGCCGTGAACTCTATCCCGCCAACGGCAGCCAGGGCCGACCCGACTGGGGCTCGGCCGATTGCCCCGGCGCCCCCGGTGCGGAATTCTCACCCCACGGCATCCATCTTGCGACAGTGGGCGGCGCGCAGCGCGTGCTGGCTGTCAACCACGGCGGCCGTGAAGCCATCGAACTGTTCGAATTGCGCGACGCCAGCGACCCGAATGCGGTCAACCTGCGTTGGCGCGGCTGTATCATCGCGCCCGAGGGCGCCTGGCTGAACGATGTCGTCGGCCTGCCCGACGGTGGTTTGGCCGCCACCCATATGGTCGAACGCGGCACCGGCGAAGAAGCACTGCTGGAATCCGAACGCCGCCGCGACGACATCGGCCATGTCCTCGGCTGGATGCCGGACAGCGGCTGGCGGGTGATCCCGGGCAGCCAGAGTGCACTGCCGAACGGCATCGAAGTTTCCGCCGACGGCACCGTGCTCTACATCAACGAGTACTTCGGCGACCGTGTCTACGCACTCGAACGCGCTAGCGGCCGGCGCCTTTGGCAGACCGCGGTCGATGCGCCGGACAATTCGAGCTGGGGCGACGATGGACGCCTGCTGGTGACCTCTCATCACGACAACCTGCAGGCCGTATTCGCTTGCAACGCTGCGCCGCTGCGCCCCTGCGCGTTGCGCTACGCCATCGTCGCCATCGATCCCGAAAACGGCAATCGACTGACCGTGGTCGAGGGCGGTGACGCGCTGTTCGGGGCGGCGACGGTCGCGGTCGAACTCGGCGAGCGGCTTTATCTGGGGTCGTTCGTCGGCGATCGCATGGCAACGATCAGGCGCGGCAGCGGGGTTCATCCGTGAGCCCGACCGCCATCCCCCTCACGCGTCGCGGAAGTCCGGCATCACCTGCTCGGCGAACAGCGCATTCGAACGCCCACTCTTGGCTGGATCGAGGCCGGCGAAATGGCTGGAGAGAATGAAATCCGTGCAAGCGAAGTCGTCGGCGAAGCGGGCGAGCTTGTCCTTGACCTGGGCCGGCGTGCCGATCATGAAAGCCGCGTCGGCGAATGCCGATCCGCGGATTTCGCCCGGCGTGCGAAACGGCAGCGGCTGATTGTCGCCCTCGACGTCCGCCGCCTCACCGAGCACGCGTTCGTAGTAACCGAGTACATGGAAGAGATGTTCGGCGACATCGTCCCAGGCTTCGTCCTCGCTCGGCGCGCAATAGACCATGCGTAACTGGGCAATGCGGAATTGCGCGGGATCCTGACCCAGAGCCTGCAGCGTCTCGAGATACAACGGCGCCGGATCGGGCCCCAGTGTGGTCATGAGATGCGCGCCGAGCTCGGCAGCGCGCCGAATCGCTTTCGGCCCGCGCGCGCCGACCCATAACGGCGGGTGCGGTTGCTGCACCGGCTTGGGCGACAGCGTCATGGCCTGCGTCCGGGTGAAGCGGCCGTCGAAGGTGACCCCCTCCTCGGTGAACAGCCGGCGCATCAGCTCGATCCCTTCGGCCAGGCGCGGGGCGCGCTCACGGCGGTCGATACCGAAGGCATTGAACTCGTCATGCGTATAACCCTGCCCCACGCCGAGATCGAAGCGGCCATTGGAAAGGATATCGGCCAGGGCCACATCCTCGGCGGCGCGCACGGGATGGATGAAGGGGAGCAGGAGCACGAAGGTTCCGATACGGATCTTGTGCGTCACTGCGGCCACCGCCGCGGCCATCGACAGTGAGGCCGGGTTATAGGCATCTTCGGTGAAATGGTGCTCGGTCAGCCAGACATTGTCGAAGCCGAGCGCCTCGGCTTCGATCATCTGATCGAGCATGGCGCGGTAGAATACCGGCGGCTCGATATACCAGCGGCGTGGGTTACGAAAATCGTACATCAATCCGAAACGCATGGTCGGCCCTCCCCAGGGTCATTGAGTCGTGAACGTCAGTCTCTCAATCGCGCGGCAATAGATGCTTGACCAGTTTGCCGGTCGCATTGTGCGGCAGTTCGTCGACGAAGCGCACCGAGCGCGGCACTTTGAAGCGCGCGAGGTTGGCATAGCAATGATCGATGACCTCTTTTTCAGTCAACGCCACCCCGGCATCGGTCAGCACGAACGCACGCATACCGGCGAAAAACATCTCGTAGACGTCAGTCGAATTATGCGCGATGACGGCGATGCGATCGCCGGCAGCGACGCCTGCTGTCCTCTGCAGCCAGGCCGCGAGACGCTCGACCCGCCCGTGCATCTCGGCATAGGTATAACGGCGCCCGGTGTGCAAATCGCTCTGCGCGATGGCGTTCGGCGTGAATTCGGCGTGATGCGCAATCCAGTCGTATTGCGGCAGACTCATGGTCCCCCCTCGTGTGTCGATGGCATCCGACGCCGCCAGTGGCCAGCGTCGACGTGTCCCATTAAAACCGATCGTGTCCCGGCACGCGATGCGCCAGCCACGGCCCGCCAGCGGCGTTTTGCAAACCCTCGCGCCGCTTGTATAGTCGGCCGGAGTTTCTCGACCGCTCATCACGCCAGACTCCAGGGGAGCACATCACCATGGCCAGCCCACAAGCCGCTGCAATCGATCACCTGTTCGACAGTTTCATCGCCGCGCTCGCCGCCAAGCCCGACATGGGGCTCGACGAGCTGCGCGACATGTTGGAGAAGTGCGGCGACCTGGCGGATGAGCCCGGCGGCGTCGACTACTTCGATATCGAAGCCGCGGGTACACCCTGCCTGTGGGCCGTTCCCAAAGACTGCCACGAGGATCGCGTGCTGCTCGCTCTCCATGGCGGGGGCTGCGTCACCAATTCACGCTATAGTCACCGCAAACTCTATGCACACCTCGCCAAAGCGATTGGCTGCCGTGCGCTGATCCCGGACTACGCGCGCGCCCCCGAGAAGCAGTTTCCCTCACAGGTCGAGGAATCGCTGGCCGTTTACCGCTGGCTGATCGATCAGGGGATCAAGACCGAGCATATCGCCTTCACCGGCGATTCGGCCGGCGGCAACCTGTGCACGAGCCTGGTGCTGCTGGCGCAGGCCCGTGGCGTTCCGCTCCCGGCCGCTGTCATGCCGATCTCGCCGTGGTATGACATGGAAGCGACCGCGCCATCGTTCGAGACCAATGCCAAGGTCGACCGCCTGATCACGCGTGAACTCTCGCTCAACATGAGCGCCATGTATCTCGGCGAGACCGCGCCGCGTGAGCCCCTCGCCAATCCGCTGCATGCGGACTTCAGGGGCTTCCCACCGACCTACATCCAGGTCGGCGGATTCGAGACCATCATGGACGATGCCACCCGCGCCGCGGCCCGCATGAAGGAAGCCGGCGTCGACGTACAGTGCGAAGTCTTCCCCGAAATGCAGCATGTGTTCCAGTACATGGCCGGTCGTGCGCCCGAAGCGGATCAGGCGATCAGGAAACTCGCCGAATGGGTCAAACCCCACCTCGGACTGAGCTGAGCAAGCGGGTGCCGCGCGCCGCGCCGGCGACCCGCGCCAATGCCGGGGTGAAGGCGAGGTCGAGCAACCAGGCGATCACGAGTGTCGCCGCGGCCAGCAAGCCGAAATCCGCCTGGCTGCGCAATTCTCCGCCGACGAGCGTGACGAAACCGAGCGCCAGTGCCGCCGTCGTCAGCGTGACCGGCCGCATGACGGCATCCAGCGCCGTGCGCAGCGCCACGCGCTCGCCCTGGTGCTGCACCGCCGCGCGCAGACGGACGAAGAAATGGATGGTGTCATCGACCGCGATGCCGAGCACGGTCGAAGCGACCAGGCTGGTGGTCAGATTGAGCGGCACTCCGGTCCAGCCGAGGATGCCGAAGAAAGCGACGATGGGCAACGCGTTCGGCAACAGCGCGATCAGGGCAAGCCGTAGCGATCGAAACAGTACCACCAGCACGGCGGCAATCGGCAGCAGCGCCGCACAGAGGCTCGTGACCTGCCCTCGGGTGACCTCGTCCAGCGTCTGCGCGATGAGCAGCGAACTGCCGGTCACCTGCCCGGTCATTCCCGCCGGCAGCTCAGCGAGTCGCTGTTCGATGCGCCGGGCCAGAGCGGTCAAATCCGCGCTCGCGGCAGCATTGGTTCGCACTTGCAGCAACGTGCTCGCGAAAGCCGGGTCAGCAAAGCGCCGTATGTCTTCGCTCGCACCGAGCAGGATCAAATGGCTGGCGACCCCGGCCGTGGTCGGCACCGGATCGGCGTCGACGAGGTCGGGCGCCAGCACGCGTTCGAGTTCGGCAATGTAATCGAGCAGGGAATAAACGGCGCCAATTTCTGGCTGCTGCAGCAACCAGGTTTGCAACTCGTGCACTGCGCGCAACGCTGCCGGCGACTTGAAGCTGTCCGGCTGCTCGCCCTCGAGCAGGATCTGCAAGGGCACGGCACCGGCGAAGGCCGTATTCAGGCGCGTGAAATCCCGCCGCAGCTCGCTGTCGGGTGCGAAGTTCTCGAGATAATCGGTGGTGATCTGAATCCTGCTGGCACCGAGTATCGATACAACGGCAAGCAGCGCACCGCCCAGCAGCGCCCATACGGCATGGCTTTCGGCCAGCGCAGCGAGCCGCGCGACCTGGCGCCGGCCGCCGCGCCGCCGCACGCGCACCTGCAAGCGGGGCATCAACAGCAGGCCCAGCGGCACCACGCTCAGTGCGGCTGCCCAGGCCAGCAGTGTGCCGAGGCTCGCCCACAGGCCGAAATCGCGAATGGAATCGATCGCCGACAGGCTCAGCGAGGCGAACCCCAAGGCGGTGGTCAGAGCCGTCAGCGTCACCGGATAGGCGACATCGTTCAAGGCTGCAAGCACGGCGGTGCCGCGCTCGACCCCGGCGACGAAATGCCGATCGAAATCGCTGACCACGTGAACGGCATAGGCAAAGCCGACGACATAGACCGTCGGCGGCAGGATTACCGTTACGTAATTGAAGGCATGCCCGGTCGCGGTGAACAGGCTCAGCGTGACGGTGAGCGCGATAGCATTGGCGAGCAGCGGCAGCACGACGCCGCGCAAGTGACGAAAGCCCAGTACCGCCACCAGCAGGGTCGCGCCGATCGCGAGCGGCATCACCCGGTAGAGATCGTGGAGCAGCAGGCGGCTGATCTCCAGGCGCACGAACAGGGGCCCGGACAGTGCATCGTGCACCCCTGCCGCCCGCGATGAGGAAGCAGCGGCGATATCCCGCACCATCGCTATCAGCGTCCGCGACGAGAGATCGGACGCGAAACGCACCGCAATCGTCGCGGCGCGGCCGTCGTGAGAAATCAGGTAGCCGGCGTAGAGCGGATTCGCCAGCGCAGCGTCGCGCAACGCTCGCGCAGCAGCGGCGTCGGCCGGAATCGTCGCCAGAAAAGGCGAAACGTCGGTGTATTGCGCATGTACGGACGTACGCAGTGCCGTGGCCAGACTCTCGACGTCTTCGACACCGGGCATACGTTCGATATGTTGGGCCAGGGCTTTGAAAGCGCGCAGGTGCCGCGGCGTGAACAGTGCGTCATCCGTCCAGGTCACGAGCAGCAGGTCGTCACTGGCAAAACGCTGGCGTACCGATTCGAGCAAGGCCAGATCAGCGCCGTCGCGCGGCAGCAGCGCGACGATAGACGGATCGACCTCGAGCGCGGGAGCGAACGTATGCCAGTCGACCAGGCGCACGAGAGCCACGATCGCGATCACTGCGATCAGCGCAGCCCAGGACCGAGGACGTTCGATCAGCGCGGCAAAAAAGCGGCGATTCGCCTTCTGCATCCCCGCCCCTTCGTCATAGCGCGGCAAGCACCCGCGCCGTCCCGGGCGGTCCCGACGCTCAATGCCCTTGCTTGAGAGCGGTGATTTCGAACAGGTTCATGTCGAGTTCGGGGTCGATGTCGATCTCCTCGACGGTGAACCGCCTCCGGGTATCGAGCTTGTGATCGATCATGGTGGTGCGGAAGGGTACCCAGTGGCCGTCGACCTGCTCGATGGCATCACGATCGACCAGGAGTTGTTTACGCAAGGCGCGGTTATGCGCAATGAAATCCGAGCGCACCGGCAGACAGATAGCCTTGTCGACATAGAAGCGGGCAACGCTGTAATTCGAGTTGTCATCGGCCTTGGTCGTCTCCAGCAAGTAGGCCGGATGGCCCTCGACCATGGCATCGGCCATCCGTTCGACCTGCTCGCGGTCATCGACTCGGTAGTAGTAAGAAAAATCCTCGTAAGTGAAATCGGTGCCGAGTATCGAGCCGAAAAAAGATTCTCCCGTGACCCGCCGGACGCGCTTGAGCTTGGGCGAATAGGTCATATAGGACGTGGTTCGACGGTCCGCATCGTCATTGATCAACACCGCCACACCCTGCTCGTCGAGAGGTTCGAGCACGCGCACGAGGATGCGCGAATCGTTGTCATCCGAACGCCGCCAGAACAGTTCGCGGCGGGATTCGCGCACGTAACCATTGGCTCCGATGACTTCGACTTTCTGGATCTGCCGGGCGGTAGCCGTGGGTAAGGCCCGTTCGGCGCAGGCTCGCACCGCCGGGTCCTCGATGCGGGAGGTGTCGAAGGCGTGAACGCTGCTCAGCGACAATAGCGCAACGATAAAGGTAACGAACTGCAGCCTCGGCATGATGATTTCCCTGCGCCCTTCCTTGTTGGTCGCAGGACCTTAACGAAGCCGCACGCCCGCTGTCTACCACTGTGCACACGCCAAAGCAGTGACAACCTCGGGCATAATCACGGGACACTCAGTGCATGCGCTGACTGCATAGCCTCATACGGAGATCGCATGATGGAGAAAGCCGACCTGCTCGAACGCATTGCCGCCACCCTGCGCCACGAGATCAGTCCCGTCGTAGGCGAACCCTATGCCAGGACACAGGCCTTCATGGCCAGCGTAGTGCTCGGCAAACTCGCCGCCGAGTTGCGTCTCGGCGCCAACCAGGGCCACGACGCCAACCGCGAACTGGACGAACTGTTTCTCGATCTGGAGAGCCATGCAGCTGTCGATCCCTTGCCGGATACGCTCCTCGCAGCCCTCTCCGAAGCCACCCGGGAACGCTCCGATGCCGGGCTCGCTCACCTGGTCGAAGCGCTCTACGGCGCGCGGTCAGCGCTGGGCGAGGATCGCTTCGCGAAGCTCCTCGGTCGCATTCGTCAAACCCTGCGTGCGCGGCTCGCGCGCGAATTGACGTACGCGGCATGAACGCGGCGGCAGCGACAGACGATATCAGCCCCCGCATCCGTGCCTATCTCGGTGAGCGGATGCCTGACGCCCGCGATCTGAAAGTAGAAAACCTGACACAGATCGCGGTCGGCTGGTCGCACGAAACCTTTCTGTTCGATGCACGGTGGTCCGCAGGCGGCGAGCAGCGTGAGCAAGGCTTCTGTCTGCGCCGTGACCCGGGCAATGCGCTGCTGCGTGAACTGTCCGACCTCGGCGAACAGTTTCGCGTCCTGAAGTGCCTGGAGAATACGGCGCTGCCGACGCCCCGGGCATTCTGGTACGAAGACGACCCGGCGCTGCTCGATCGCCCTTTCCTGGTCATGGAGAAAGTCCCCGGGATCTGCCCCAATCCCTGGGGGAGAGAAGGTCGCAGCTTCTACGCCGAGGCCGCCGCACGCGGCATCCTGCCGGCCTCGTTCACCGACACGCTCGCCACCCTGCATACACTGGACTGGCGCGAAGCCGGCCTGGATTTTCTCGGTGTCCCGGCTGCCGGCGCGGATTTCGCTCGGCGCGAAATCGCCAAGTGGCGCGCGTTCATCAGTGCCACTGACGCACCACCGCATCCGATCCTGAGCGATCTTGTCGGCTGGCTCGAAGCGAACGCGCCACCTGCGCGCCACCTGTGCCTGGTTCATGGCGCCTACCGCACCGGCAATCTGCTCATCGACGAGGACCGCGTTTCGGCCGTTCTCGACTGGGAACTGCAAGTCATCGGCGACCCCATGTACGATGTCGCCTACGTGCTCTCGGACCTCAATCGAGAAGGAACCGAGCTGCTGTCGAACGTGGTCGATCGCGAGACTTTCTTCCGCCGCTATGAAGATGCCACGGGATTTACCATCGACGAAGCGGTCTGCCGTTACTACCACCTGCTCTATGCCATGCGCTCGGCCGCGTTCTGGTGGAGTGCCTCTGATCTCTACGCTACAGGCCGCAGCAACGACCTGCGTCTGGCACGCACGGCGTGGTCGGTGCCCGTGGTACTGGAACGCGCGGCGCGCGAACTCGGTTATTGATTGAACCAGCCGCCGCTCCTCTTTTGAAACGCGCCGAACCTATAATCGGCCACTGCGCTACTATCTGATCGGTAATGTGCGCCTGATGACGGAGGTGGGCGGCAAACTTGATCGCGATTGCCGCGTAATTCAATCCGCATAACAACCATGGAGAGAATCGACGATGGATAGCCTGGCCAGATTCAAAGAGGCCGCGCGCGTGAGCTGGTCGACGTTCGCGCCGTTCGAGATGATCACGGGCACCACCGCCCCGGATCTAGTGCGTTTTGCCGATGTGCGACCCGGCGTGCGTGTACTCGATGTCGGCTGTGGTACGGGGGTGGTCGCGCTCACCTGCGCGCGCCGCGGTGCACGCGTGACCGGCGCCGATCTCACCCCGACGCTGCTCGAGCGCGCCCGCGAGAATGCCGAGATTGCCGGCTTCGATATCACGTTCGAGGAGGCCGACGTCGAAGCGCTGCCGTTTGCCGATGGCGCTTTCGATATCGTACTGAGTCAGTTCGGACACATGTTCGGCCCACGCCCTGACGTCACCTTGGACGAGATGCTGCGTGTCCTCACACCAGGCGGCACCATCGCTTTCTCGACCTGGCCGCCCGAACTCTACACGGGTCGTATGTTTCTGCTGATCGGCAAATACGCGCCACCACCGCCCCCCGGGGTGAGTTCCCCCGCCCTGTGGGGTGATCCGGCCGTCGTCCGCGAGCGCCTCGGCGATCGTGTCCGCGAACTGCACTTCGATCGGGCCTGCATGCGCTTTCCGATCCTGAGTCCGGCACACATGCGGCTGTTTACCGAACGCAACGCCGGCCCGGTCGCTGCACTGGTCGAGAAGCTGGCGGACGAACCCGAACGCCTGGCCGCCTTCCGTGCCGAGTTCGAAGAACTCGTACAGACCTATTTCGTCGATAACACCGTACGCCAGGATTTTCTGATGTCGCGCGCCATTCGAATCTGAACGGAACCTGGACCGCGCGGCCGGCTCGGCGCCGTCCCCGCACCATCGGAGGGGAGAGAACACATGCATTTTCATCGCATCGCCATCCTTGTACTACTCGGGACTTGCTGTATGGCGGCCGCGGCGAACGATACCGAACGCCACGCGCGAGGTATGGCCGCGCTCGACATCATCACGGGCGACGGCGAACGCGCGTTGGCGGGTCTCGACGACATCGCCCCCGAACTCGCCGAGTGGATAGCGGACTTTGCCTACGGCGACGTCGTCTCCCGCCCGGGCCTCGACCTGCGCTCGCGCGAACTCGCCACCGTCGCTGCCTTGACCGCACTCGGCAATGCGCGCCCGCAACTCGAAGCGCACATCGAAGGCGCGCTGAATGCTGGTGCCTCACCGCGCGAGATCCTCGAAGTCATCCTGCAGATGGCCGTCTACGCCGGCTTCCCGGCCGCACTGAACGGGATCAGCGCGGCACGCACGGTCTTTACCGCACGCGACATCGAAGTCGCTCGGCCCCGTTGAGCGGGGACGCCCATGCATTCGGAATTGAATGGCAGGAACCTCGTCGGCTACACCACGCCGTGGTACGAGCACGAACTTGACGCGCGTTGGTCGATGGCTTACGCAGCGGCCTTGGGCGATCTGCGCAATGCGTATTTCGACAACACCCACGAGCGTGCCCTCGCCGTGCATCCGGTCTTTCCCGTCTGTCTCGAATGGCCCGCGCTGGTCGCGAGCCTCAGCGCCAACGGGGTCGACATGCACCGCACTGTGCACGCCACCCATGATCTCCACCTGTTGCGCCCGCTGGTCCCACCCCTGCGTCTGCGCACGAGAGGCCAGATCATCGGAGTCGAGCAACGCAAACCCGGGGTCTATCTCATGTGGCGCTTCGATACCAACGACAGCGATGAGGCCACGGTGTGCCAGACCTGGCAGGGCAATCTGTTTCTCGGCGCGACGCTCGAAGGTGAC
>JBBDTC010000209.1:16544-25626 GCA_040904625.1 Gammaproteobacteria bacterium
CCGCCGCCCAAACCGCCGGCCGGCATCGCGGCAACACGCACGGCGTTGTCCCTTCCGGGCAACCTGTCTCACGTCTACACCGAATGTGCACGAATCTTCAATCCGCTGCACACCGATGCGGCGGTCGCCGCCGCGGCCGGCATCGCGCGCCCCATTTTGCACGGCACGGCAACGCTCGCCCTCGCCATCAGCGCCTTGATCGACGATGCGCGCGACAGCGAGCCGCGCCCGATTCGTCGACTCGGGGGGCGCTTCGCCGCCATGGTCACGGTGCCGGGCCGCCTGCGCTTGTCGGCATGGCAGGCGAATACGGACCTGATCGGCTTCGAGGTGCTGAATGAAGCCGGCGCCCCGGCCATCCGCGACGGCTACGTCTGCTTCTGATCGCTCAGCCGCACGGTGGGCAAACGCGATCCTCGAGCGACCCAGACTGCGACGAATCGTTGCAGCGGCGCGCTACGACGCTCATGCTTGATCGCAATCAGGTCACAGTCAGTGCGGTAACGCGATGCTATGCCATGTCATGAATGGCCGGCCGGACGCGCCGGTATCATCGAACTCAGCAGGAGAGGTATGTGTTCCGATTCAGCATTACCGTGTTATTTTTCATCGCGGCCACAGGCACTGCCGGGGCCGTGGGTGAACCACGCCTGGAAGTCGACGAAGCCGCGCCAGCCTATGCGGTCGAGTGCCCTGAAGGTGCTGCTGATGCGGGTGTCTGCGCCGTCGACGAGACGGTCTACAGCGGCTGGCGAACCTATTCGATCGCCTGCCAGCAATGCCACGGCGGCGGCGGCGTGGGCACCACCATCGGCCCCAATCTGCTGTCGCGTCTGAACGACGAAGGCGTCGATTTCGGCCGTTTCCTCTACGTCATGGAGCACGGCTATACGGGACAGATGGGCGTCATGCCGTCCTTGGCGAAGAATCCGCGTGTACAGCAGAACAAGGCCGCCATCTACACCTATCTCAAAGCGCGTGCCGACGGCGCACTGCCGAACGGACGTCCGCCCAAGCCCTGAGGCTTGCGGCGGACCGAATACCGGGTTACGCGGGGCGTAACCCGGCCGCCGCGAAGGTTCGCAGCGCTACTCAGACATCCAGCCGATAGGTCTTGCCGTCACGGACCAGGCGCCCGGCGGTGGGGCCGGCGAAGTGGGTACCGATGATCAGGGTCGGCGTATCCGCATACTCGCCGAACATGCGCCGGCGCGTCGCCACGGCAGCATCGTTGTCGATGTCGAAGGGACTGACCAGGGCCGGGTCGTGGAACTGGATCGGGTGGTGGATGAAGTCACCCGTGATCAGCGCCTTCTCGCCCTTGGATTCGATCAGCACCGAGCAGTGCCCCGGCGTATGGCCCGGCGTCGGCACCAGGCTCACGCCCGGACAGACCTGGGCCGGCCCTTCGACCGTCTTGCCCAGCCCGGCATCGAGCACCGGCTGCACCGAGTCTTCGAATACACGACGCTGGATCTGCATGAACTCGAGATCGGTGCCGGGATCGATTTCGCCCCAGAACTCGAGATCCTGCTTGCCCATCAGGTAGGACGCATTGGGAAAGGTCGGCACCCACTTGCCATCGACGAGTCGCGTATTCCAGCCCACGTGATCGAGATGCAGGTGAGTGCACAGCACGTAGTCGATCCCTTCCGGCTGATAGCCGGCGGCCTGCATGTCCTCGAGATAGCTGGTCGAGAGCATGTGCATGACTTCGAACGGATTGCGATCGCGATCGTTGCCGATGCAGGTATCGACGATGAGCTTCGCTTCGGGGGTATCGACGATCAGCGAGTGGATACTGAGGCTGAGATAGCCGTCGTCGGTGACGAAATGCGGGAACAGCCACTTGATTTGTTTGACCAGGTCCGGCGTCGCAGCCGGGATCACCTCCGAGAAATTCGGATAGACGATCTCTTCGAGCTTGGTGATCGTGACGTCACCGACTTTCCACTTCATGTTGTCTTCTCCCCTGTGTTATTGAAACCCTGAGCAAGTCCATCCTCGACTTTCCAGAGACGTACAATCAATCATGCACGTTTGTCATTTCCTGGCTGCCTATCCCTGCAACGAAGGCACAGTATACGCAGGGTGAGCGAGGTGCAGGCTATCCATGGGGCCGGGTGTTTCAGAACGCGACGGTGCAATCGAACGCGGATGCACCGCGACGGTTCGTTCAACGCGGCGCGCGTCCCCGGCGCAATTCACGCTGCCGGCGCGAAAAGCGGTGCACCGGCCACATGTCCTGATCCTCACCCCAGGCCGTGCCGTCGTCGGTATCCCAGCGCAGCAGGCTGTTGATATCGATGAAGGTATGGCGATTCAAGACGATACGGCTGACCGGCGTCCCCACGGCGCGTAGCGGGCGGCCTTCGGCGTCCCTGGCCTCGAGGTCCACCCGTGTCAGCCAGCCGTGCTCCGGATCGCGCACGACACGCCGTGCGCCGCCGGCCAGCGGCACCGTGCGGCCGGCGCGGCGCAGAAAACCGTAGGCGACCCGATCGCCTTCGGGGCGCAGGTTGGTGACGGCGAGAAAGCCGTGATCGCCATCGACCGCGCCGGTCACGTAGGCCGCCTGGCGCGGGCGATCTTCGGGCCGCCGGCCCCAGGTCCGGTCGCGCATGCCGATGCAGTCGATGTCGATATGCTCGCCGTGCAGCACGATATGCCCGGTGACGTGCATGAACTGATCGAAATGGTGTGCACTGCCGAAAGTCGAGCCAGTCGCGGTCAGCGGTTCGGGCGGCATCACCCCGGCGAAGACCAGCCGAGCCTCGAGACGATCGCCGTCTGCGACACTGATGGCGTAGCGCATGCAGGGCTCCTGCACTTCGATGGAAACACCGGTCGGCAGACGGATAGCGTTCAAATCCTGGTCGCGCGGGATGGCGAGCGCCGAATAGTTGGTCGAATACGGTACTTCCCAGGGCAGGTGCGCGCTGTCGTCCCAGATCCAGGTGCCGCCCGCGACGGTCCCGATATTGGGTCGGAACAGGTGGTAGAACCAGCCGCCGAGGCGGCGCTGCGGATGGTGAAACGAAAACCAGGCGGTCTCGGTTGCCCACCAGTCGTCGCCCATGAGGTCGAAATGAAAGCGGTCATCGCGTGCGGTGAAGTCGCTGCGTTCGTTCATCTCCCACCTCCGCTTGGATTGAGGAAGCTTGCAAAAGTGAGCGAGCATGCCCGAAGGCAAGGCGCGCGGGCTTCGAGGAGCGCAGTTTATCGGGAATAAGTGAGCACCGGAGGAGACCGCGCAACACGGCCAGCGGGCGGCGCAGCCGCTTTTGCAAGCTTCCTCAACGCTGATGCACGAGCGGCATTCCCGGCACCGGGCTGCGCAGCTTGACGACATAATCGCTGCGCACACTGCCGATGTAGAGATCGCGCAGATCCGGCCCACCCCAGCTGACGTTGGTCGGGCTCACCATCACGCGGCCTTCGGGATCCGACAGCATGGTGACGACCTCGCCGGCGGGCGTGATGGCGACGACCTTGTTCGCCATCACCAGCGTCACCCACAGGTTGCTTTCGACGTCGAAGCCGCAGCCATCGGTCAAGCCGAGCTGGCTGCGCAGTTCGAGCGTCAGCGGGCGCAGGTGCTGGACCTCATGCGCGGCATGGCCGAGCTTGGGGCCGTAGCGTTCAGGGCGGCCCAGGCTGCCGTCGCCGGCGATCGGAAAGCGCAGCACATCGCAGCCCACCGTCTCGCACACATAGAGATGGGTCTCGTGCCAATCGAGCGCACAGCCATTGGCGAAATCGAGTCCTTCGGCCACCACCGTGACCCGGCCGTTCGGGTCATAGCGGAACACCAGGCCGTCCCTGGGTGAATCGGCGCCGAAATCCTCGCCTCCCCAGGTCGAGTGCGTGCACCAGATGCGGTCCTGCGTATCGATGATGGGATAGTTGCAGGTCACGAGTTCGCGGCCGTCGAGGGCATCGACCAGGATCTCGACCGCGCCGCTGCGTGGATCGAGGCGCTGCAGTGGGCCGCGTCCCGCGGCCTGCCCGTAATTGGCGATGACGATGCGCCCGGCGCGGTCCAGGTTGATACCGTTGGGTGCACCGCCGGCATCACCGATGCGCTGCAGCCGGCCATCGGCGAGCAGTTCAGCGCACGCCCCGCCCTGGTCCGACAGCCACACCCGGCCGTCGCGACTCACCACTACGTCCTCGGGCCGGCGCGCCCCCAGCGCGACCTTCTCGCAGGCCGCCAAGTCGATCGGTCGTAAATTCATCTGATCCCCTCCCCCTGCGCTGCGCGAACTCGGTTGGCGACTGGCACGCCCGGTTCGTCAAATCGTCATATGAGCGTCATATTCTGCGCGCCGCTGCCGCCCGTCCTGCGTGCGCGGCGGCGCGCCTACCCAATCAGGAACCCCACGACACCATGCCCATCGATCACTGGTTCCCCACGTCCATCTACTGGAACGACTTGAACATCGACCGCAGCGCCCTGCTCGGCGCGCTCGCCGAGCTCGAGACCGCGCGCCCCGAGCCGTGGCTGCACAAGTGTGACACGAGCTTCTTCAACGACCGCCTATTGCACCACAACCCGCGTCTGGCCGAGTTCGCCGCCGCGGTGACGTTGGAGATGCAGGCCTATTGTCGCGAAATCGGCGCCGATCTCGATCAGCACGTCATTCTCATCAAGGACATGTGGTTCAACCGCTACGGACCCGGCGACAGCCAGGAATTCCACGTCCATGCCGGCAGCCATCTGAGCGGCGTCTATTACGTCGAGGCCGAACCGGGCGCCGCGGTAACGGCTTTCGAGAGCCCGTTGACGCCGCTCGAGATGCTGCCGATGCCGCAGATCGGCGAATTCACCATCGTCCGCTACGAACCCGTGGCCGGGCGTGCGGTGATCTTCCGTTCGTGGTTGCGGCACATGGTCGGCACCCAAATCGAGTCCGCCCGCCGCACGACCATCAGCTGGAACGCCGTACTGTGGCCTAAGGGCCCGCCGCAAAATAACTGAACTATCTGGAACGCCGATCCATCCCGTCTGGCGGCGTTGCTCGTCGGTTGAATAGAACCACTATTCGCCCTCCTCGCGCCTGGCCAGCCGGGTGCCTCAACGCCCCAAATCGCCCAGTTATTCTGCGGCGGACCCTTGTCGCGAGGCACCGGACACGGTCTGACGCGGGGCAGGCCTGCGCAGGCCCGCGTCAAGTCTCTTCCAGCGCCTCCAGCAGCGGCGCCAGGTAGGCCGAATAATTTTGCCAGCGGCCAACCGCATGGCTATAGAGCGGCTCGCGGACCTGACGGTAACTCGGCGAATCGACATCGCGCCGCTGGCGCTCGAAGGCCAGACAGCGCGCATCCCGCTCGAGACCACAGAATTCGAGCAGGCGCTGAGTCTGCGCTTGTTGATCGTCGACCAGCGCCTCGTAGTCGAGTTCGAGCAGCGGCAGATCGAGTACCGCGCGCCAATGCGCCATCAGGCGCTCGTAGCGCCGGTAATGGCGGCCGAGCGCGGCGAGATCGGTGGCATACGGCGTGCGTGCGTTGAATTTCGTGAAGAACATCGACAGGCAGGTATCGCGCGGATCACGCCGTGTATGGACGACATGCGCACACGGCAGCAATGCCGCGATCAGGCCCAGATGCAGAAAATTGTGCGGCAGCTTGTCGACGACGCGCGCGGCGTGTGAATTCCTCACCTCCAGCGCGGCCAGGTAATGTCCGGCGTAGCGGTCGAGTATCGCCGTGTCGACCTGGCGCAAGCCGGCCGGATAAGGCTCGCCGGCGCCCTGCTGCTCGATGAGCTGTTGCGCGATCGCCGGCAGCACCTCGAGCTCTCCGCCGCCGTGAACGGCCGGGTGGCTGCTCAGGATCTGTTCGACCAGTGTCGTCCCTGAACGCGGCATGCCGAGCACGAACACGGGGCGCTCGGAACGGTTGCCGCTGTTGCACAAGCTGGCCCAGAACGCGCGATCGCAGTGCGCCAGCGTGGTCTCGAACAGGCGTTCCAGGCTGTCCTCGTCGAGCGCGCCCAGATCGCCCATCTGCCCTCGACGCTGCTTCTCGTTGGCCACTGCGAAATGATGGAAGGCACGTTCGTAGTCGCCGCGCGCATCGGCCAGACGGCCGAGTTCATAGTGGCAATCGACCGTCTGCCCGGGATTGAGCCGCCCCTGCACGAGCTGACGCTCGAGTAAGGCCGTGGCGACATCCGCCTGCCCCAGCGATGGCGCCAGGGCCGCAAAGACCAGGGCGACGGCGGGCGCCACTTCGCCGGCCTCGAGCTGCGGCGCGAGCACGGCCCGGGCGGCGTCGAATTCGCCCCGGCGTTCCAGAATCGCGGCCTTGCCAGCCACCAGCACCGGCTGGTTCGGCGCTATCGCCAGGGCGCGCTCGAAACTCTCCAGCGCGGCATCGAAACGCGCCGCCTGGTAGTGGACGTTGGCCAGCACGCGATGGCCATCGGCATCGTCCGGTGCCAGCGCTACGGCGCGTTCGGCAGGGGCCAGCGCGGCTTCGTGCTGGCCGAGCGCGACATGGACCATGGCGAGGGTATGCAGGGGCTGCGGGTGCTCCGGCCGCAGGCCGTGCGCACGTTCCAGGAACGGCAGCGCTTCCCGCGCCTGGCCATCGGCGCGCAGCGCTGCGGCAAGATTGTTCAACGCCTCGAAGTAGTCCGGGCGCAGCGCGATCGCCGCGTGATAAGCCTCCACCGCCTGCGTCCGAAGTCCGCAGGAGAAAGCGGCGTTACCGAGCAGATGATGCGCTTCGGCATCGTTCGGATCGGTGTCGACGGCCGCCTGCAGAATGGGCATGGCGTCGGCGGCCCGACCGAGCACGTCGAGCGCACGTCCGAGCAGCACCAGCGCGCGGTGATCGCGCGGCCGATGTTCGAGCACTTTGTGGCAACACTGCGCGCAGTCCAGGAACAGGCGCAGTTTGCAGTAGGCCTCGGCCAGCGCACGCCAGGCATCGGTATCGCCCGGCCGCGCCCGGCACACCTCAATGAGCAGCGTCGCGGCTTCCTGGAAGCGACCGAGTTCGATCAGCCGCAGGGCCTTCTTCTTCCTGCTGCGAATGGATGCATGCGCGCTGTTCAAATTCCCTCCGCTGTGCCGAAGACCGCCTTGGACTTACACGGGCAGTACTGCCAGTCACCCCAATAACGAGTCCGCGCGACAAGCGGACGCCGCGCGCGGGCCCGCATTCTAACGACTGCAAGCGCGCGCCGCGTTACGGTTTGATGAAAGTGCTTATGGACGCCGACCCGGGCGACAGGCTGGGGCCAGCGTTACGGCTTGCGCAAGCGCACAGAGCACTCGACTCGACAACCATGCCGGTAAAACGGGACGACTGGAATACAGGTGCAGTCATCGAAATGTAACAAAAGGATCTGATCATGCGCGCCAATTGTTGCTTTGCACTATCGACTCCGCAGCGGCGTGGGTCGATGAGTGCCGCCATACGTTCGCGACCTGGAAACGGAATTGTTGTCGACTTCTCACCAAGCGCTCAGCGCCACCGCCGTCGTCCTCCTGCTGGCACTCGCGACGGTCAACGTGCGCGCCGACGACGCGCCCGAACGGCCGGCGGAAGACCCTGCAACGGCCGCGAGCACGGCAGCGCCTGACGACGATCTGCCCCGTTTCGATGTGTGGGAATATCAGATCGAAGGTAACTCCCTGGTCGAGGGCGCGCTGATCGAACGCGCGGTCTACCCCCATCTCGGGCCCGACCGCACCATAGACGACGTCGAGGCTGCACGCAGCGCGCTGGAGAAAGTCTATCGCGAGCAGGGCCTGGGCACGGTCCTGGTCGATATTCCCGAGCAGGATGTCGTGGCCGGCATCGTGCGCCTGACCGTCACGGAAGGCGCGGTCGGGCGCCTCAAAGTGACGGGCTCGCGCTATTTCTCGCTCGGCCGCATCCGTTCCCAGGTGCCCTCGCTCGCCGAAGGATCGGTGCCGCATCTGCCCGCCGTGCAAAAGGAACTGCAGCGCCTCAATCAGGCCAGCCCCGACCGTACCGTCACCCCGGTGCTGCGCCCCGGCAGCACGCCCGGTACGCTCGAGGTCGAACTCAAGGTCGACGACGAACTGCCGCTGCACGCCAAGGTCGAACTCAACGATCGATTCACCCAGAACACCGAACGCCTGCGCCTCAACGCCGAAGTCCGCTACGGCAATCTGTGGCAGCGCGAGCACGCCATCTCGGCCGCCTACCAGGTCGCGCCGGAGAACCGCGACAACGTCGAGGTGTTCTCATCGACTTACAGCTTCCGCCTGCCGGACTCCGACAAGGTCGTCACGCTCTACGGCGTCAAGACCAGCAGCGACGTCGCCGCCATCGGCACCCTGGGCGTCGTCGGCGACGGTATCATCGCCGGCCTGCGCGCGACCCTGCCGCTGCCGGCCCTGGGCGCTTTCTACCAGAGCCTGACGCTCGGCGGTGATTACAAGGACTTCGGCGAGTCGATCGATCTGCTGGGTGCCGATACGCTCAACACCCCGATCAACTACCACGTCTGGAACGCCCTCTACAGCGGCGTCTACCTCGGCGACGATGCCGATACCGAAGTCAGCATCGGGCTGACCGTGGCCCTGCGCGGGCTCGGCAACAACACCCGCGAATTCCAGGACAAACGCTTCCGTGCCAAACCCAATTTCGCATTTCTCACGGCGGCTTTCTCGCACCTGCGGCCGCTGCCCCTGGGCGCGCAGATCTACGCCGCGCTGGACGGCCAGGTGGCCGACTCTCCGCTGATCAGCAACGAGCAGTTCGGTGTCGGCGGTGTGCAGAGCATTCGCGGTTATCTCGAATCCCAACAGTTCTTCGACGACGGCCTGCGCGCCTCGCTCGAGCTGCGCTCGCCGGACTTCGGCCAGCGGTTGTGGTCGCCGCTGTCGAGTGCGCGCCTGCACGGCTTCGTCGAGGGCGCCAGCGGACGCATTCAGGACGCCCTGCCCGGCCAGCCCGCCACTGCGACGCTGTGGAGCGCCGGACTCGGTTTCAGGCTCGCCGCCTTCGACGATTTCCAGGCCGAATTCGACTGGGCCGTGCCGTTCAAGGCATCGGGCACGGTCGACGACGGCGATTCCCGCGTCCATTTTCGCCT
>JBBDTC010000210.1:0-4350 GCA_040904625.1 Gammaproteobacteria bacterium
TCGTTTGGGCCGCTATCCCACCGCCGCAGTAGATTCATCCTAAGTCCGACAGGCTCCTAGTACCTCTGCACAGAGGTACTAGGAGCCTGCCCACGTCTACTCGCCGCTGAATCGCGCCTGCCGACGTTCGACGAAATGCGCGACACCTTCGTTGAAATCAGCCGAGGCGAAGCTGCCGGGCATCTCAGCGTTGGCAATGAGCGTAGCCTCCTCCAGCGATTGCAGCACGGCGCGATAGACCTGCCTTTTCATCACCCTGATCGAGCGTGGCGAGACATTATCGGCCAGGTCCCGCGCATAGGCCTTGACCGCAGCCATGAATTCGGCCGCCGGATAGACCTGGTTGACCAGGCCCATGCGCAGCGCCTCGTCAGCCGATACCTTGCGCGCCGAGAGCAACAGGTCGAGCGCATGGGCATGCCCGACCAGCGCCGGCAGCAGCCAGGAAATGCCGTGTTCGGCGATGAGCCCGCGACGGGCGAATGCGGTCGTGAATATGGCCTCGGCCGAGGCGATACGAACGTCGCAATACAATGCCATGATCAGGCCTAACCCTGCGGCCGGACCGTTCACGGCCGCAATGACGGGCTTGGGCACGGTCGGGAAATAGGCATAGCGCAGGTGATAGTCCGGCGGTAGATCGAGGCCACCGGGAATACCGCCGGGTGCGGCGTCGCTCGGACGCGGGTCGCTGCCCGCGCTGCTCACGCCGACGAGGAGATTCATGTCCGCGCCGGCGCAGAATCCACGCCCGGCACCGGTCAATATGATCGCGCGTACATCTTCGTCCGCGGCTGCTGCCGTCATGGCCGCCCGCACTTCCGTTTCCATGATACGGGTCCAGGCATTGAGCTGGTCGGGCCGGTTCAAGGTTACCGTCGCGACACGATCGGCGACCGTATAGTCGATCTCACTGAAGTCCATCGTTCTCCCCCAAGCTTTGGTTGTGGCTTTGTCACTGAGTGTACGCTGCGCGAGCGCGCCTTGGCACGATGACTCCGAGCGGGCACCATGCAGGCCTCAGATCAGTCATTCAACTCCAGGATCGCTCGATGACCTACCAGGAAATTCTCTATGACGTCGCCGACGGCGTGCTGACCATCACGCTCAATCGCCCGGACAAGCTCAACGCCTTTACCCATACCATGCTCGATGAGATCCTCGATGCACTCGATCGAGCCGATGCCGACGATGGCATACGAGCCATCGTTTTCACCGGCGCCGGCCGGGCATTCTGCGCCGGCGCCGATCTTTCCGCCGGCGCCGATACCTTCGATCGCGACAGCCGCGCGGACCGTGAGGCGGGGCTCCACCGCGACGGTGGCGGTCTGCTGACGCTACGACTCTATGAATGTAACAAGCCCCTCATCGCCGCGGTCAACGGCGCGGCCGTCGGCGTCGGCGCGACCATGCAGCTGCCGATGGACATTCGCATCGCATCGGACGCCGCCCGCTTCGGCTTCGTCTTTGCCCGCCGCGGCATCGTTCCGGAAGCCTGTTCGAGTTGGTTCCTGCCGCGCGTGGTGGGGATTTCGCGGGCGTTGGCGTGGTCCTATTCCGGACGCGTGTTCCCCGCCGCCGAGGCCTTGGACGGTGGTCTCGTCAGCGAGGTGCTTGCAGCCGAAGAACTTCTGCCGCGCGCCTATGCCATCGCCCAAGAAATCGCGAGCGAGACCTCCGCCACCTCCATCACCCTCATCCGCCACATGATGTGGCGCATGCTCAGTGCCGATCATCCGATGGAGGCGCACAAAATCGATTCACGCGGGGTCTATCACCTCGGCCGCTCAGCGGATGCCAAAGAGGGCGTGAGTGCCTTTCTCGAGAAACGCCCGGCGCGTTTTGCGGACAAACCAAGCCGCGATCTGCCGGACTTCTTCCCCTGGTGGCAAGCGCGCGAATTCGAATGAAGGAAGCTCTGTAAAAGTGAGCGCTCAAACAACGACCGAACGCCAACGTCCGCGCCGATAGACCCACCAGGCCAGCAAGGCCACGACGATCTCGGCGACCGTGATGGCGATGAACACACCGTTCGGCCCCCAGCCCAACGGTCGGGCCAGGCACCAGGCAAGCGGCAGTTGCACCACCCAGAAGCCCATCAGATTGACGGCAGTGGGCGTCCAGGTGTCGCCGGCACCGTTGAAGGCCTGGGTCAGGACCATGCCGACGGCGAAGAAACCGTAGCCTAGCGCGACCAGGCGCAGGCAGGCCGTGGCGTGAGTGACGATCGCGGCTTCGGTGGTGAAGATGCCGGCCAACACGTCCGCCGCGAGCAGAAACACGCAGGCCACCGCGAGCATCAGCGCCAGCGTGTAACCGAGCACCACGCGTACGGCATCCGCCGCTCGAGCCGGCGCTGCAGCCCCGAGGTTCTGGCCGACCAGCGTCGCCGCCGCATTGGACAGGCCCCACGCCGGCAGCAAGGTGAAATCGATGATCCTGATGGCGATGGCATAGCCCGCGATCGCGGCGTTGCCGAACGTCGCGACGAGCCTCATCAAGACCACCCAGCTCGCCGTTGCAACCAGAAACTGCAAGATACCGCCGAGCGAGATACCGATGAGATGGCGCATCAGTCGCGGCACGATCGTGAGATGGCGCCAGCGCAGTCGCAGATGGGGCTGGCCGCGGGTGATCATTGCGAGCAGATAGACCACACCGATCGTCCGGCCGATGGTGGTGGCCACCGCGGCACCGCCAACCCCCAGCGCCGGAAACGGCCCAAGGCCGAATATCAGGCAGGGATCGAGCGTGATATTGATGGCGTTGGCAAGGATCAGCGCGCGCATCGCTATCGCCGGCACACCGGCACCGCGAAACGCGGCATTGAGCAGGAAGATGAAGACGACCGAAGCCGATCCGCCGAGCAGGATTCGGGTGTACGCCGCCCCGCCAGCGATGACAGCCTCATCCGCACCCATCGTACGCAGGATAGCCTCACCACCGGCCAAGCCTGCAAAGCCGACGAGCACCGCTGTCCCGGCGCCGAGCCACAAGGCCTGGCCGGCGACCTCCGCTGCGGCGTCGTCGTCACCTTCGCCGACGCGCCGGGCGACCAGTGCCGTCACGCCCATACCGAGTCCCACGGCCACGGCATAAACCAGGGTCATGATCGCCTCGGTCAAGCCCACGGCAGCCACGGCAGCGGCACCGAGTTGCGCGACGAAGAAGATATCGACGATGGCGAACACCGATTCCATCGCCATCTCGAGCACCATGGGGATGGCCAGGACAAGCACGGCCCGCCGCATCGGGCCTCGCGTGAAATCCTGTTCCTCGCCGGCGAAGGCATCGTGGAACAGGCGCGCCAGCCGCCTGCTCGTGCGCGCGTAAGAAGTAACCTCAGAGCTCATGGAGTCGTCCCGGCAGTGCCGTTGCCCAGTCATGCGGGGCGTACGTGATATCTTCGATGGTCGCGGCTGGCCGCGTCTTACGCGATTCTCGCAGAGCCACTCAAACTCACAAAGGAGCCATCATGACCAGACAGTGTCAAGACAAGGTCGCGCTCGTCACGGGCGGTGCTTCGGGGATCGGTCGTGCCACCGCCCTCGCCCTGGCCCATGAAGGCGCCACGGTGATGGTCGCCGATCGCGATCATCCAGGCTGTGAGCAAACCGTCGAACTGATCGTGGCCGCCGGCGGCACCGCAGCGGTGCATGCCGTGGACGTGACGTCAGAGGACGAAGTCGAACGCCTGGTGGGCGAGACCGTGGCGTCTTTCGGCCGCCTCGACCTCGCCTTCAACAACGCCGGTATCGGCGGTGCCATGGGCAAGACCGCCGATTATCCGACCGACGATTGGCATCGCGTGCTGGCGGTCAATCTGACTGGGGTCTGGTTCTGCATGAAACACGAGATTCGCCATATGCTCAGCCAGGGCGGCGGCGCCATCGTCAATACCGCGTCCATCGCCGGTCTCATTGGTATGAGCGGCGCACCGGCCTATGTCGCGGCCAAACATGGGGTCGTCGGGCTGACCAAGAATGCCGCGCTCGAGTACGCGCGATCGAACATCCGGGTCAACGCCGTCTGTCCGGGCGGTGTGCGCACCGGCATGACTGAAGCAGCCGATCAGGCCCTGCCCGGTTTTCTCGCCAAACTGGCCAAACACGAACCCATGGGGCGCATCGCCGAACCGGAAGAGATCGCGAGTGCCGTGATCTGGTTGCTTTCCGACGGGGCTTCTTTCATGACCGGCCATGCGCTGGCCGTCGACGGTGGCTACGTCGCGCGGTGAAGCAAAAAGGTGCCAGGTTTCAATGTCGCTTGACTTATAGTGCGGAGGGGCCACCCCGCAGGAGAGGCCTTGGACGGAATGGCTCCCTTCGGTCCGCTTTATTTCCGCCCAAG
>JBBDTC010000211.1:0-4332 GCA_040904625.1 Gammaproteobacteria bacterium
AGGGATGTATTCACGGCGTGTCCCGCAGCGGATTACCGGCGCCCGGCCACACGCGATGTCCGGGAATTCGGAACAGCTATTTAGATACTTGTGGCAGATCAATGGCGCCGAATTGAGTGCGGAGAGGCCTCTCCTGCGATCGTGGAGACATCGTGTAAAAGCCCAGCAGATCGTGGCGTTCGCTTGCATCGCTTGCTCGAGCTGACGCACCATCGGTCCTCCCCGCCGAATCCCGCTGCTCATGGCGCTACGTTCGAGACTCTTTCACAAGCTGTTCGCGGCCATTGCCCTGGCCAGTCTGGCCAGTGTCGTAAGCTTTGCCCTGGGCGCGCAGTGGTACATGCAACGCAGCTTCGTGCGCTATCTGAACGACGAACGCAGCGCACGCCTCGAGGAGCTCGCCGAGGAACTCGGTCTGCGCTATGCCGAGGAAGGCAGCTGGACATCGCTGAGCGAGAATCCGCGCGCCTGGCGTCGTCTGCTGTTCATCAATGCGGGGGTCAAGCGCGATACGGACGAGCTTGGCACTGCGGCAGCGGACGACGGCGATGATGCCACGACAGGTCGGCGACCGCGCAGCCGCGCGATGCTGCGCGATCCCCTCGGGCGGTTCACGCTCTACGACGCCGAGCGCGAAATCGTCGCCGGACGCATCCCGTTCGACGCGGCGCTGCAGACCCGTGCCATCGAAGTCGGCGGCCGTACCGTCGGTTGGCTCGCCATCCGGCCCTTGTCGAGCCCCGCTGGGCCACGCGAGCGACGCTATGCGCGACGCCAGCTCTACATGATGCTGATCGGATCGGCCGTAGCTGCCGTGCTGTCGCTGCTCTGTGCGTGGTGGCTGGCGCGGCGCCTGGTCAGGCCGGTGCGTGCGATCGGCAGCGCTGCGCACGAACTCGCCGCCGGCCGCTTCGACACGCGCCTGCCGGGTCTTGGCGGCGACGAGATCGGTCAGCTCGCGGACGATTTCAACGTGCTCGCGCGAACCCTGGCGGAGAACGAAACCGCCCGGCGGCGCTGGGTGGCGGATATCTCCCACGAGCTGCGCACCCCGCTGGCGATCCTGCATGGCGAGATCGAGGCCGTACAGGACGGCATCCGGCCGCTGGATGAGCGCCTGTTGCAATCCCTGGCCTGCGAGACCCAACGCATGCAGCAACTGATCGACGACCTCTACCAGCTTGCTCGCGCCGATATCGGCGCGATGGAATACACCTTCGAGCGCGTCGCGCTCGCGCCCCTCGCCGCCGCGACGTTACAGCGCTTCGCGCATCGGTTCGACGAGGCCGGCCTCGCGCTGACGCAAACGCTCGATGCCGAGCTCACCGTCATGGCCGATCGCGCACGCCTCACCCAGCTGCTGGAAAATCTCTGTGAGAACTGCTGCCGCTATGTCAACAGCCCCGGGCAGATCGCGATCAGCCTGCAGCGGCGTGGCGGTGACGCCGTGCTCGTCGTCGCCGACAGCGGCCCCGGCGTCGCGCCGGAGGAACTGGAGCGTCTATTCGAACCGCTGCACCGCACCGAAGGATCGCGCAGCCGCCGCTTCGGCGGCGCCGGCCTGGGGCTTGCGCTGTGTCAGCGTATCGCCCATGCGCATGGAGGAAGGATCACGGCAACACAGAGCGCGTTGGGGGGCCTCGCGCTGACTCTCACCATTCCGCTGACGGAGGCCCCATGAGCGCGCACATTCTGATCGCCGAGGACGAGACCAAGCTCGCCACGCTGCTCGCCGACTATCTGCGGGCCGCGAACATGGCGGCGACTATCGTCAGCGACGGCGCCGAGGTCCTCGATGCGATTCAGGCGTTACAGCCGGATCTGCTGCTGCTCGACATCATGCTGCCGCATACCGATGGCATGACGCTCTGCCGTGAAGTGCGCAAACAAGGCAATCTGCCCATCATCATGGTCACCGCCCGGGTCGAGGAGATCGATCGCCTGCTCGGCCTCGAACTCGGCGCCGACGACTACATCTGCAAGCCTTTCAGCCCCCGCGAAGTCATCGCGCGGGTCAAGGCCGTGCTGCGGCGTGGCGGAGCGCTCGAAGGCGAACGGGCAGCCGCGTCGCCGATCGAACTCGACGACTACGCCCTGCGTGCCACCATCGCCGGGCAACGTCTCGATTTGACTCAGATCGAATTCAAGCTGCTGCAGGTCCTGCATCGCCATCCCGGCCGAGTCTACCGTCGCGAGGAATTGCTCGATCTGATCTATGACGATTTTCGCGACGTTTCCGACCGCACCATAGACAGCCACATCAAGAACCTGCGGCGCAAGCTCGACAGCGCGCTGCCCGACCGGCCGTTGATCCATTCCGTCTATGGCGTCGGCTATCGCTACGAGGTGCTCTGAAGCGGCGCCTTTTCTTCGTTGCGGTCGCGCCGGACAATAGCAGTTGCCCCTACTCGGAACGCTCCATGCTCGCAGTCATCTCACCCGCCAAGACACTCGATTTCGACACGCCCCTGCGGCTCTCCAGACACAGCCTGCCCGAGTTCACCGACGAAGCAGCAGAGCTGGCCGCCGTGATGCGTCGCCGGCAGCCGGAAGAACTGATGCGCCTGATGAACATCAGCGACAGGCTAGCGCGGCTGAACGTGGCCCGCTACCAGGCCTGGTCGAGCGATCCGGCGCAACACGCTCGCCAGGCCTTGTTCGCCTTCATGGGGGACGTCTATAGCGGTCTCGATGCGCGTTCGCTGGGCGCGCGCGATCTGACCCAGGCACAGAAGCGTTTGCGCATTCTTTCCGGTCTTTACGGCCTGCTCAGACCGCTCGATCTGATTCAGGCTTATCGCCTGGAAATGGGCACTGCCCTCACCACTACACGCGGTCCCAATCTCTATCGCTTCTGGGGGCTGCAGCCAACGGCGGCATTGAATGCCCAGTTGCGGGCGCTCGGCAGTCCTTACCTCATCAATCTCGCCTCGGCCGAGTACTTCCGGGCCGTCGTCCTCGACGCGCTCGAGGCCGAGGTGGTGACCCCGGTGTTCAAGGACTGGAGCAACGGAACCCACAAGGTAGTGAGCTTCCACGCCAAACGCGCACGCGGCGCGATGGCGCGTTACATTATCGAACAACGGCCGCGCCGGCCGGCCGAGCTGAAGCGTTTCGCCGCCGATGGCTATCGTTTCGATGAAACGAGTTCCAGCGCGACACAGCTCGTGTTCAAGCGCAGACAGGCTTGAACGCAGCCGCTCGAGAGCGTTCTCAAGCCCGGTTCGAACCGCCATAATAGGCAGTCCCTGGCAGCCTGTCGGATTCAGGCCGCATCGACTGCGGCCTGAATCCGACAGGCTGCCAGCTGACGAGGATCCGAATCATCCGATGGGAGAACTGCATGCACCGCCTGATCATCGCCGCCCTGCTCGCCTGTACGCTCGGCGGTACCGTCGCCGCCGACACCCCGGCCCCGCAGGTCATCCTTGAAACCAGCCACGGCGATATCACCATCGAGCTCTTTGCCGACCGCGCCCCCTTGTCGGTAGCGAATTTCCTCGCTTATGTCCGCGCCGGTCACTACGACGATACCGTCTTCCACCGCGTCATTCCCGGTTTCATGATCCAGGGCGGCGGCTTTGCCAGCGACATGACGCGCAAGCCCACCCGCGATCCAGTCCGCAACGAAGCCGATAACGGCCTCGCCAACGGGCGTGGCACAGTGGCACTGGCGCGTACCCAGGAACCCCACAGCGCGACTGCGCAGTTCTTCATCAACGTCGTCGATAACGCTTTCCTCGATCACCAGGGGCAGACCCCGCGCGGCTGGGGCTATGCCGTGTTCGGCCGCGTCAGCGCCGGCATGGACGTCGTCGACGCCATCGCCGCGACACCCACGGGCATGGTCGGCGGCATGCCGGACGTGCCCGTCGAAAGCGTACTCATCGAGACGGCTCGAACCCTCGAGCCCAGCGAATGACACCGACCCGGAGAACCCCGACGTGCCTTACGTGATCAGAACCTACGACAAGCCGGACAGCGCCGAACTGCGCGCCCGCACGCGGCCGGCGCACCTCGCCTACCTGCTACCCTATGCGCCGCGCATCCTCGCTGCCGGCGGCTTCCTCGAGGACGACGGCAGTGTCGGCACCGGCAGCCTGATCGTGTTCGACACCGAAGACCGCGCCGAAGCCGAACAGCTGGTCGCGGAAGATCCCTACACCCAGGCCGGACTGTTCGAGAGAGTCGAGGTCAATCGCTGGCGCATGGTCTACTTCGACGGCACGCGGCTGTCCTGAAGCCGCCGCGGCCGCGCTAGCAGCCTGTCGGACTTAGGGCATCCACCATGTCCCTGCTCAGTTTCAACGACGTCTCGCTGCATTTCGGCGA
>JBBDTC010000212.1:0-4329 GCA_040904625.1 Gammaproteobacteria bacterium
TCGCACCCCAGGAGCTTGAGCCGTGATCCCTTGGAGGGTCTCGACATCAGGCGGACGAAAGTTTTTCGATCATTTAGGTATTTTTAGGTACCTAGCCGGAAGAGTCAAACTGATTCGGGATTTGCGGGTGCCGGCGGGACCGTCGTGGCGTCCGTTGCCAGGCCCTCGGGGAACCCGCGCCGGCACGTGTGCATTGCTGCCATAGGAGGCGGAGATGTCCGTTCAAAGAAGCGCCGGTGTGGCGGCGCAGGCGTCGTGGATCGATCCGGTGGCGCGTGCGGGCTACGCGACGCGGGGGATCGTCTATCTGGTCATCGGCGCCTTTGCCGTCTTTGCCGCCTTCGGTCCCACCGACGCGGAAGGCACCGAAGGCGCCTTTGGCGTCATCCTTTCCCAGCCCTTCGGACAGATACTGCTGTGGCTGGTGGTCGTCGGCATGGCGGGCTTCGCCGTGTGGCGCTTCGTTCAGGCCTGGCACGACCCCGACGGCCACGGGACCGGCGCCAAGGGGCTGGCGATGCGCGGGGGCAAGGCCGTGAGCGGCATCGTGCACGTCGGGCTTGCCGGGCTGGCCGCCGCCATGGTGCTCGGGTGGAACACTGGCGGGGATGGCGGCGGCAGCGATCCCACCGGTCGCTGGATCGCCGCCATCTACGACGCCGGCTTCGGCCAGCTTCTGACCTGGACGGTCGCGGGGCTCGTCGCAGTCGTTGCCGCGGCGCAGATATGGAAGGGCTATACGGCTGCGTTCGAGCCCCAGTTCCGTGAGTGCCCGCCCGACATAATGAGATGGGTCCGGCCGCTCGGCAGGGTCGGCTACACGGCGCGCGGGATCACCTTCCTTGTCATCGCTTCGCTGATCTTCTACGGCGGCTTGCGCTATGGTGGCATGGAGGGCGGATCGACGCCCGGGCTGGCGGACGCGCTGAATTCGGTCGAGGGGTACAGCTACGGATGGCTCATCCTGCTGGCGATCGCGCTCGGCCTGCTGGCCTTCGGTCTGTTCTCGCTGGCGGCGGCGCGCTATCGCAGAATGGTCGCTTCTTGACACGGCACGGTTCGAGGGTGATGTAGCTGCATGTTGCTCGACGCGCTGAAGCGCCTTCTGACGTCGGAAGAGTCCGTGGGGCCCGACCAGGCGGACATCCGCCAGGCCGTTGCGGCCCTGCTCATCCACGCCTCGCGCATCGACGACGACGTCGACCCGGAGGAAATCACGGCCAGGGACCGTCTGCTCAAGCAGAAATTCGACATGTCGGACGCCGAACTGTCCATCCTGGTCATGGAGGCGGAGAACGCCGTAGCGGAATCGGCCGACCTCTACAGCTTCACCCGGGAGGTCAAGGAGCATTACGACCGCGAACATCGCGGCCGCATCGTCGAGATGCTGTGGGAAGTCGTACTCGCCGACGGCACGATCGACCCGCATGAGGCCAATTTGGTGTGGCGGGTCGCGGGGCTGCTGGGCTTCACCACCCGCGAGAACGGCGATTTCCGCCGCGCCGTGCAGGACCGGCTGGGCACCGGCTGATGTTTGCCGTCCCCGGGCTATCCGGGGACGGCCGTCTTGGCGTTACTTGATGAGCCTGACGAGCGTCACGAATTCCGGGCCGACCGGGTTGCCGAACTCGTCGAGCTGCTCCTTGAAGCTCAGATGCGAGGTTCCGCTCAGCTTGATGGAATAGGCCAGGACCTGGGTCGCCATATAGCTGTTGGTGGAGTTGCCGGATATGTCCAGCGTGGCGGTCGGCAGATAAACCATGCCGGTCAGATCCAGTTCGGACCCGCCATTGATCTTGGCGCTGATCAGGTCCTTCTTGTCGGGTTGGATACCGGACGCCAAAGGCTCCATGGCGACGAGCTTGTTGGCCATGGGTCCCGAGTCCTGGGCCGACAGGGTCACGTCGGCGGCCCCGTTTATGGTCATCGACGTCACGTCGCTGGCCAGGTGGAAACCGACGTTCTCGCCGCTCACATTGGCCTTCGAGTTGATCGTCAGGGGACCGCCGGAGATATGATAGGTTCCGGGGCCGAATTCGACGTTGTCGTAGCCGCTCAGCTGCAGCCCGCCGCAATAGGTGCCGGCCGTCAGCACGATGGTGCCCCCGCTTCCCTTCTTGTCGAAACTGGGCTCCTCGCATCCGGCAGGTTCTTCCGGGGGCTGCCAATCGGCCATCGGGTCGTCCATCTGGCGGCACCCGCTGTAGCGGTGCCTGTAGACGGTCGCGTTGTTCGATACCGAGGTCGATCCCACCGAGCAGGATCCCCCGGCATGAATCGTCGCCTTGCCGATGACGTCGATCGACTTGCTGGCCTTCCTGTTGGAGTGCAGCCAACAATCATCGACCTCGAGCGTGACGGTGCCGCCGACCTCGATGCCGTCGCCCTCGGCGCCCAGCGCCACGATGCACCCACGCCCGCGCCGTGAGAAGTCTGCAGCCGCCACGACCCCCAGGCTCATCGTTTCCATGCCGACCAGCCCCATGAAGGATGTCGGCATTTCCGCTGCGAGCCTGACCTCCACGATATCGCCCGTGATAGTGACCTCGGGCGCCTCGGCGGTGTCGGCGATCTTCTCGAGAAGATTGGTTTCGACCATCTGCTCGGCGACATAGATCCGTGCCGGATCTCCGGTGAGCGGTTCGCCGCCGTCGCCCTTCACCGTCGTCTGCGTTGCCGCGGCAGCCAGCGCCGCGGAGTCGACGGTCTTCTGCATCTGGCCCATGGTGTAGTTGGCCCGGCCCATGTCAATGGCGGCTCCGGCGGCCACCACGAACGGCACCACGGCGGCGACCGTAAGCACCGAGATGCTGCCGCGCTGGCTACGCATGAAGCCGGAAAGACGGTCGCGGACGGGTGAACTGTGTTTGCTTCGCGACATCGAATTATCTCCAACTTGAATTGCTGTTGTGAGAAATTCGTATCAGGTGCGAACTAAACGTTCGTTCCGCGAACCAAGTGTTTTTATGGTTTACGTTATCTGACGATTAGGGTTGATGCTGCTGGCAAAGGGCGGCCTGCCAAGGACTGCCAGTCACGATCACAGCCGGTCGGCGCCAAAGGTATCGCAGGCGGCAAGGTCGCCGCTATCCAGGCCGCGTCGGAACCACCGCATGCGCTGCTCGGACGTTCCATGGGTGAAGGACTCCGGCACTACGTGATCCTGGCTCTGCTTTTGCAGCCGGTCGTCGCCAATGGCGCTGGCGGCGTTCATCCCCTCCTCGATATCGCCGTCTTCGAGGATGGTGCCGTCCTGGGCAATCGAGTGGCCCCAGATGCCGGCGTAACAGTCGGCCTGCAGCTCGACGCGTACCGAAAGCTCGTTGGCTTCGGCGTCGGGCAACTGGGCCCGCTCAGCGTTGGTCCGCTCGAGCGTGCCCGAGACGTTCTGCACATGATGGCCAACCTCGTGGGCGATCACATAGGCTTGGGCGAAGTCGCCGGGGGCGCCGAGGCGGTTTTCGAGATCGCGAAAGAACGACAGGTCGATGTAGATGGTGGAGTCGGCGGGGCAATAGAACGGCCCCATGGCTGCGGCGCCCTGGCCGCAGGCCGATTGCGTGCTGTCGGAAAACAGTTGCAGGGTCGGGTGCGGATATTGCGCCCCTTCCCGGGTGAATATCTCCTCCCAGGCGCGTTCGGTGGTTCCGAGAACCCGGGCGACGAAATCCCGCCTGGCATCATCGCCAGTGCCGGCCACCCCGTCCTCTGCGGTCTGGCCCTGCTGCTGCGGGCCGGCAAACTGGCCGCCACCGGTCAGCAGATCGAGCGGGTTCATGCCCAGCAGCCACATGACGCCCATCAGGATCACGATGCCCCCGATGCCAAGGCCGCCGCCCCGACGCCCGATCGGCAGCCGCATGCCACGGCCGCCACTGGAGCCGCCACTCCGCCCGCGCCGGTCTTCGACGTTTCTGCTGGGTCGCTCGCCGCCGAGCCGCATTGGCCGTCTCCGGGATTGAAGAAGAAGAAGCATGGAAACGTACAGTGGACCCGCTTGTTCCGCGCCGCCAGACAATTTATCGATCGAACCGATTGAAACGAGCAGTTTAATTCGTTGGAGTGTTTGATGCGCCCCCGACGATGATGCGGGCATGAATGGTGATCCCCTCGGGCCCGGCCGCGCGCGCCATCTCTCCGAGTTGCAGCCGGCGCGCACCTCAGAGCGTCTCGACACCTCGCAGCCCGTGTCGGACGAGGTGAAGTGCTCGATCTGCTACATGTGCGCCTGCCGCTGCGGCATCCAGGTCCACCTGACCGACGGCAAGGTCCGTTATATCCAGGGCAACCGGCGCCATCCGGTGAACCGCGGCGTGCTGTGCGCCAAGG
>JBBDTC010000213.1:0-4311 GCA_040904625.1 Gammaproteobacteria bacterium
AATACCGGCCTGTCACGCCGGGGGTCGCGGGTTCGAGTCCCGTCCACTCCGCCATAATTTTTTCAGAGCGAAGCTCGAGGTGTCCCTCCCAGGGGCACCTCGGCGGCGATCGACCGCGGCTTCGCGCCGTCCAGTCGTCACTCGTCCCGCCCCGACTTTCCGCGGCTGAAGCGACAAATCTTCACTAGAGTGCTCCAACATGCTGCAAGCTATACGTGAACGTTCACAAGGCTTGGTCGTCGCCATCATCGTCGGTTTCATCAGTCTCACATTCGCATTGTGGGGCGTGGAGAGCTACATCAGCTCCGGCCGGCAGGTGATCGTCGCCGAAGTCGAAGGCGACGAAATCCTGTTGACGGAATTCCAGGACAATCTTCAGCGGATACGGCGGCAAGCGCAGTCGGCGCTTGGGGAAGCGTATGACGATATCGACTGGGGCAGTGCCGAGGTCAAGCAGGATGCGCTCGACCAGGTCGTCAACGAGCGCCTGCTGACCGGCTTCATCGAGGACGCCGGGATGCGTATCAGCGATCTCCAGGTCGCCCGTCAGCTCCAGCAGGTCCCGGCGTTTCAGGACGAATCCGGATTCTCCCGCGCCCTCTATGAGCAGCGCTTACCGCAGCTCGGCCTGTCGCAAGCCGGGTTCGAACAAGACCTGCGCGATGACATGGCCAAATCGCAATTGCGCGCGGGTATCGCAGCCTCCGAATTCGTCACTGCGGCAGAAGGGCGTGAGATCGCACGCCTGCGCGGGCAAAAACGCGATATCGGTTACGCCATCATCCCCGCCAACATCTACGCAGACGAAGTCGAGATCACGGATGACGACATCCGCGCCAGCTTTGCCGAGAACGAGGAAGCCTATCGCGAGCCTGAAAGAGTCAAGCTCGAGTACATCGAGCTCTCCCCGGCCGCGCTCGAGGAGAGTGTCGTCGTTACCGAGCAATTGCTGCGCGCTCATTACGAAGCGAATCAGGCGAACTATACCGCTCAGGAAGAGCGCAATGTGAACCATATTCTGATTCAAGTCAGCGAAGACGCGGCGCAGGAAGTCGCCGACGCCGCCCTGGAAAAGGCCGAGGAGGCTTTGGCCAGAGCGCGCGATGGTGAAGCATTCGAGGAACTCGCAGCCGAGATCTCCGACGACGTCGGTTCGCGCACCGAAGGCGGCGAAACGGGCCTGTTCCCGCGCGGCGTCATGGCTCCTGAGTTCGAACAAGCGGCTTTCGAGCTCGAAATCGGCGAAATCAGTGAGCCGGTCCGAACCCGCTTCGGCTACCACATCATCAAACTCAAGGAAGTCGAACCCGGCGGTCTCCAACCGTTTGCGGAGGTGCGTGCGGATGTGGAACGGTCCTATCGTGCCGCCCAGGCGCAAAAGGCGCTCTTCGATCAGGCCGAACAGTTTTCGAATCTCGTCTATGAGCACCCCGACAGTCTCGGTGTCGCGGCGGACGCGTTGGGCCTGGAGATCAACGATACGGCGCTACTGAGCCGCGATGAGATCGCCGAGCGCTTTTCTGCGCAGGTTGCCGCGCGGGCTTTCGAGCCTGAAGTTTTGGTCGAAGGTTTGAACGCCGAGCCGGTCGAGCTGCCGGACGGGCGGATCCTGGCAATTCGCGTGGCCGAGCATCAGCCGTCCGCGATCCCGCCCCTAGAGAAGGTCCGCAATGAGGTCGCGCAGGCCCTGCGGGCCGAGCGGCTCGCTGAGCTTGCCGAGACAGCCGGCGAGGAGATCCTCGAGGCCTTGCGGGGCGGTGCGGCGGTCGAGGATGTCGTCGCCAGCAAGGGCCTGGACTGGCAGGCAGCCGCAGGAGTTGATCGCGAATCCGACAAGGTCAACCGCGCCGTGTTGCGGGCCAGCTTCAGAACTGCGCTCGATGGCGACGGGCCGGTGTTTTTCGGGGTCCCGCTGGGGAAATCGGATTACGCGGTGGTTCGTGTGTCGAACAAACGCTCGCCGGCAGCTGACGAACTCGAAAAGAGTGCCGTCGTCGAGGTACAGCGCGAACTGCTGCAACAGCGCGCCGCTATCGTATGGCAGGAGTTCATCGATGCGCTACGTGCGAGCAGTGAGGTCAAAGTCTTCAAGCGGAACCTTTGAGCGCGGATTTGGCGCCGGCGCGGTGCAGCAAGCTGCTGACGACCGCCGCGCCCACCGCATCGCCCCACACGTTGATGGTCGTGCGAAAGCGGTCGAGAAACCAGTCTACGGCCAGCAGCAGGCCTATCCCTTCGAGCGGCAGATTGACCGCCGTCAGCACGAGAATCATCGTCACCAGTCCGGCCTGCGGAATGCCTGCGGCACCAATGGCTGCGAGTGTCGCCGTCACGAAGATGATCATCTGTTGGGTGAATCCGAGGTCATAGCCATAGGCCTGTGCGATGAACATCACCGCCACCGCTTCGTAGAGTGCGGTGCCATCCATGTTGATGGTGGCGCCTAGCGGCAGCACGAAGCGCACCGCGCGATCGTCGGTGCCGGCCTCGCGCGCACATTCCATCGTCAGCGGCAGCGTGGCCGAAGAGCTGCCCGTACCGAAAGCCGTCAACAGCGCGCGGAGCAAGCTGCGTAGGTAGTCCATGCCGCGGCCCGCAAGCAAGCGCAGCACCACCACCAGAAAGACGAAGTGCAGGGCCAGTCCGAGCAGCACTGTCAGCACGTATTTGCCGACAGCCATGATCTGCAGCAAAAAGCTTTCGCCGCCCCCGGCTTTACCCAACTGGGCGCCGACCAGCGCGAAGATACCGAGTGGGGCGAGATACATGATCCACACCACGATTTTCATCATCGTCTCGTTGAGACCGTCGAAAAAGGCGATGACCGGTTCTCCCCGTGAGCCGACCGTGGTCAGCGCGGCGGCGAACAACAAGGCGAATACGATGATCGGCAGGAGCTGCATATCGGCAGCGGCGGCGACGAGATTCGGCGCCACCATCTGCAGTACGATATCGGCCAGCGAGGTTGCCTCGCGGGCGGCGACGCTCTCGGGGATCGCCTCGCTGAGCTCGGCGACACCGATCCCGGGCTGCATCACGTTGACGACGAGAAGTCCGAGGGTCACGGCGACGGCGGTGGTCGAGGCGTAGTAGAGCACCGTGAAGCCGCCGATACGGCCCAGGCGGCGAACGTCGCCGAGGGCTGTGACGCCCGAGATGACCGCGGCGATGATGAGCGGGATGATGGTCATCTTGAGGGCGTTGAGGAACAACGTTCCCACCCACTCGATGGCCATCATCTGCGGTCCGAACCAGGCGCCGCAGATGATGCCGGCGATGACCCCGGCAAGGATGGCCCAGAGCAGACCGGTAGCGTGCGAGGAGGTCATCGCTGTCTCATCGGATCAGACGTTGGTCATGCCCATGATGTTGAAGCCGCAGTCGCAGTAGGTGATTTCACCGGTTATTGCCGAAGCCAGATCGGAGCACAGGAAAGCGGCGGCGTTGCCGACTTCCTCGATAGTGACGTTACGGCGCAGCGGGGCTGTCTGTTCGACATACTGCAGGAACTTGCGCAGATCCTTCACACCCGACGCCGCAAGCGTGCGTATCGGACCTGCTGAAACGGCATTCACCCGAATGCCCTCCGGCCCCAGACTGTCCGCCATGTAGCGTACATTGGCTTCCAGGCTCGCTTTGGCCAGGCCCATGATGTTGTAGCTCGGCATGGTCCGCACCGCACCGAGATAACTCAACGTCAGCATGGCGCCATTGCGGCCTTTCATCATGGGGCGGGCTGCGTTGCCGAGGGCGGCGAAGCTGTAGGAACTGATCTCGTGCGCAACCCGGAACCCCTCGCGGGTGACGGTATCGAGATAGGCGCCCTGGAGTTCCTCCCGTTGGGCGAACGCGACCGAATGCACCAGGATGTCGAAATGATCCCAGTAATCATCCAGACCATCGAAGACGGCCTGGATCTCGGCGTCGCTGGCGACGTCGCAGGGCAGGGTGATCTCCGAGCCCACTTCCGCGGCGAAATCCTCCACGCGCGACCGCAGCCGTTCGTTTTGATAGGTCAATGCGAGTTCCGCACCTTCCCGCCGCATGGCCTGGGCGATGCCCCAGGCAATTGATTTATTGCTTGCGACACCGACGACGAGTGCGCGTTTACCTTCGAGAATACCCATCTGTTCCCCATCCTGTCCGCTGATGACGATCGTCTGATTATCGTCTTGTCTCTTCGCTGCGCAGCACACGACCCCGCTGAGGCTGCGTCTGCCTTGCCTTAGGGGCCGCCGCAAAATAACTGAACGATTTGGAACGCCGATCGATCCCGTCTGGCGGCGTTGCTCGTCAGTTGAATAGAACCAC
>JBBDTC010000214.1:0-4271 GCA_040904625.1 Gammaproteobacteria bacterium
GCGCATCTGCCGCCTCGATGGTCACCTCGCCTACGAGATCACTTGCGAAGACGAACTGCCGCCCACCGATCGTGCATGGAATGTCTACAAGATGGGCATCGCGCCTGCGCCGAAAGTGACGCTGCACGCCAGCGACCCGAGGCGGCCCGATCCCGATTCTGGCGCTATTGCTCGTAGCCTATGACCCCACAACAGAACGCACACTTTCGCGAATCGATCGAGGCGCAACTCGCCCAAGTTGAACTCGCCCTGGCGGAAACCAACGCGAATGCCGGTACCGTGATGCTGGACCAGTCCAGCGTGGGACGTTTGTCGCGCATGGATGCCATGCAGCAACAGGCCATGGCCTCCAGCCAGCGTACCGCTTTGCAACGCCGCAAGCTACAATTGGAAGCGGCGCTCCAGCGGGTGGAGAATGGCAGTTTCGGCGCCTGCTGCCAGTGCGGCGCAGATATCGCACTGCCGCGCCTGCATGCCGATCTGGGCACGCCGTTCTGCGCCGACTGCCAGTCCGAGCGCGAACAGCTACACGGCTAAACTCGCCATCCGCGCAACCGGCGGACGATTCCATCCACTCACGGCTCCGGCTTGGGTAAGATACCGCTCATGATCTCCGACATGCTGTTGATTTCTACCCTCATCGTCGCGCTGGTCGCCAGTCCGCTGCCGTTGTGGCTGCAACACTATGGACGCGCCTTTGCTGCATTGGGAGCGGCATCGGTGATGGCGCTTTGTCTGATGCTGCTCACGCCACTTTTTGTACCGGTGATGAGTGGCATGACGCTGGTGGAAACCTATGCATGGCTGCCCGACTGGGGGCTGGCATTGTCCTTCCGCCTCGACGGCCTGGGCCTGATGTTCAGCCTGCTGATCCTCGGCATCGGCCTGCTGGTCACACTGTACGCCTATTACTATCTGGACCACCACGACCGGCTCGGGCGCTTCTACACACTGCTGCTGCTGTTCATGGCAGCCATGCTGGGCGTGGTGCTGTCGGAGAATCTGCTGTTGCTGGTGGTGTTCTGGGAACTCACCAGCCTGGTGTCCTTCCTGCTGATCTCCTACAAACACGAGAGCTATGAATCGCGCCTTGCCGGGCGCATCGCGCTGGCGGTCACCGGTGGCGGCGGGCTGGCGCTGTTCGTGGGCGTGCTGCTGCTCGGCCATATCGCCGGCAGCTATGAATTGTCGGTAGTGCTGGCGGCGGGCGAACAGATCCACAACCATGAGTTGTATGCGCCCATGCTGATCCTCATCTTGCTTGGCGCGTTCACCAAGTCGGCGCAGTTCCCGTTCCATTTCTGGCTGCCGCAGGCGATGGCGGCGCCCACACCGGTATCGGCTTACCTGCATTCGGCGACCATGGTGAAAGCGGGCGTGTTCCTGCTGGCGCGTTTGCATCCGGCGCTGGCTGGCAGCGAGCTGTGGTTCTGGCTGGTCAGCGGCACCGGTGCGATCACACTGGTGTATGCCGCCTACGTCGCCTTCTACCGCTACGACTTCAAGGGCCTGCTGGCCTATTCCACCATCAGCCACCTCGGCCTGATCACACTGCTGTTCGGCCTCGACACGGCGCTGTCGGTGGTGGCGGGCGTGTTCCACATCATCAACCACGCGATCTTCAAGGCGTCGCTGTTCATGGCCGCCGGCATCGTCGATCACGAATGCGGCACGCGCGACATGCGCCGCGTCAACGGACTGTTCAAGTTCATGCCGATCACCGCCACGCTGGCCATTGTCGCCGCCGGTTCGATGGCAGGCGTGCCGCTGCTGAACGGCTTCCTCAGCAAGGAGATGTTCTTCGCCGAGACGGTCGGCCATCCGGTGTTCGACGAGATGAGCTGGCTGCTGCCGGCCTTCGCCACACTCGCCGGCATCCTCGCCGTGGCCTACTCGTCGCGCTTCATCCACGACGTGTTCTTCAACGGCGACCCGGTCGATCTGCCGCGCCAGCCGCACGAGCCGCCGCGCTGGATGCGCGCGCCGGTCGAGGTGCTGGTGGCGATGTGCCTGCTGGTCGGCATCTTTCCGCAGTGGAGCATCGCGCCGATACTCAACGTCGCTGCCGGGGCGGTGCTGCAACAGCCGCTGCCGGAATTTCATCTAGCGGTGTGGCACGGTTTCAATGCGCCGTTCATGATGAGTCTGGTCGCGCTCGGCGGCGGCATCGCGCTGTATGCACTGCGCCATCCGCTGTATGCCTTCTATGACCGGCTGCCGTCCATCCACGCCAGCATCGTGTTCGAGCGCGCGTACGAGAATCTGGTGGCCGCCGCGCGTGTACTCACGGCATGGCTGGACAATGGCTCGCTGCAACGCTACCTCGCGCTGTTCATCGCTTTCGTGCTGGCGCTGGGCGGCTGGGCGTGGTGGTCCGCGCCATCGAGCAGCCTGCCTGTCGTGACGCAACCCGCCGATGCAGCCAGCGTGGCCGCCGTGCTGATGCTGGCTCTGGCCGCACTCGGCGTGGTCGCGCGGCATCGCCAGCGACTCACCGCCATCGTGTTCACCAGCGTGATCGGCCTGATCGTGGCGCTGATCTTCGTGCGTTTTTCCGCGCCCGATCTCGCGCTGACGCAACTGGCGGTGGAAGTGGTCACCATCGTGCTGTTGCTGCTGGCGCTGTATTACCTGCCGCCGACCGCTCCCGTTGAAGACACGCTGCCGCGCATCTCGCGTGACGGGGTATTGGCGATCGCAGCCGGGGTCGGTCTGGGTGCAGTCACTTATGCCATGCTGACTTCGCCATTCGACACCATCTCCGGCTTCTATCTCGCCCAGTCGGTGCCGGGCGGGGGCGGCAGCAACGTGGTCAACGTGATCCTGGTGGACTTCCGCGGCTTCGACACGCTGGGCGAGATCACCGTGCTGGCGATGGTGGGGCTGGCCGCGCACGCGCTGCTCGACCAGCTGATCCTGAAAGCGCCGATACGCGACGGCGATGGTCGGCGCTGGTCCGCCGAACGCCATCCGCTGTTCCTGGAAATGCTGATGCGACCGCTGCTGCCGCTGGCGCTGATGGTGTCGGTGTTCATCTTTCTGCGCGGTCACAATCTGCCGGGCGGCGGCTTCGTCGCCGGACTGGTGACCGGCGTGGCGCTGATCCTGCAATACCTCGCCAGCGGCATCGGTTTTGCCAGCGCGCGCCTGCCGCAGCGTTTGCCCCTGTTGCTGGCCGCCGGACTCGCGGCCGCGGCGGGTGTCGGTGCGGCGAGCTGGCTGTTCGGTTTTCCCTTCCTTACCACCGCGCACGGTCACATCGCACTGCCGTTGATCGGCGACATCGAACTGGCCTCCGCGATGATTTTCGACCTCGGCGTGTATCTGGTGGTGGTCAGCGTGGTGCTGATGGTGCTCGCCGAACTCGGCAAGCTATCCGTGCATAATGAGGAGAATATCTGATGGAAGCCCTGCTCTCTATCGCCATCGGCCTGCTCAGCGCCTGCGGGATTTTTTTGATGCTGCGCCCGCGCACCTTCTCGCTGGTGCTGGGGCTGACGCTGCTGTCCTACGCGGTCAATCTGTTCCTGTTCGCCAGCGGCCGCCTGCGCATGGACGCGCCGCCGCTGATCCGCGAGGGTGCTGCTTACACCGACCCGCTGCCGCAGGCGCTGGTGCTGACCGCGATCGTCATCGGCTTCGGCATGACCGCCTATTTGGTGATGCTGGCGCTGCGCGCGCTGGCGGAGTCGGGCGACGACAGCGTGGATGCGAAGGAAAAAACATGATGAGAAGAATCTCTGTGGGAGCCCGATTCATCGGGCGATTCCGTCAGCCCCGTATCGCGCAACAAGTTGCGCTCCTACAATTTAAATTGTGCATTCCGGTATGACCCAGCACGCCGCCATCCTGCCGATCCTGATCCCGTTCACTGCCGCCTTATTGCAACTGTCGATGAAGGGCTTCGGCATTTCCGCACAGCGCGCCATCGGCCTGGGCGCTGCGCTGCTTGGCGTGCTCGCCGCGCTCTGGCTGGTGCAACTGGCAGATGCAGGCGCAGTGCTGGTGTATGCGCTGGGCAACTGGGCGGCGCCGTTCGGCATCGTGCTGGCGGTGGACCGGCTGGCCGCGATGATGGCGTTGCTCACCGCACTGCTTTCCGGCATAGCGCTGCTGTATGCGAGCGCGGGATTCGATGAACGTGGACGCCATTTCCATCCGCTGTTCCAGTTGCAGTTGGTCGGCCTGCAGGGCGCGTTCCTCACCGGCGACCTGTTCAACCTGTTCGTGTTCTTCGAGGTGATGCTGCTCGCCTCCTATGCGCTGCTGGC
>JBBDTC010000215.1:0-25061 GCA_040904625.1 Gammaproteobacteria bacterium
GCTCGCTCCGCCTTGCCGGGTCACGACAATGGCCACAGCAGCGCCGAACAATGAATGATCAACAGGCCCTAGTGTCAACGTCGAAACCAGCCGGCCTGACGACGGTCAGCCGCCGTCAGGCCGGGATCGCCATGTTTCTTATCGGACTGGATATTGTCGCCAGTCGTCAGCGCGCTCTTTACGCTGGTGCTGACCGGCGGTGCACGGAGCGTGCGGGGTGCTCTCCAGCCAGGGCACCATTCGCTACAATGCTGGTGCGTCCGGCTTCAGTTGGCCGTTGAAACGGCTTCTTTCAGCGGCGTCACGCCGATGATTTTCCAGAAAGGCTGTGCGGCCAATTGGCCGAGGGAGTCGGGGCTCAGATCCTGTTTGTCCAAGCCCTTTGCATCGTAGCTCACGGCGCGCACCTGCCAGCGGCTCGTGGAGCGCGTCTGGACATCCTCCAGGGTGACATCGAGCACCGTCGGCACGCTGTCGATGAGGAGCGAGCGCACACTCAAGACCTTCCACAGGCGATCAGCGCGGTCATAGAACTCACGCTTGACCGGCAGCATGGTGTCCTGCGCGATCCAGGTGACGATGTAGGAGTAATACCAGTCCTGTTCCGGCGCGGCGCGCACTTTCCATGTCGCCTGACCATCGATGACTTCTTCCCCGACGAGCTCGGCTTCGATCAAATCGCGCGGCGCCAGGCCGAGGTCGGCATAGCCGAAGTCCGTGAGCAGGAGATTGCGATCGGGCTCGAGCGGTGCAATCTGGCGCGCGCGGCGCTCTTTCGGTGTATACAGCCACAAGCCGAGATCCTTGTCGTTGGTCCTCGGTGCGGTGAGCATGGCCGAACCGGTGGCATAGTCGGGTTCGAGTATCGTGATCGCCGTCCGCGGTCCATCGTCGAAGCGTTGGCGGGCGACGAGCGCCTCCCACGAAAGCGATTCATCGGGGGTCAATTCTTTGGTCACGCTGATATGGACGCGCGCCAACTGCGGTTGCGCCGGGGTCAGGGCTTCCTCCATCTGCGCGATGAGCTGCGCGGGAGACGGGGCGGCGGCGCTTGTGCTACCGATGATGGCGCATAGCATCATCAACAGGCTGGCGCGGAGCCAATACGGGGCGGTTGTGTGATTCACGAAAACCTCCTTTCTTTTAGTTAGCTATCCTTTTGTGACGAATCGGGCTGGCGCGAGTTCCGTCGAATCGAGCCAAGTGCCCGAACGTGGAACACGATGTGGAACGTTATGTGCTGTCAGGTGATGATCAGGGAACGGCGAGCCATTTGCAATTGGCTGCTTATCGCTCCCTGTTCGATCGCCCGCCATACTGAGCGCGCAATTGCGTCTGCCCTGGCGATCCCGAAGGCGGCGAACTATCCTGACTCTTGAGCAGACATGAAATCCCCGCGCTCGCGCGCAAGCGAGGGCACGCTGCTGGTTGTGCGATCTCCGCATGCGCCGGCCGGGGCAGTCACTGCGCAAGGCGGCCTTGCTGCCGCGAAGGAGGAGTTCATGCATTTCCAGAACAGCCTCGGCCAGACGTTACCCCGCCCCCTCGAACACGGGCCGCGCGCGCTCATGCATCCGATCAACTGGTTGCTTGCTGGAGTGAGGGATCTCATCGCGACACCGGCCGCAAGCCTGGCCTACGGCCTGTTGGTCACCGCGCTCGGTCTCGTGCTGCTGGTGCTGGGCAGCGCCTACATCTATTTCCTGATTGCCGCCGTGTCCGGCTTCCTGCTCATCGGCCCGGTGATGGCGGCTGGCCTGTGCGAACTGTCACGCCTGCGCGATCAGGGCGAGGCTGCGGATTTCGACCACTCGCTCGACGTGCTCGCGCGCAAACGCACCCCGCTGGCGCATTACTCCGTGTTACTGCTCGGCGTCGGCCTGATCTGGTTCATCGTCTCCGATGTGCTGCTGCGTGCGGTCATCGGCGAACCGGCGCCGGCCTTCGACCGCTCCTTATGGGGCGGTCTGCTGGCCGTTCTCAGTACCCGGGAGATCCTGGTCTACGTGGCGGTGGGCGGTGTCATTGCTGCTGCGGTATTCGCCGTATCGGTGGTCACCATTCCTGCGCTCATCGATCGCCCGCTGCGCGCGCGTGAAGCAATGGCCCTGAGCCTCGCCGCCGTCCGCACCCATCCGGCGACGATGGCGGTATGGGCGGCGCTAATCGTGGCCCTCACGGCGCTCGGCTTCGCCACCGGCCTGCTCGGCATGATCGTCATCTACCCGTTGCTCGGCCACGCCACTTGGCATGCGTATCGGGAGTTGCTGGATTGAGCGGCGTAGGCTGAGCGTCGAAATAGGGGGGCATTTCAGGCGATTAGCAACGCAAGAATTGGGTTTATAAGACTATGTGCAGGTGATACGGACGACTTTTGGTTTTCACGCCGGCGACTCGATGTCGGACGAATACGATGAGCTGAGCGCCGGCGACATCCTGCAGGCAATGAAGGCCGGCGTGCGCGGGCAGGCGCTGCGCAACGGCGTCTGACTGCCGCCAGGTCACACCGTGCCGGTTGACCCGGCGCCCATGACAGCGACAATGCCCGGACACGCGGCCGTGGTCGTCCGCGGACCGTGGCCAGGGGGAACCTCGACTTGCTGCAACAATTCGGCGCCGTGCTGGCGCAGGTGCTGCGCCGCCTGATCCCCGACTCCTTCGTCTTCGCGCTCATCCTCACCGTGCTGGTGGCCCTGCTCGCCTGGCTCGCGGCCGACGCCGCGCCGAAGCAGGTGGTCGATGCCTGGTATCGAGGCTTCTGGATCCTGCTCGAGTTCGGCATGCAGGTGACGCTGCTGCTGACGACCGGCTTCGCCATCGCGCTATCGCCGACCGTCGCCCGCCTCATCGACCGCGTCGCCCTGTTTGCGCGCGGCCCGGGCAGCGTCTATCTCATCGTCGGCGTGGTCGGCGGCCTGTTCGGGCTGGTCAGCTGGGGCTGGGCGGTGCTCACCGCCGTGCTCGCGCGCGAACTCGCCGGCCGGGTCCGCGGCGTCGACTACGCCTATCTCACGGCCTGCGCCTACGGCGCCGGGGTGGTGTGGGTGTGCGGGCTGTCGAGTTCGATTCCGCTGGTGCTCAATACCGCGAACAATTTCCTCATCGAGACCGGCGTGCTCGATGCCACGGTGCCGATGGCGCTGACGCTCGGCAGCACGATGAACAAGGTACAGATGGCCGTCTACTTCCTCACCATGCCGGCGCTGTTCTACCTGCTGCGTCCGCGCGATGCACACCCGGCGACGATCGAGGACCTGCGCGAAGCGGAGGCGGTCGCCCCGCTGCCAATCGAGGAAGAAGCGCGCATGCTGGCACTCGACGGCCACGCGCTGTCCGACCGCCTCAACAATTCGCGCCTGCTGGTGTGGCTGATCGCCGGCGCGGGCGCATGGTACATCGTCGACTACTTCCTCACGCGCGGCTTCGATCTCAACCTCAACATCATGATCTTCCTGTTCGTGCAGGCGGGACTGCTCATGCATCGCACGCCGATGCGCTACGTAATCGCGATGAAGCGCGCCTGTGCGAACGTCTCGGGCATCATTTTCCAGTACCCGTTCTACGCCGGCATCATGGGCATCATGATGTACACGGACCTGGCCACGACGACCGCCGGCTGGCTCGCCGGTAACGCGACGCTGGCGACCTTCCCATTCATCGCGCAGCTCTCGGGCGCTCTGATCAACATGGCGATCCCGTCCGCCGGCGGCGAATGGGCGGTGCTCGGGCCGTCGATGACAGCGACCGCACAGACCCTCGCCGAGGGGCTTTCCCCGGCAGAGGTCCAGGCCTACGTGGCGCGCATCGCGATGGCGGTCGCCTACGGCGAGACCTCGAGCAACCTGCTGCAGCCGTTCTTCCTGCTCGCGATCCTGCCGGTGATGGGCGTAGGCGTGCGCATCCAGGCGCGCGACGTGATGGGCTACCTCGTCATCCCCTTCTTGTGGGTGACGGCCTATACCGGGGTCATCGTCACCTGGGTGCCACTGTAGTCGCGGCAGCTATCGCCGCCCAATACCCTCGAAGTTCGGTGTGGCTGCACGATGAAAGTGGAGCGCCTCCGCGACGGCAATGAACTGGCGGAGTTGTCGAACGTCAGTCATTCGTTCCGTCCAGGCTTCTACTTGTCCCTTTGACAGTTGTCGATGCACATCCTTGATGTGCGACAACTTACCGTGACAGTTACGGTAATTTTCGTGGGCACCCGAGATTCGGAAATGCAGTTACCATCACCGCAATTCGGCAATGCCGATAGGGCTCGGTGCGCAGCCAGCCGTTGTTGTCGTAGGCGTACTCGGCCGACAATCAGGGTTGGGTCGCGCACTCCCAGTCAAAGACTGGGCCCCTTTGAGTCGGCAATCGTACACGGAGTGTGCGCGCTGCTTCGATATTCATTCTTCGAGGGCCTCGTGCTTGCGTGCAAGATCTGACCCCATGCCGCTATAGCCAAGTTACTCTGTGACGGGGCCTTATAGCGCAAATCAGTACCAAGTCTCGATCATTGACCTGCTTCATGATCGGCAAGCCAACGCAAGAATTCGGCACCAGGCATCGGTTTGGCATAATAGAAGCCCTGAACCATGTCACAGCCCAACGCTCGTACGATATCCAGATCCGCCGACGTCTCCACACCTTCGGCGATCGTATTCAGATCGAGACGCTTGGCCAACTCGATACTGCTTTTGAGAATCGATCGTGCCCGCTCGTCATCCGCAGCGCCGCAAACGAAGGCCCGGTCAATCTTGATTTCGGTAAACGGCATTTTGTGCAACTGTTTGAGCGACGAGTAACCGGTGCCGAAATCATCTATCGACAGCGTAATTCCGCGCAACCGCAGCCGCATCAGGACACCCAGCATTGCCACGACATCATCCGTGATCGTCCGCTCCGTCACCTCGATAATGATTTGCGAAGACGCAATGCCCTCCATCGCCGCATAGTCATCGATCAGCTCCGGAAAGTGCGGATCGTTGAAACTCACAGGTGCGACGTTGACCGCGACTTCGAGCGGAATCCCATTCGACAGCCAATCTCCACAATCGGCGAACACCGAGCGCATCAGAGCGAGTGTCAATGCGTGGATGCGGCCCGTGCGCTCGGCGAACGGAATGAATGCATCAGGGCTGAGCAGGCTGCCGTCCGGCAGGCGCCACCGGGATAGTGCCTCGACTCCGGAGACGCGGCCCGTAGCGAGCACGACCTTGGGCTGGTAGTAAGGAACCAGAGCACCCGTGGAGAGCCCTTCGTCAAAGCATTCTTCCGTCAATTCATAAACGTTCCCGGCCCTCGGCATCGCTGGCTGCGCGGGTTGTGTCCTGACATACTTCACAAGTACCCGGCGCAGGTCATCGGGTCGTATGGGTTTGCGCGTTCCACCCAGGACGCTCAACCCATTGGAGCGAGCGAACTCCTCCGCCGCACGCAACAGGTTCTGCTCGACTCCGCTCAGCAGTACGATGTCCGGTCGATATGGTGTCTCGGCCAGCGCATGTAAGAATTCGATGCCGTCCATCCCGGGCATTTTGAGATCGAGCAATACCACATCGATCTCGCCCTGCATGGCCGTCAATGTTTCGAGTGCAGTCGCACCGCCATCGGCGCCGTGGTGCTCGCCAATCCCCAAACGGTCGAGAACGCGCTGCGCCAGAGTCCGGATGTACGCTTCATCGTCGACTACGAGTACACGCAAACCTTCCATAGGAATTGCGTCGGCCAAACCGGTTGGCTCGGCATCGGTCAGGGTAGCCGCAGAACTCAACCGTTCGGGCCCCGGGTCCATTCGCTCCCTTTGCCTGCTAGAGTCTTCGTCACCGTGCACCAGCACGCGCTCCGACGGGGCTACGTTGAGACGCGATGGAAAGTGGGGCAGCCATGCGTCAACGGTCGCCGGCCGATCTTCGATAGAGAACGCCAGCCCGCGATCAATCGCAGCCAGCAACTCACGGGAACAGTCGATGCGGGCATGCTCGCTGGTTGACATCAGCGGATCCATCGCTCCTTGCGTGAGTCGTGCGCTCCGCGTCAGCGCATCGGCGGGTATGCGGCCGGTCACCAGGATGTAAAGCACCGCGGCAAGCCCATAGATGTCGCTCCACGGACCCTGTGCCAATCCTTCCCCGTCACCGGCATACTGCTCAAACGGTGCGAATCCCCTACTTACCAGCGCGGTCAAGCCGTGTGCCCCTGCGTCAGGAGCCTGCCTCGCCGAACCGAAATCCACGAGGACCGGTGTCCCATCCTCGCGAACAATGATGTTGTTGAGCTTGACGTCCCGATGGATGAAGCCGGCCTCGTGCACCTTCGCGATTCCATGGAGTAACGGCCCAATGAGATCCAGTATCGATTGCTCGTCTCTATGATCTCCGGCTGCGCAGTAGTCCTCGAGAGTGACGCCCTCCTCCAGATCCATGACCATGTATGCTGTGCCATTGTGCTCGAACGCAGTACGCACCTGCACGATGTTCGGATGGTAGAAGTGCGCCAGCGTACGTGCTTCCTGCAGAAAGCGCCGCAAGCCCCAGACGAACAGGTCCTTCGTCGTCTCCGAATGTGGTACGACCTGAAGCAGCGTATCCCTGGCGCACCACTGCCTGGGAAAGAACTCCTTGATCGCGACACGCCGTTGCAAGTTGGTATCAAACCCAGCGTAGGTTATGCCGAAGCCACCTTCACCGAGCACGGATTCGATCACGTACCACAGCAACTTCTGACTTTGCGGCAATATCGTAGTGGGGGATTTGATTCGCATGATTCTCGGATAGGGCTTTACTGTAGCGACTTTCGGCTTTGGCGCGTGTCGATTGGGACCGGCCCATTACGCTCGCATATTCTTAGCACGCGTTGCGTGCCTCGATAGCGGCGCGCACATCCATGAACTCCGTGAGAATCTCCCGACGAGCAGACTCGACCGCTTGCCAATCTGATTGTCCCGCTGCCGATTCCGCCAGTTCACAGAGGTCTCCGAGTCGATTCGCGCCAACCGTGCGAGCCGAAGATTTCAGCTTGTGAACGGCGTGCTCTGCCATCAATCCATCGTCCGGAAGGGTGCTCTCGACCAGTTCATCAATGCACGATTCGGCGCTCTCGAGAAAGAGCGACAGGAGTTCTTCGAGCTGCCCCGAATCGCCATTGGCTAGCTCCTCGATGAATTCGAGATTGAGAGAGGCCACAGCCAGTGTCGTTCCGTCGGATGCTCGTGGCGGCGGCGTTCCCGTATGCATATGGTCCGGCTTTTCCGCGCATGGCGTAGTTCCCTTCATCCCGGTCGCGCCCGGGTTCACATCCCCGCGCTCGTTATCGATGCGCCTGCTCGCTCCGGCTTCCATTCGCTGCGCGCGGGTCAGTGCGAGCCGCAACTCATCCAGAGACAGCGGCTTGGTCACGTAGTCATCCATACCCTTTGTAATAGCGTCTCGGAACGCTTCTTTCATCGCATTCGCGCTCGCGCCGATGATGTATGTTTTGCGATCCTCAATCCCCACCTCGCCTGCCCGAATCCGCTGTGTCAACTCGAACCCACTGACTCCGGGCATGTGGACATCTGTGATGACGACTTCATGGGCGCTCTTTCGCCATGCATGCCATGCCAAATCGCCGTTTTCCACCACCTCCACTTCGCATCCAAGCTTGCGCAACTGACTGCTGAAGACTTCACGACTAAGTGAATTGTCCTCGGCGACCAGCACTTTCAGCTCCAGGGGAGCCCATGTCTTGCCGAGTTCCTTGGTTTCGCGCCCCAGTGCCCTCGCACGCCCAGTCGGAGCATTCGTACTCGGGAGCTCAATCCAGAACGTGCTGCCGACACCCGGCTGACTCTCGACACCCATGGCCCCGTTCATCTCCGCCATCAGATTCTTGGCAATCACAAGCCCGATACCACTGCCTTCGATGGTTCCCAGCTCCCGACCGAGACGATTGAACGAATCGTACAGACGGGTGATTTCGTCAGCGCTCAAACCCGGTCCAGTATCCTCTATACCGACGCGCACTGCCTCATCCGAGGCCGCAAGCAAGCGCAGCGCAACGCGCCCTTGTGCACGGTTGTACTTGATGCCATTCGCGACGAGATTGAGCAGCACCTGAACGAGCCGAGTCCAATCCGCCCACACCCGAGCATCATCGCGCAGGTGTTCATCTACATCGATCGTAATCCCACGCTCGCGAGCGATTGGAGTTGCCATGCGCACGACCTCATCGACGATCGCCGCGAGCGAAACTGCCTCCAACGACAAGGCCAACCGGCCTGCCTCAATCGCGGACAGATCGATGATATCGCCGATCAGTTTGAGTAGATGGTTGCCGGCATTGTGGATCTCAGTGGCTTGGCGGCGGACATGTTCGGGCGCTTCGCGGTCACCAGAGATGAGCTCGGACAAGCCCATGATCCCGTGCAGGGGGGTTCGAAGCTCGTGGCTGACGTGGGCAATGAAATTCGATTTCCCTTCGTTCGCGGCGACCGCCTCGCGATGCGCGCGCGTAATCTCTTCCTGCAATCGGTCACGTGCGACAGCGAACTCCGTCACATCGATGAGATGCCCAATCCATATGACGCTGCCATCTTCCTGGCGCTCGAGTGTCGCCGCTGCAGAAACGTGCCGAACACCACGGTCGGGAAGCTCGACCCGGTATTCGCACTTCCATGGTTCAAGGGTTTCGAAACAGTCCCGAACGGTCGCGTCGAACCTGAGGCGATCTTGCGGAAGTATGCGGTCGTGCCCCAATTCCACGTCGGCATAGAGTTCAGTTGGTGTATAGCCGTAGATGTCCGCTATGCCATCACTGATATAGTCGAGGCAGGCGCTCCCGTCCGGGAAACGTCGATAAATGTAGATGGCACCGGGAACATAGCGCGCAAACGCTTCGATGAACTCCGCGGGAGGTAGAAGCATGGGGGCACCGGCAGCGCTTGCGTTTAGCTTTGGCCCAGTTTCCATGGAAACTCCTTCTACGCCATTGACATCAAATGTCCGTGTCGATCTCCTCCTTGCTAACACGAATCATACGCAACATGGTATGCGACCAGTATACGGCAGCTAAAATAAGAGAGTGCGTGTATTCGTCATCACCTGTGGATGGGAGATCACCCATATTGGTCATTACAGGAAATCGGGAAAAATCGGGGACAGTGCGGCTTGGCGATGCCGCAACCTTTAGCGGTTGGGAGTGAATCGGTTCCTCGCGACTGGGCGCCAAGAAGCATGGATTGAAGGTGCTTATGCAGCGTTCAGCAAATAGCTGGTGGTCAGCTTTTACCTTGTGCTTGCCGCTCGTCACCTTGCTGCCGCGTTTTGCTGCCGCGTTTCGGGCGTGAGGCAAAAGCACGAGACCTGGCCCCCGATCTTCGGGCCAGGTGTTAACCAGCTTGCGGGTTTGGCCGGCACACCAGGGCCCTCTACGGAGCCGTGGCGGCTGCCGGCTATAGTGGCGCCTTGACAGTCCGGGAGAGCCGCAGATGCAGGTCGGAGTCTTTTCGTTCAACACCGAGTACTCGATGCGTATCGATAGGCTTGCACGGGCCGCCGAAGAGCGCGGCTTCGAATCGCTGTGGGTGCCTGAGCATTCGCATATTCCAGTGCCGCTGGCCGGTGAGCCGGTCGATCCGCAGACGGGTATGCCGCTCGCCGGCACCGGTACTTTTTTCCTGCCGGAAGAATACCGACACATGTCCGATCCGCTGACTAGCCTCGCGGCGGCCGCGGCGGCAACGACCCGGCTGCGGCTCGGCACCTGCGTGTGCCTGATTAACCAATACCATCCACTGAATCTCGCCAAGCAGGTCGCGACACTTGATCATCTGAGCGATGGACGTTTCATCTTCGGCATCGGCGCTGGTTGGCATCCGGTCGAGATGGGGCATTACGGCATCGAACTCCGCGATCGCTGGCGCCAATTGCGCGAACGCCTGCGCGCCTTGCGGACATTGTGGGCGCAGGAGCGCGCGAGTTTCGACGGTGAGTTCGTGCAGTTCGCCGAGAGCTGGCAGTACCCCAAGCCGCTGCGAGCGGCCGGCCCGCCCGTCGCGCTCGGAACCCTCGATACGCCGTTCGGGCGCAGCCAGGTCGCGCGCTACGGAGACGGCTGGCTGCCGCTGACGTTCGACCTCGCCGAGACACGGCTGTCGATCGAGGCCGTACATGCGCAGATGCGTGAACTCGGGCGTGATCCGGCGCAGCTCGAGGTATCGCTGTTCTTTCTCGCCGATGAAATGCAGTCGGCAGAGACGCTCGCGCAGGCGCGCGATACGGGCGCCGCGCGTGCCATTCTGCGTTTGCCCATTGGCGATGACGATGTTGTGTTGAAAGCTTTGGACGAATACGCGCGGCGCCTTGCCTGAGGTCGTGCCTGTTTCGGTGACAGTAACTGTATTTTGGTCTCCGAGATCGGAGAAATACCGTTATTGTCACCGTAATTCCGCTTAGACCTGTCCGGGACCGGTGACGGCGCAGGCTATCAATTCAGCGATTAATCGCCACGCTCGCCTGTACCGATGAAAGCGGTGACATCATCCAGCACCGGCGCCAACCAGCGTAACGGCCAGGCGAAGGCGCTGGCGAGGGTGACGTGGTTGACGCGGGAATAGAGCTTGCGCTCGACATCGACACCGGCTTCGTCGAGCAGCCTGGCGAGCTGCGCGGTATTGCGCTTCGGATTGACCAGGTCGTCGCTGGCCGCGGCGGCGAGAAAGGTGCGCGGTGCGGCGAAGGACACATGATCGATGGGCTGGGTGCCGCTGGGGTAGTCGGGATGATTGAATACCGGGCGCACTTCGGGGTTGATGATGGGCAGGAAATCGTACGGCCCAGCGAGACCGAGCCAGCCGGCCAGGGCTTGCGGTGACAAGCCGCTGCCCGCGAGCCAGCGTGGGTCGAGGGCGAGCATGGCGGCGTTGTAGGCGCCGGCGCTGTGACCCATCACGTACAGGCGTTTCGGATCGGCGCCGAAGGCGCCGGCTTCGCGCACCGCCCAGGCTACGGCCGCGGCACTGTCATGCAGGAACTCGGGATAGACGATCTGCGGATACACGCGGTAGTCGGGCACCACGACGACCATGCCGCGGGCGGCCAGCGCTTGACCGAGGAAGCGATAGTCGCGCCGATCGCCCCGGTTCCACGAGCCGCCATAGAAGAACACCACCAACGGGTGTGAGCTAGCGGCCGGCGCGGGGCGGTAGACATCGAGGCGCTGGCGCGGATCGCTGCCGTAGGCAATGCCGCTGGTCAGTTCATGGCTGCCGCTTGGCGTGACCGCATTGAGCACGTCGACGGCGGAACAGGCGCTGAGCAGACTCGCGATCGACATGATGGCAACGAGCCGTGCGCAGTGGCGGCCGATCACGCTGCGATCCGGCGCGGCCCGTTGCCGGCACCGCCGCGAATGCCGGGGACGAAAACCAAAACCGGGGCGCGAGGCCCCGGTTCGATACGCTCGCACGGCGGCACCGGGCTCAGCTCGCGCTGGCTTCCTCGCCCTCCGCCGGCTCGGGCCTGTCGACCAGTTCGACGATTGCCATGGCCGCCTTGTCGCCGGGACGGAAACCGCACTTCAGGATCCGCAGGTAGCCGCCTGGACGGGCCTCATAGCGCGGCCCGAGTTCGGTGAAGAGCTTGGTTACCGCGGCGCGGTCGCGCAGGCGCGCGAAGGCGAGCCGGCGCTTGGCCACCGAATCGCTCTTGGCCATGGTAATCAGCGGCTCGGCGGTACGGCGCAATTCCTTGGCCTTGGGCAGCGTGGTGCGGATGATTTCGTGTTCGAACAATGACACCGTCATGTTCTTGAACATGGCCTTGCGGTGGGCGCTGTTGCGATTGAGCTGTCGCCCGCTGTTTTGATGTCGCATGATTGAGGACCTGGTCTGCTGTTGTTCTAGTGAGCCACGCGATCGCCGTCGTAGAGCCCCGTCGGCGGCCAGTTCTCCAGCCGCATGCCCAGCGACAGGCCGCGTGCCGCAAGCACGTCCTTGATCTCGGTCAACGACTTCTTGCCCAGGTTGGGCGTCTTGAGCAGCTCGACTTCGGTGCGCTGGATGAGGTCACCGATGTAATAGATGCTCTCGGCCTTGAGGCAGTTGGCCGAACGTACGGTCAGTTCCAGATCGTCGATCGAGCGCAGCAGTATGGGGTCGATCTCGACCGCATCGCCGCCGGCCGGCTCGTGGATCAAATCGCCGCTGATATCGACGAAAACCGACAACTGGCTGCGCAGGATCCCGGCCGCTTCCTTGACCGCGAGCTCCGGATCGATCGTGCCATTGGTCTCGATGGTCAGGATCAGCTTGTCGAGATCGGTCTGCTGCTCGACACGGGCACTCTGCACTTCGTAGGCGCAGCGGCGCACGGGACTGAACGAGGCATCGAGCTTGAGGCGGCCGATAGCGTGATCGGTCTCCTCGGGCAGCTCGCGCGCGGTCGAGGGCTGGTAGCCACGGCCGCGCTCGACACGCAGTGTCATGTTCAACTCGCCGATGTCGCTGAGTGTGGCGATATGGAAATCCGGCTCGACGATCTCGACGTCGTGATCGAGCACGATGTCCCGCGCGGTCACGGATCCGGGGCCACGCTTGTTCAGCGTCAACATGGCGTCATCGCGGGAATGCATGTTGATTGCAAGTCCCTTGAGGTTGAGCAGGATATCCGTCACATCTTCCTGCACACCTTCGATCGTGGTGTACTCGTGCAGAACGTTTTCGATCTCGACTTCGGTGATTGCGCTGCCCGTCATCGACGACAACAGTACGCGCCGCAGCGCGTTGCCCAGAGTATGGCCAAAACCACGATTCAGGGGCTCGATCGTAATGCGTGCCGTACGCTGGTTGACGGCCTGGACATCGACGATCTTGGGCTTCAATAACTCGTTCAAGGCTGACGCCATGTGGAGTCTCCTTACTCTGTAGGATTACTTCGAATACAACTCGACGACGAGCGATTCATTGATGTCCGCCGGCAGGTCCCCTCTATCGGGTATTGCCTTGAAGCGGCCTTCCATCTTCTTCGAATCGACATCCACCCATTCCGGGAACCCGAGCTGCTCGGCGATCGCCAAAGAATCCTGGATCCGAACCTGTTTACGGGCACGCTCGCGGATGGTCACGACGTCCTCGGGGGATACCTGATAGGACGGGATGTTGACGATTTGCCCGTTGACCATTACGGCCTTGTGGCCGACGAGCTGGCGTGATTCCGCGCGCGTGGCGCCGAAGCCCATGCGGTAGACCACGTTGTCGAGCCGGCATTCGAGCAGCTGGAGCAGGTTTTCACCCGTAGCGCCCTTGATGCGCGCCGCTTCCTTGTAGTAGTTGCGGAACTGGCGCTCGAGGATGCCATAGATAAAGCGCAGCTTCTGCTTCTCGCGCAGCTGCAAGGCATAATCGGAGTGCCGGCGGCCACGGGCATCGCCGTGCTGGCCGGGCGGCTTCTCCATCTTGCACTTCGATTCGATCGGGCGTGCCCGGCTCTTCAAGCCGAGGTCCATACCCTGACGACGACTCAGTTTGCATTTTGGTCCAATGTAACGCGCCATCTCTTATACCCTTCGCTTCTTCGGCGGCCGGCACCCGTTATGCGGGATCGGCGTAACGTCTGTGATGTTGCTTATGCGGAAACCGGCGGTGTTGAGCGAGCGCACGGCGGACTCGCGCCCCGGCCCCGGCCCCTTGACGAACACATCGAGGTTCTGCATGCCGTATTCATCGCGCACGCCGCCGAGTTTCTCCGCCGCGACCTGCGCCGCGAACGGCGTACTCTTGCGCGAACCGCGGAAACCGCTGCCGCCAGCAGTGGCCCAGGCCAGGGTATTACCCTGCCGATCGGTGATCGTGATGATGGTGTTGTTGAACGACGCGTGGATATGCGCGACGCCGTCTACGACGGTGCGCAGAGCCCGCTTCTTCGTTGGTTTCTTATCGGGAGTAGCCATATCTTCTTCCCAGACTTATCGTTTAACCAGGCGCCGCGGGCCCTTGCGGGTACGGCCGTTCGTTCGCGTGCGCTGACCACGAACCGGCAGACCGCGGCGATGGCGGATCCCGCGATAGCAGCCCAGATCCATCAGTCGCTTGATGTTCATGCTGACTTCGCGTCGCAGATCGCCTTCGACCTGATGGCGCCCCACTTCGTTACGGAGCGCGTCGAGCTGTCCCTCGGTCAGGTCCTTGACCTTCTCGGTCGGATCGATGTCGGACGCCGCACAGATCGCCTTGGCGAGCGTCGTACCGATGCCATAGATAGCCGTCAGCGCAATCACGGTGTGTTTGCGGTCGGGGATGTTTACGCCAGCAACGCGAGCCATGTCATTTCCTCTCTAAATCGTTCCGCCGGGATCAACCCTGGCGCTGCTTGTGCCGCGGATCCGTACAGATCACGCGAACCGTGCCCTTGCGCCGGATGATTCTGCAATTCCGACAAATCTTCTTTACCGAAGCCTGAACTTTCATGATGAGCCTCTTATGCCCCCGCCTCAGCGGCGGCCGTATCCTTTGAGATTTCGTTTCTTCATGAGCCCGTCGTACTGATGGGACATGAGATGCGCCTGCACCTGGGACATGAAATCCATCACCACCACGACGATGATGAGCAGCGAAGTGCCGCCAAAATAAAACGGCACGTTGAGCTCCAGGATGAGGAATTCGGGCAGTAGGCAAACGCCGGTAATGTAGACTGCGCCGGCCGCCGTCAGGCGTGTCATAACGCCGTCGATGTAGCGCGAGGTCTGTTCGCCGGGACGGATACCCGGAATGAACGCACCGGAACGCTTGAGATTATCGGCCATCTCTTTCGGATTGAACACCAGCGCGGTGTAGAAAAAGCAGAAAAAGATGATCGCGGCCGCATAGAGCAACACGTACAGCGGTTGACCGGGGGAGAGCGTGTTGCTCAGGTCGCGCAGCCAGTCGAGGCCTTCGGCGTTACCGAACCAGCCGGCAATGGTGGCCGGGAACAGAATGATGCTGGAGGCGAAAATCGGCGGGATGACGCCAGCCATGTTGAGCTTGAGCGGCAGATTGGTGCTCTGCCCGCCGTAGACCTCGCGGCCGCGCTGCTGCTTGGCGTAGTTGACCGTGATGCGGCGCTGCGCGCGCTCGACGAAGACGACGAAACCCGTCACCGCCACCGCCAGTGCCAGCAGGAGCAGTACCAGCAGGATGGAGAGCTCGCCGGTGCGGGACAATTCCAGGGTGCCGGCGACGGCCTGCGGGAGCCCGGCGACGATACCGGCGAAAATGATCATGGAAATGCCGTTGCCGATGCCGCGTTCGGTCACCTGCTCGCCCAACCACATCAGAAACAGTGTGCCGGTGACGAGCGTCGCCACACAGGTGACCTTGAACGCGAGGCCCGGGTTGATGACGAGATTCATGCCGGCCGCGGTCTGCTGTTCGAGCATGACCGAGACGCCGATGGCCTGGAACAGGGCCAGCACCACCGTGAAATAGCGCGTGTACTGGTTGATCTTGCGCCGCCCGGCCTCGCCTTCCTTCTTGATCTGCTCGAGCTTGGGGTGCACCACGCTCAACAGCTGCATGATGATGGAGGCGGAGATGTACGGCATGATGCCGAGCGCGACAACCGAGAAGCGTTCGAGCGCACCGCCCGAGAACATGTTGAACATGTCCAGGATCGAGCCGCGCTGCTGATCGAACAGCGCAGCCAGGGCTACCGGGTTGATGCCCGGCACCGGAATATGGGTGCAGATACGGAAGACCAGCAACGCACCGAGAAGAAACAGGATGCGCTGTCTCAGCTCGGTGAGTTTGGCCAGGCCGCCTATACCACCCGGCAGGCTTTTCGTTGCAGTCGCCACGATCAGTCTTCCACCCGGCCTCCGGCGGCTTCGATGAGCGCCTTGGCGCCCGCGGTCACGCCCAAGCCCTTCAGGTGCACGGCCTTTTCGATCTTGCCCGAGGCAATGACCTTGACCCGTTCGCAGTCACCGCGAATGAGCCCGGCCATGTGCAGCGCCAGCATGTCGATGGTCTCGGCGGTCAGCCTGTTGAGTTCGTGCAGGCGGATTTCATCGACGTACTGCGCGGTGCGCGAACGGAAGCCGTATTTCGGCAGGCGGCGCTGCAGCGGCATCTGACCGCCTTCGAAACCCACCTTGTGATAGCCGCCGGCGCGGGATTTCTGTCCCTTGTGGCCGCGCCCTGCGGTCTTGCCCAGACCCGAGCCGGCACCGCGGCCGAGGCGCTTGGCCGGCTTCCTGGCGCCAGCACCCGGCTTGATTGAATTCAGGCGCATGGTCAAACCTCCTGGATGTCGAGCATGTACACGATCTTGTTGATCATGCCCCGGTTCTCGGGTGTGTCCGCGACTTCGACGCTCTGTCGGATCTTGCGCAGGCCGAGGCCGTGCGCGCAGGCCCTGTGGGCCTGGAGCCGCCCGTGCAGGCTCTTGCTCAAAGTGAGCCGCAGCTTGTTTCCAGACACTTCGATCACCCCCGGATTTCTTCGACGGTCTTGCCGCGCTTGGCCGCCATCGCTTCCGGCGAGGACATGCCGCTGAGGCCCTTGATGGTGGCCTGGACGACATTGGTCGGATTCGATGTGCCGATGATCTTTGCGAGCACATTGTGAACGCCGAGCACTTCGAACACGGCGCGCATCGGGCCGCCGGCGATGATGCCGGTACCTTCGGACGCCGGCTGCATGAAGACCTTGGCTGCACCGTGCTCGCCGAGCAACGGGTACTGCAGTGTGGCGCCGTCGAGCGCGACCTCGATCATGTTCTTGCGCGCGTTCTCCATCGCTTTCTGGATGGCGACCGGCACTTCGCGGGCCTTGCCGCGGCCGAAACCCACCCGGCCGGCGCCGTCACCGACGACCGTCAGTGCAGAGAAGCCGAAAATACGGCCGCCCTTGACTACCTTGGCCACGCGGTTGACCGAGATGAGTTTTTCCAGAAAACCCTCGCTGGAGTCCTGGTTGTGATAGTTCGCACTCATGGTCTGGTGAGCTCCTAGAATTTCAAACCGGTTTCGCGTGCGGCATCCGCAAGCGCTTGTACGCGGCCGTGATACTTGAACCCGGAGCGATCGAACGCTACCTGGGAGACGCCGGCGGCCAGGGCCCGTTGCGCAACGAGTTTGCCGACCTCGGTGGCGGCGGCCACGTTGCCGCCGTACACGCCGCCGGCGCGAAAGTCCTTCTCCACCGTGGACGCCGCCGCGAGCACGGCGCTGTTGTCAGCGGCGATGACCTGCGCATAGATGTGGCGCGGCGTGCGGTGTATGCACAAGCGCGCTGCACCAAGGCTCTTGATATGCGCCCTGGTCTTGCGCCCACGACGCTGACGTGTAGCTTTCTTGTCCATCGCGGCTCTCAATTCTTCTTCGCTTCTTTCTTGACAATCTGCTCGCCTTTGTAGCGAACACCTTTACCCTTGTAGGGTTCCGGCCGACGATAAGCCCGGATATTGGCAGCGACCTGCCCCACCCGCTGCTTGTCGATGCCACGGATGACGATTTCAGTCTGCGACGGCGTCTCGATGGTGATGCCATCCGGGATCGCGTATTCCACGGGATGGGAATAACCGAGCGACAGATTGAGCTTCGCGCCCTGCACTGCCGCGCGGTAGCCGACGCCGATGATGTCGAGCCGACGCTCGAAGCCATCGGACACGCCAACGACCATGTTGTTCAACAGCGCCCGCGTGGTCCCGCTCAGCGCATTCGCAGCCTGGGAATCGTCATTGGGCTCGACCCGGAGTTCACCGTCGTCGAGCTTGACCGATACCAGGGTGTGCGCCTCGTGGGCCAGTTCGCCCTTGCCGCCTTTGACCGTGATGCGGTGCCCGGCGATCGTGGCCTCCACACCTTTGGGCATCGGAATGGGAGACTTTCCTACTCGTGACATGGTTGACGGTCCTCAATACACCGAGCAGATGACTTCGCCGCCGATACCCTGGGCGCGGGCATCGCGGTCGCTCATCAGGCCCTTGGAAGTCGACACGATTGCGACGCCGAGGCCGCCGACGACCGTGGGCAGCTCGTCTTTCGCGCGATACACGCGCAGTCCCGGGCGGCTGATCCGCTTGATGCGCTCGATGACCGGCTTGCCCTGGTAGTACTTGAGCTCGATCGTCAGTTGCCGCTTGGGCTCTTCACCCTCGATGCGGCAATCGAGAATGTAGCCTTCCTTCTTCAGCACTTCGGCAATCGCCGCCTTGCCGCGGGAGGCCGGCATCGTCACTTCGCGTTTCGCGCGTGCCTGCGCGTTGCGCAAACGGGTCAGCATGTCGCTGATGGGGTCTTGCATGCTCATGGTGCTTTCCGTCCTGTTACCAGCTCGCCTTGACCAGGCCCGGGATGTCTCCCTGCATCGCCAGGCGGCGCAGTTCGTTGCGGCCCAAACCGAATTTCCGGTAGTAGCCATGCGGCCGGCCCGTCAAGCGACAGCGGTTGCGCAGGCGTGTCTTGCTCGAGTCGCGCGGCAGCTTCTGCAGGCGTGCGCGGGCGTCTTCGCGGTCGTCATACGAGCGCTCTTCGTCTTTAATGATCGCTTTGAGTTCGACACGTCGCGCGGCGTACTTCTTCGCCAACTGGGCGCGCTTGATCTCGCGATTGATCATCGATTTCTTGGCCATGATCCTGTCCTTAACTGCGCAGGGGGAAACGGAACGCGTGCAGCAATGCCCGCCCTTCCTCGTCCGTGCGCGCGGTGGTGGTGATGCAGATATCCATGCCGCGCAGCGTATCTATCTTGTCGTAGTCGATTTCCGGGAAGATGATCTGCTCACGGACACCCATGTTGTAGTTGCCGTGACCGTCGAAAGCGCGCGAATTGAGTCCGCGGAAGTCGCGGATTCGCGGTATCGCGACGCTGATCAGCCGGTCGAGGAATTCGTACATCCGCTCCCGACGCAGCGTCACCTTGGCGCCGATGGGCCAGCCGTCGCGGATCTTGAAACCGGCGATGGATTTGCGCGCCAGGGTCACAATCGGCTGCTGACCCGAAATCAGACGGAGGTCCTTCACCGCGTGCTCGATGATTTTCTTGTCACCAACGGCCTCGCCCAGACCCATGTTCAGGGTGATCTTGGTAACTCTCGGGATCTGCATGGCGCTGCCGTACTGGAACTTCTCCATCAGCTCCTTGGCAACGGTCTCCCGGTAAAATTCTTCCAGCCTCGACATCTCTCTGAACCTCGGAATTAAGCGTCGACGACTTCGCCGTTCGATTTGAAAAAGCGCACCTTGCGGCCATCCTCGAGTGAACGGAAGCCGATGCGGTCGGGCTTTTGCGTCACCGGGTTGAACAGGGCGAGATTGGAAACCTGAATCGGTGCTTCCTTCTCGACGATACCGCCGGGCGCACCCATCTGGGGGTTCGGCTTGGTATGCCGCTTGACCAGATTCACGCCCTCGACGATCACCCGGTCATTCGGGAATATCCGCATCACCGTTCCGCGTTTGCCTCGGTCACGCCCGGTGAGGACATAGACCTCGTCACCTTTTCTGATCTTGTTCATCTGTGCTCTCTCTGCGCCCGCCCTACAGGACTTCCGGGGCCAGCGATACGATACGCATGAATTTCTCGCCGCGCAGTTCGCGCGTCACCGGCCCGAAGATGCGCGTTCCGACCGGGTTGAGCTGCTTGTCGAGCAGCACCGCGGCATTGCCGTCGAAGCGGATCAGCGAACCGTCAGGGCGGCGCACACCTTTGCGGGTACGCACCACCACGGCGTTGAAGACTTCGCCCTTCTTGACCTTGCCACGCGGAATCGCTTCCTTGACCGTGACCTTGATGACATCGCCGATGCCGGCGTAGCGGCGCTTCGAGCCGCCCAGCACCTTGATACACATCAGGCGTCGCGCACCGCTGTTGTCGGCGGCATCGAGCATGCTTTGCATCTGAATCATGATTTACTCCAGAACTTACCTTCGCGACGCCCGGTCAGACCTGCGTCGCTCGCTCGATGACTCGCTGCAGCCGCCAGCTCTTGTGCTTGGACAGCGGGCGACATTCCTCGATGGCGACCATGTCGCCTTCGAGGCATTCATTGTTTTCGTCATGCGCCATGAAGTTGGTCGATTTGCGGACATACTTCCGGTACAAGGGATGCTCCACTCGACGTTCTATCTTGACGGTGATCGTCTTGTCCATGCGGTTGCTGATCACTTGACCGACCAGCGTGCGCGCTTGTTTGCTCGTGTCATTCATGCAGCATCACTCCGGCGGCGTTCTTCCAGGATGGTTTTGATACGAGCGATGTCCCTGCGGGTCTCGCGGACTTCACTCGAGCGCGCCGGCTGCTGGCCGAGGCCACTTTGCATGCGCATGTTGAACTGTTTGCGCCGCAGTTCAAGCAGCAGGCTCGACAGCTCTTCGACGCTTTTCGTGCGTAATTCGCTTGCAATCATCACAGCACCGTCCGCGTCGTGAACTTCGTCAGTACGGGCAGCTTGGCACTCGCCAGGCGCATCGCTTCGCGTGCGACCTCCTCGGTCGTACCTTCCATTTCGTAGAGCACCGTGCCGGGTTTGACCTGGGCAACCCAATATTCGACGTTGCCCTTACCCTTGCCCTGGCGCACCTCGAGCGGCTTTTTCGAAACCGGCTTGTCGGGAAAGATGCGGATCCAGACCTTCGCGCCGCGCTTCACGTGACGGGTGATGGCGCGTCGCGCCGCCTCGATCTGGCGCGCGGTGACCCGGCCGCCGGTCGTCGCCTTGAGCGCATACTCTCCAAAGCTGACCCGCGCGCCGCGCTGAGCGAGGCCGCGATTACGGCCTTTTTGCTGTTTCCGGTACTTGGTGTTCTTGGGTTGCAGCATGATTAGCTTTCCTGTTCTCTGGGCGCGGCGTCAGGCCGCACTCGTCTCGGCTTCTTCGACTACGGGCTCTTCGACCTTGGTCACGATTTCGCCCTTGAAGATCCAGACCTTCACCCCGATCACACCGTAGGTGGTGCGTGCTTCCGCGAAGCCGTAATCGATGTCGGCACGCAGTGTGTGCAGCGGCACACGGCCCTCGCGGTACCATTCGGAACGCGCGATCTCGGCCCCGTTCAGGCGCCCTGCGACATTGATCTTGATGCCCTCCGCGCCGAGACGCATGGTGTTCGACACGGCGCGCTTCATGGCGCGCCGGAACATGATGCGGCGCTCGAGCTGCTGGGCCACCGATTCCGCCACCAGGTAGGCATCGAGTTCCGGCTTGCGAATTTCCTCGACGGTGATGTGCGCCGGCACGCCCATGAGTTTCGACACTTGCTTGCGCAGCGCTTCGATATCCTCGCCCTTCTTGCCGATCACGATCCCCGGGCGCGCGGTATGGATGACGATGCGCGCGTTGTTCGCCGGGCGTTCGATCTGGATGCGGCTGACCGAAGCGTGCGAGAGCTTCTTGCGCAGGAATTCGCGCACCTCGAGATCCAGGTTGAGGTAGTCGGCATAGTGTTTGGTGTCGGCATACCACGTCGACGTCCAGTCTTTGACGATGCCGAGGCGAATGCCGTACGGATGTACTTTCTGTCCCATGGCTCTATTGCCCCATCTCTTCCACGGTTACGGTGACGTGGCTCGTGCGTTTCAGGATCTTCGCCGCGCGGCCGCGTGCGCGGGCGCGCCAGCGCTTCATGGTCGGCCCCTCGTCGACGCAGATACGGCTCACCTTGAGCTCGTCGACGTCGGCGCCATCGTTGTGTTCGGCGTTGGCGATGGCGGATTCCAGGACCTTCTTGATCATGTGCGCCGCCTTCTTGTTACTGAACGCGAGCAAGTTGATGGCCTGCTCGACAGGCAGACCGCGGACCTGATCGGCCACCAGGCGCATCTTCTGCGCAGCCATCCTCGCGTTCTTCAGTTTTGCTTGGGTTGCCATTGAACTGTTACCTGTGCGCCGAACGCATCATCGGGATTTCTTGTCTGCGATGTGGCCGCGGAACGTGCGCGTCGGCGCGAATTCGCCTAGCTTGTGCCCGACCATGTTCTCGCTGATATAGACCGGCATATGCTGGCGCCCGTTGTGCACGGCGATGGTCAGACCGACCATGTCGGGCATGATCAGGGACCGGCGGGACCACGTCTTGAGGGGACGCTTGTCGTTCCTGGCCCGTGCCTCCTCGACTTTTTTCACGAGGTGGTGATCCACGAAAGGACCCTTTTTAATCGAACGCGGCATGCTCTCCTCCGCTCTTAACGCTTGTTACGGCGTCGGACGATGGCATTGTCCGTACGCTTGTTATGGCGAGTCTTGTGGCCCTTGGTGGGTTGTCCCCACGGGCTCACCGGATGACGGCCGCCGGAAGTACGCCCTTCACCGCCGCCATGCGGATGATCGACAGGGTTCATGGCGACGCCTCGCACGGTCGGGCGGACACCGCGCCAACGCTTGGCGCCCGCTTTGCCGAGGCTGCGCAGGCCATGTTCCTGATTGCCGACTTCACCGATGGTGGCGCGGCATTCGATAGGCACCTTGCGCATCTCGCCGGAGCGCAGGCGCAGGGTGGCGTGCGTGCCTTCGCGCGCGACATATTGGATGCCGGCGCCGGCGCTACGCCCCATCTGGGCGCCGCGGCCGGGCTTGAGCTCGACGCAGTGGACCAGGGTGCCGACCGGGATGTTGCGCAGCGGCATGCAATTGCCGGCCTGGATGGGCGCATCGACTCCCGAGCGCAGCACCGCGCCGGCGGCAACGTTCCTGGGTGCAATGATGTAGCGCCGTTCACCGTCGGCATAGAGCAGCAGCGCGATGTGCGACGTGCGGTTGGGATCGTATTCGATACGTTCGACCGTCGCGTTGATGCCGTCCTTGTTGCGCTTGAAATCGATGACTCGATAACGCTGCTTATGGCCACCGCCGCGATGGCGCACCGTGATGCGGCCCTGGTTGTTGCGCCCTGATTTGCGCTCCTGCTTCTCGACCAGCGGTTCGTACGGCTGCCCCTTGTGCAGCCCCTTGGTAGAGGCCGCGAGGACGCCGCGTCGCCCGGGGGACGTCGGTTTTGATCTAATGAGTGCCATTTCTCAGCTCGTCCTTATTCGCCCGCGGCGAAATCGATCTCGTGGCCTTCCTTCAACTTGACGAAAGCCTTCTTCCAGGAGTTGTGGAAACCCGTGCGGTTACGAAAACGGCGCATCTTCGCGCGCACGACGGAAGTCGTTACCGACTCCACCTCGACCTTGAACAACACTTCGACGGCTGCCTTGATCTCGGGCTTGGTGGCATCGCGCAGTACCTTGAACATGTATTGGCGGTGCAGTTCCTGCGCACGCGCACCTTTTTCCGTGATCCTGGGCTCGACAAGGACTTGCAACAGCCGTTCCTGATTCATTTGAGCGCCGCCTCCAGATCGGTCAATGCATCCGCCGTGATGACGACGTGGTCGTAGGACACCAGCAGCACGGGATCGAGGGCGCCGACTTCGACCATGCCCACGCCTGGTATGTTGCGGGCAGCGAGGAACACGTTGTCCTCGATCTCGCGGGAGACCAGCAGCACGCGTTTGACGCCGAGTTTTTCCAGCGCCGCGACGGCGAGTTTGGTCCTGGGCGCCTCGAGGTTGAAGTCATCGACCACAATCAGACGCTCCAGGCGCACCAGCTCTGACAGAATCGCGCGCAGCGCGCCGCGATACATCTTGCGATTGACCTTCTGCTCGTAGTTGCGCGGCTTGGCGGCGAAGGCGCGGCCACCGCCGCGCCAGATCGGGCCACGGGTCGTACCCGCGCGGGCGCGGCCGGTACCTTTCTGGCGCCATGGCTTGGCGCCGCCGCCGGCGACTTCGGCGCGCGTCTTCTGTGCCTTGGTGCCCGAACGCGCGCCGGCCAGATAGGCCGTCACGACCTGGTGCACCAGCGCCTCGTTGAAATCGCGGCCGAAGACTTCGTCCGCAACCGTCACCTGGCCGCCGCCGCTGCCGGTTAATGTCTGCAATTGCAATTCCATCGTACTCACTGCCCTTTGCGCGCTTTGACGGCGTGGTGAATCATGACTTCGCCGCCGCTTGCACCCGGAACCGCGCCCTTGATCAGGAGCAGGTTGCGCTCGACATCCACGCGGACCACTTCGAGACCCTGCGCGGTGCGCCGCTTGTTGCCCATGTGTCCGGCCATCTTCTTGCCCTTGAACACGCGGCCCGGAGTCTGGTTCTGGCCTATCGATCCCGGCACGCGATGTGACAGCGAGTTGCCGTGGGTCGCGTCCTGGGTGCGGAAGTTGTGCCGCTTGACCACGCCAGCGAAGCCCTTGCCAATGGTGGTTCCGGTCACGTCGACTACCTGCCCGTTCTCGAACAGATCGACTTTGAGCTCCGACCCGGGCGCGAGTTCGGCGCTCTCGGTTCCGTCGAGGCGAAACTCCCAGAATCCGTCGCCGGCATCCACGCCAGCCTGCTTGAACTCCCCCGCGATCGGCCGCGTGATCCGGTTCGGATGCTTGGTACCCTTCGTAACCTGCACCGCGTGATAGCCATCGGACTCCACGGTCTTCAGGCGCGTCACCCGATTGGGGGGGACCTCGACCACCGTCACCGGCGTGGACACGCCGTCTTCGGAAAATATACGGGTCATGCCCCGCTTCACACCGACTAAACCAAGGCTCATGGTTGTTCTCCCGATTCGCCTAGTTCAACTTGATTTGCACATCGACCCCGGCGGCGAGATCGAGTTTCATCAAGGCGTCGACGGTCTTGTCCGTTGGATTGACGATGTCGAGCAGACGCTTGTGTGTGCGAATCTCGTATTGGTCGCGCGCGTCCTTGTTGACGTGCGGCGAGACCAGGACCGTGAACCGTTCCTTTTTCGTCGGCAACGGGATCGGCCCCTTGACCTGGGCTCCGGTTCGCTTCGCCGTTTCGACAATCTCTTTCGTCGATTGATCGATCAAGCGATGGTCGAACGCCTTGAGCCGGATTCTGATTACTTGCTGGTTCATTTTGATTCGTATGTAAACTTCTGTTTATGGCTTGCGAGCCCCGCCGCGCGGGAGATCGATCAGCCGTTTGCTCTCTGCGGGAACGCTACTATTTACCTTCAACGGGCCTTCAACGCCCCTCAGCGGAGCAGCGATGCTCACTCGAGGATTTTGGCGACGACGCCGGCGCCGACGGTACGTCCACCCTCGCGAAT
>JBBDTC010000216.1:0-24985 GCA_040904625.1 Gammaproteobacteria bacterium
GAATACGCGCCAATCTGGCCTCGCTCTCCCACTCGCCTCGTCACGATGCCCTAAGCCCGACAGGCTGCCAGGGCCCGTACTGACAACGGAGGCAGGCAAGATGCGTACTCTCTATCCCGCAGGCGTCGCCTGCGACGACCTCGCCTTCGCCGAGGGCCTGCGCTGGCACGTCGGGCGCCTGTGGCTGTCCGACGTGCTCGGTGAACGCGTCTATTCCTTCGCACCCGCTGGCGAGAAACGTGAAGAGGCGGTGTTGTTCACGCGGCCATCCGGACTCGGCTTCACTCCCGACGGCCGCCTCCTGATCGTCTCGATGCGCGACTGCAAGCTGCTGTGCCGCGAAGCGGACGGCCTGCGCACCGTCGCCGAGCTCGGCGCGCTGGCCGGCGGTGATCTCAACGACATGGTCGTCGGCGCCGACGGCAGCGCCTACATCGGTAACTGGGGCTTCGATCTCTTCGCCCATGCCGAGCCCCGGCCCGCGGCGATCATCCGCGTCGACCCGCAGGGCGAGGCGCGCATCGTCGCCGAGGATCTCGACTTTCCCAATGGCTGCGCGATCACGCCGGACGGCGGCACGTTCTACGTCGCCGAGAGTTTTGCCCATCGGCTGACCGCCTTCTCGATCACGCCGGACGGCTCGCTCACTGCGCGCCGCGTCGTCGCCGAACTCCCGGAGCGCGTGCCGGACGGGATCTGCGTTGACGCCGAGAACCACGTCTGGGTGTCCTGTTTCGGCAGCCACGAGTTCCTGCGCATCAGCCCCGCAGGCGAGATCACGACCCGCGTGGCATTGCCCGAGTCGCATCGAGCAGTGTCCTGCGCGCTCGGCGGGCCGGCGCGCCGCACGCTCTTTCTCGCCACTGCCGAAACCACGCTCGATGAGCTCACTCGCGGCAAGGCCCGTTCGCGCATCGAGTACTGCGAGGTCGACGTGCCCGGTGCCGGCTGGCCCTGAATCTGGCTCGTCAGCGGCGCGCGGCAGCAGGGGGAGTTGGACTATTCGGTGACCGTTACTGTCACCGTAATTGGACAAAACTGTCGGCCACCGAAAAAATGGCTGCTATTTCCTATCTATCGAACCGCAACTCCCGCAGCCTTGAACGGCTTCACAGTATCGACGACATAATCCCGGTACCTTATGTGCCCCAGCAAAACAACAGAGGGCATCTCAGGCTTATGACGCATTACGCAACCAGAATCCTCGCCGGACTCATGCTCTGCTTCGCAGCCAGCGCGAGTCATGCGGCCATTCTCACCTTCAACGCCGCCACCCCGGCTGACGTCAATTCGGTACAGCAAGACTGGCTGGCCGCGAGCACCGTCATGACGCCGGAGTACCTGGTCGATTTCGAGAGTGGGTTCATCGACGGCCAGAACATCCACGGCGTCGCCGGACTGCTTCCCGGCGGACTTGTGATCAGTGACAGCTCCCCCGCGAACGCGGTGACCATCGAAGGGGCGTCCGGCGCCTTCGGCGGCTCGAACCCAGTCGGGAATTTCGCCATCAGGCACAACGAGCGGCCATGGCTCGTACTCGATTTCGCACTGCGTCCAGCCGACTACGTCGGTTTCCAGGACATCGATCAGGCCGGTACCAGCATCCGGGTAACCCACCTCGGCGGTGCTATCTCCACGTTCAGCATCGAGACCACGGGCGCGGGCGGCGATAGTGCCGAGTTCACCGGGATCTTTCGTAACGACATGCCCGGTATCACACGTATCGAACTGGACGCGAGCGGCGACGGCACCTGGGGCCTGGACAACATCGCGTTCGGACTCACCCCCGTACCACTGCCAGGAGCGCTGGCCTTGTTCGCGCCGGCCGTACTGGTGCTTGCCGGGCAGCGTCGCCGTCGTGCACACGGGGCAAGCGAAAAGGCGACAGGCTTATTGATTGTGGAATCCGCAGACCGGCAATAAATCTGCTACCAGTTGCCATACTGCGCCGCGCGCTCACGCCGCGAACAGCCCATCAATAACCAAGCTCGCGCAGGATTTCCACCACGATGAGTGTGCCGGCCTCGACGAGCACGAGATCGCGCCCGACGCCATACCACTCATGGCCGCGCACGCGCGGCAATCGGGTGAGGACTTGCCCGCCTGGCTGTTGCCGGGCGATCCCGGGCGGCAAGGGTTTGCCGCGCGCCAGATTCTTGGCGATCCCGGGCGGCAGCGGCCGTGCGCCCGCATGCAGCAGCGCGACGTCGTCACCGAGCAGGGCAGCGGCCGCCGCGGCGGTGAAGCCGGCAGCAAGAAATTCGTCCGCCTCCCACTCGCGCTGCCAATGCTCGCGCCCGCCCGGCCCCGCATCCGAGCCGCGACCGGATTGATGCGCCTGCTGCCCGCCATGTGCCTGCTCGGGCCGATGGCGGTCCGCGCGGCCAGGGTCGCCGCTATGGCCCGGCGCCCCACGCTGCATATCGCCCTGGCCCTTGCCCGGGCCGCCGCGTTCGATGCCGCGCTCGCTATGCGGATTGCCCGCCAACACAGCCGTCGACGCGAACATGAGAGTCAGCGCGCAGAGCGCCCCGATGCGATTCAGGTTTCTCGTGGTGAAGGCCATGATGCTCTCCCGTGGTGGTGCTCGCGCGCAATGCCGAGCGTGGGTTCGGTATAGGTGCTCGAGCCTAGCACCCGCTACCATGGCGGTGGATCGACGCCGTCACAGGACAGAGACAGCGCACTAGCCCAGCCCAGGAGAGTCCGCATTTATCCTGCGGACATTCTGTGGGCGTGGTCAGGATCGTAAAGGGTGGCGAGCGGAAGGCAGACTACGGTTAAGCAGCAAGATAGAAAAAAAAGTTGGGCTGTCGCCGACGCGTTCTATCCCCGATTCATGCCAGATGCCGGCGTTGTTGTTCGAACGCAGGGTCGCCCGCTTCAGCCTGCCCCATCATGGGCTTCATGATGCATGCTTGTAACTCGAACCGACAGCGGCAAGTCCCCGGGCAAATCCGGTGGCGGCTGCAGGGTACAGATCGCGGCCTTGCCGAGGCCCCGCTCGAGCATGGGGATGGCGCGCCCGCCGACGATCGCCATGGCCAGATTGACCTCCCCACGCGCACCCCAGGTCGCCCGAACGTCGCGGCGCAGAGACTCTGCCTCAGGATCATGCTGACAGACAGCCGCGACGAGATACGCTGTTTCCCACCCTATCAGGTAGTGAGATAGTCGCCGAGAGACTTCGCCTGAGCGTCCAGCGCGTGCAGCACCTGCGCTTCCTCCACCGGGGGTAGGCCGAGGATCACCCGATCGATTTCCGCTGCGCGATAGCGCTCGAGCAGGCGCGGGTCGCCGGTGGACGAATAGACACTGACGACGGCCGCCCCAGGCTCGCGTCCGGCAGCCGCGAAGGCGGTGCGCAGGCGTTCGAGGTGCGGCAGGATCTCACCGTAGCCCTCGATGGGCAGCCAGCCGTCGCCGTAGCTGGCGATGTCAGCGAAGGCGTGCGCGGAGGCACGAGCGCCAAGATGGATCGGTGGGCGCGGCTGCTGGATTGGTTTCGGCCAGGACCAGCTCGGTTCCACGCTGACGAAATCGCCGCGAAAGCTGCTGATCTCGTTCTGCCACAGGGCGTTCATGAGCTGAATCTTCTCGTCCAGAATCGCACCCGCCTGCGCGATGTCGACGCCATGCGTGGCGAACTCCTCGGCATTCCAGCCGTAGCCGACGCCGAACTCGAAGCGGCCATTGCACAGCAAGTCGAGGGTGGCGACCTCCTTGGCCAGGATGACGGCATCCCGGATCGGCACCATGGCGACGCCGGTGCCAAGACGCAACCGGCGCGTGACGCTCGCAGCGGCAGCGAGCACCAGGAACGGATCCGCCGTGCGCTTGTACCACTCGGGAAGTTCGCCGCCGGGCCAGGGCGTCTTGCGGCTCGCCGGCAGGTGTGTTTTCTCTGGAATCCAGAGTGATTCGAAGCCGCGTTCCTCGAGCGCGACGGCGAGCCGGGGTATCGCGATGGTCTGATCGGTAGCAAATATCATGGCGCCGAGTTTCATGATTGCGTGCCGGTGAGACGCCGCAGGGTGGCCGCGTTGCGCGTTTCCCGTTCGGCGGCTTCCAGCAGGGCGGCGCGTGCGGACGGCGTTGGCGCGTTGTGCGCCCAGGCCTCGTAGAGCTGTGCCCCCGCACCTTCCAGTTCGGCCAGGAGCTGCATCTGGTCCGCTGCGGACTTGCCGGCGAACAGCGCTTCGAGCGTTGCGGTTGCCGTGCGGACGGGTTCGAGCTTGTAGACTGCCTGCCCGTGCGCGACCAGCGAACCGTCGCCACCCGAGATCTCGACGCGCGCGAAGCACAGCGAAGCGCCGCGGCGAAAGACCGACGCCGTTGCGATCACGTCGGCGTCCCGCGCGGCGCTCACGAAGGCGAGCGCGAGATCGACGGTCAGTCCGCAGTAACGTTCGATGTCATCGACGCGGCTCCATGCCGCTGCCGTCACGGCGCAATCGGCCAGGCTTGCGAGCGCGCCGCCATGGATGAAGCCATAGGGGTTGCTGTTGCCGGGGTCGAAAGGCAGGCGGAATACTGCGCTGTCTGGTTGAATCTCCTCGCAGGCGATGCCGAGCTTGAGGGCGTAGGGGGAGGTGCCGGCGAGCTGCTGCGAGATGTCTTCAGCAGTGATGGTCATGTCTCTATCCTCGAAGGTCTGCCTGGAGACGGGCACGCTGAGTCAGCCGCGGTCGTGACGCAATGACCTGCCAGGTCATGGAGCGGCTGAGCCGCGCGATGCAGCCGCGGCTTCATAACCTCAGAGGTCATTGTTCGGGCGCGGATCTGGGTTAGCCTGCGCGCAGGAACACCGAGGGAGTGCTGTGATGCGACGTCGCAACAGCTTTGCAAGCCAGCTGCGCTATTGGCGCAAGGCGCGCGGCCTGACCCAGTTCGACCTGGCCATGACCGCGGGCTACTCCCAGCGCCATTTGAGCTTCCTCGAGTCCGCCAAGTCGCAGCCCAGCCGGGAGACGGTGATGGTCCTGGCCGAGGCGCTCAACGTGCCGGTTCGCGAACGCAACGTGCTGCTCGATTGCGCCGGCTTCGCCCCCGCGTACACCCGGGAACCGTTGAACAGTGAGCGTCTGGAAGTCGTGCTGGCGGCCGTGCACGAGGTACTGGCGAGCCACCGTCCGTTCCCGGCGCTGCTGGTGGACCGGGCCTGGAATACCTATGCGCTGAACGAGACCGCGGATGCCCTGTTCAGCCGCTTCGTCGGCGGCGGTGATGCCTACGCATCCCTGGATGCAATCAACGCCGTGCGGATCTGTCTCGACGACGCGGGCCTGAAGCCGTTCATCCGCAACTGGCATGACTTCATGCGCGGTATTCTCGGGCAGTTGAAGAGCGAGTTGCGTACAGAACTGGTTCACGACGAAATAGCCGCGCTGATCGAGGATATCCAGACTGCGCTGCGGCATTCACGAGCGGATCGTGATGCCGGCCTGGCCGACGATTTTCCGGTCGTTCGTCTGCAACTCGAGCGCGACGGGTTCGCGATCTCGCTTTTCACGATGATGAGCACGTTCAACCTGCCCCTCGATGCAACCATCGCTGAGCTGCGCATCGAGACGTTCCTGCCCGCCGACGACGCCTCGCGCGCTTTCCTGATGGCTTTGGATGAATCGGTGCACACTTCTCTGCGGGAACTCTGAGTCTCCCTGCCGCAGCAGTTCTGCAGCGTCAGCCGGGTAGCGCCGTCAGCAGGACAACGAATGTGTGCACGCCTCGCCCCAACGCTTGCCCGAGTGATCCTCGCACAGACGAACCGCGCCCACGCCACGCGTCGCATCATCGAGCAGCGACGACGATTTCAGACTCGACATGTAGAGTGCAATGTCCGCCAGCCGGCTGATCACCTGCTACATGGCCTCGCTCTCCCACTCGCCTGGCGACGATTCCCTAAGTCCGAGAGGCTGCTGGATCCTCTCAGGGCCGCGGCCGGTCGCCAATGACCTCTCATGTCATGCGGAACCCGAAGCCGATCGCTCGCTGCTCGAGCACTCATCGACCCATCGATGGTCCGCGCTGAGTCCACGGCGCTCGTCGCGCAGTTTCTCCACGACAACGTCGTCCACCAGGATTGCCTCATGGCGCGCGCGGTACGCGCCTGAGGAGATCGGCACGCATCAGGCCACGGCCTCGTCGCGTTCGCCTTCGACCGCGTCCTGTCGGCTCATCGCGTGCGAGGTGCCGGCGGAGAGCCTGTCACCATCGGGGTCGTCCTCGTCGGCCGAGACGTCGATGAACACTTCGTCGGCGACATCGTTGTCGGCAGCGGTGTCGGTACCGCTATCCGTGTCGGCAGCGGTGTCGCGGGCTGGCGCCTCGCCGACAACGTCCGTGGTCTGGTCGGCCGCGGCCTCGCCATGCGCCTGCACGTCGTCGCCCAGCAGTGCGTCGGCAATCCCGTCGAGATCGCTCGCGCCGTCATCGGCGGTCGCGCCCGCGCTGTCATCAATGAATGCGTCGATATCGACCGTGAGGTCGGCGAGCGCCGCGCCGGCATCATCCTGCGCCGTCCCTGCGCCGTCGCTGGCCGATTCCGCGTCCTGCGCCGCCACAGCCGCGGCACCATCAGGCTCATCGACGACTTGCGTGGTGGGCTCGCCCGTTTCCGCAGCCAGTTCGTCGTCGTCCGGGTTGTCGTCCGGCGCCGGCGCCGCGGTGTTGGCGTCGTCGAGCACAGCCGCGCCGCTGCCGTCGTCACCGTCCTCTGTCGCCACGCCCGTGGCGGCGGCTGTGCTGTCGCGGGCCGCGGTATTCTTCTGAAACGCCTTCATGTACTCGGCCATGAGTTCATCCATGCTGCGCCGGGTCTCCTCGAGCTCGGCGCCCAGAGCGCTGTTCGACTCCGCCAGGGCATCGACCTCGGCGGCGGCGACCATGTTGCTCGGCGTCATCCGGATCCACGGTGAGATGACCTTGGTCAGTTCCGCCGGGATTTCCTTGAGCCGTTCGCTGTCGCGTTCCAGATAGACGCTGGTCATGACCTGGTAGAAGGCCTGCTCGCGCCCGATGAACTCGTCGACGCGCCCCGCCACCGCGTCTTCGTCGAGGTTATAGGTCGAGGCGAAGATGGTCGCGAGCGCCTCGCGGCGGGCCGGCTCGGCCTGCTCGACGTCTCCCATCATTTCCTGTGCGACCTCGGCCGCATTCGCCGCGCTGGCCGTCTCGCCGGCCAGACGATGCCGGTCGCGGCGCAGCATGACTGCCGGCACGGCCAGTGCGACCAGCGCGAACTCGGCGCACAGGATGGCGAGCGCGAGCTCGAGGGTCCCCAGGGGCAGGTTCATGCGGGTTTCTCCTTGGCCGCACGCGGGCGACCGAGCGTGAGCCAGACCAGCGCAAGACCACCGGCAAGAAACAGGTTGCCAGCGCCGACGAGGCCGGCGAGCAGCGGCCACAAAAGCGCTTCAGTGTGCGCCAGCGCGGCTTCCGTGGTCGGCTCTGGCGCCGCGTAACCCAGCTCGAAGTGCGCCGGCGCGGGTGCGAGGCGCAGCGTACGGCCGCTGGCGTCGTCGACGTAGAGTCGTGGCGCGAGTTCATGGCCGCCGGCCGTGCTGGCCGGCACCCGCAGCCGCACCCTGCCATCGACCGGCGGCGGCAGCGCCACCGCGCGCGTGCTGCCGTCGGCAGCGGTGATGCCGATGTACCCGTTCAGCGTATACGGCCGCGTCAGCTCGGGGTCGGCCACCACTTCGACGGCGACGGCGTCGTTCACGCTCGGATCGAACACGTAGCGCACGCTGACCGGATCGGCGGTGAAGCGCACGCGGGTGTTGACCTGGCGCTTGAAGGTACCGCCGTCAGCGGTCACGGTCAGACGATAGACGCCGGGCACGATATCGCCGCCACCGAGGTCGCCGTGGAACATCGCCTGCGCGCGGTCGAGCGCGAGACCACCCTCGTGCTGCGTACCATCGGCAGCGTCGAGCGTGCTGCGCGCGTTGACCAGCTCGAGCAGTTCCAGACGTGCCAGCGGTGCGCCGGCCGAGGTGAGACGTGCGCGCAGCGGCGTCGCGGCACTGGCGAGCAGCGTGGGCGCGAGACGCTCGAGTTCGAGAGCGAGATCGGTCACCACGACGGCACGGTTGTCGACGTCGTCGGTGCCGTGGAACTGCCACGATCCGGGCGTCGGCGCGGTCACGGTGACAAGGTCGTAACCGGCCTCGTTGCGCCACTGCACCGCGGCCGGATGATTCCCGGCGCTCCATGCCGCGCCGCCGGGCGGCGTCAGGGTAACGGCGGCGTCTTCAGTGCGGAACACAAGCAGGGTCAGCTCGGACACGCTGTTGTCGATATCGAAGCGATTGCCTTCGAGCGGCACCGTGACTGGCGGCGCGGCCTGCTCGAGCATGTGCAGGAAGATGCGTTGCAGGCGCGCGGCGTCGTCGGCGTGTTCGAACCAGCCGCCGGTACCCTCGGTGAGCGCCGCCATCAGCGCCTGGTCGACGTTGTCGGACAGCGCAACGGCGTGCACGCGCACGCCGAGGGTAGCGAGCCGCTCGAGCTGCGCGCCGAGGATACGCTCGCGCGATGCAGTGCTTTCGGCCGCGACCTTGGAGACGTCGACGACACCGTCGGTCAGCAGGACGACATGACGCTCCGTGTCGCTGTCGGGTGCGCCCCAGCCGCGCGTGGCGGCGTCGAGCGCGCGTTCGATGTGGGTGAACAGTCCGCGCGAATGGATGCGCGGCAGCTCGCGCCGCGCCTGTTCGCGCCAAGCCTCGTCGACGGCTCCGGGTGCGACCAGTTCAGCGGCCTGTTCGGCGAACAGCCATACGCCGGCGGTGGTGCCGGCGGGCAGCAGTTCGCTCATCAGGCGCATTGCCGGTACGCGCAGGTTGCGCGGATCGTTCTCCTTCATGCTACCCGAGACGTCGATGAGGATGCGCACGTCGGCCGCCGCATACGCGGTCGGCCCGGTCAGCACGAGCAGCACGAACAGGCCAACGACGGCAGTAACCGCCGCGCCGAACGTGCGCGGCGGCGTGGATTCGCAATATTCCATGCACCGCTTAGCGGCCACCATGGCGCCTGCTTTACCGTGGCGGCGCCGCGCTGATTGGGGTCAGATCTTGCAATCTCGCCAGTGCCCGGCGTGCCACGGCAATGCGAGGCTGTCGAGCGCGATCGCGCTCAGGCGTACGGCGGCTCTCAGCAGCAGCAACGTGAAACCGCTCACCCCCCACGCCATCGCAACGACGCCAAGCAGCGTCGGCGTCGCCGCGGGCCGCAGGTTGGATCGCGCAGCAGGTCCACTCACCGAATGTTGCCGATCTGCGCATCGCATGCGCGTGGCGCCACCGCGACCGGCATCATTTGCAGAAGGCCGCGCAACGCTGCCAGCGGGCGGCGCAGCCACTTTTGCAGATCTTCCTCAGGCGCTTGCACCACGCCATAGAAACTACGCGCTACGCCATGTTATTTTCTGATCCAGCGGCCCGCGACCGATGAGTGGTGACCGTCGTTTCGCACACGCTCCGGAGGGGAGAAGCCCATGAAGTTCGCCGTCACCATCGATCCGCACATCGACCGCTGGGACCTGGTCCGCTATGCCGAGGAGCTCGGCTACGATCGTGCCTGGGTGCCGGACTCGCAGATGATCTGGTCGGACTGCTACGCGACGCTGGCGCTCGCCGCTGTCAATACTCGGCGCATCGAGATCGGTACCGGGGTCGCCATACCCGGCACCCGCATCGCGCCGGTCACCGCCCATTCGATTGCCACCGTCGCCCGGCTCGCTCCCGGGCGCACCTTCCTCGGCATCGGTACCGGCCACACCGCGATGCGCGTGATGGGCCAGGATCCCATGCCGGTCAAGGAGTTCCGCGAGTACCTCCGGGTGGTGCGGGCGCTGCTCGACGGCGAGGCGGTCGACTACACCTACCGCAGCAAAACCCGCGAGATCCAGTTCCTCCACCAGGATCGCAAGTACCTCGAGCTCGATAACCGCATCCCGATCTACGTCGCCGCCAACGGTCCCAAGGCGTGCGAGGCGACCGGTGCCTACGGCGACGGCTGGGTCACCGTCGGCCGCGATGCCGAAGGGGTGAAGAGCCGCCTCGAGCACATCCAGGCCGGCGCGCAGGCCGCCGGACACAGCATCGCGTCCGACTTCCAGACCTCGGTGCTGACCGCGGGCTGCGTACTGCGTCCGGGCGAGAAGCTGACCGACGATCGGGTGATCGATGAGGTCGGCTCCTGGGTCGCCTGCGAGCTACATTTCTTCTATGAGATCTGGAAAAAAGCCGGCGAGCCCGACGCTCTGATCCCCGCCCACTTCGCCGATCAGTGGGACGCCTACCTCGAGCGGGTCGAGAACTACAGCCTGCCGGAGAACGCCCGCTTCCGTCAGATCCACGACGGCCATTGCACCTTCCTGCAGCCCGAGGAGCGCCGCTTCGTGACCCCGGAGGCGATCCGCGCCTCGTGCGTCGTCGGCACCCCCGAGGAGATCATCGCGCAGCTCGAGGAGATGCAGAACAACGGGCTGAAGGAGCTCAACCTGCTGCCAGCCGCAGACCACGCGCCCAAGGTCTACCGCGACTTCGCGGAGATGATCATGCCCGCCTTTCGCTGAGCCTGTGCGATCCGAGGAGGAGCCATCATGACCCAGACTTTCGACATCACCACCCGCCAGTGGGAGCGCTTCGAGTTCGAGCGCGACGGCCGCGTGCTGACCGCGGTGCTCACTTCCTCCCACCGCATGAATGGAGTCGACGAGCCGATGCACGAAGAGCTCGCGCGCGTGTTCACCGATCTGCAGCGCGACGGCGAGAGCGACATCATCGTGCTCACCGCGCGGGGACGTGCGTTCTGCGCAGGCGGCGACTTTGACTGGTTCCAGGCCCAGATCGAGGATCCGGCCCGCTTCCGCGCCATCGCCTGGGACGCGAAGCGCATCGTCGCCTCGCTGCTGGAGCTCGAGAAGCCCATCATCTGCCGCATGAACGGCGCCGCCGCCGGCCTCGGCGCCACCATCGCACTGCTGTGCGACATCATCGTCGCCGACGAGCAGGCGCTGATCGGCGATCCGCACGTCAAGGTGGGTCTGGTGGCGGGCGACGGCGGCGCGCTGATCTGGCCGCAGCTCATCGGCTACGCGCGCGCCAAGGAGCTCCTGATGACCGGCGACATGCTGACCGCAGCGAAAGCCGCGGAGATGGGCCTGATCAACCACGCCGTGCCGGCCGCGGAGCTCGACGCCAAGGTCGCCGAGATCATCGCCAAGCTCCAGGCCAATCCCAAGTGGGCGGTGCGTTGGACCAAGACGGTCGCCAACATCCCGCTGCGCTCTCTCGCCGCCGAGTTGATGGATGCCTCCATTGGCTGGGAGAGCGTCTCCAACTACCTCACCGATCGTCGCGAGGCGGTGGCGGCCGCGCGCGAGAAGCGCACGCCGAAGCTGAGCGGTGACTGATGGAGTCCTTCTACGCCGACGCCGAGCACGTTACCGAGATCCGGCGCCAGCTGCGGCGCTTCGTGGCGGAGAAGATGCCGCGCGAGAAGCGCATCGCCTGGGACAAGGCGCATACCTGGGATCGCGAGCTGTTCGCCGAGCTGGCTGACCTCGGCCTGATCGGCCTGACCGTGCCCGAAGTCTGGGGCGGTGCGGGGGTCGACATCACCGCGGCCGTAGCGGTGATCGAGGAACTCGCGCAGGGCGGGCCCTCGATGGCCGGGCCGTACATCCACGCGGCGTTCTACGGCGGCATGAACCTGGTCGAGAACGGCTCGGAGGAGCAGAAGGCGGCGCTGCTGCCCGAGATCATCGCCGGCCGGCTGTTCCTGAGTTACGGGCTGTCCGAGCCCAACATCGGCGGCGATTTGCCGAGCGTGCAGACCACCGCGGCCCGCGACGGCGCCGAAATCGTCGTCAACGGTGCGAAACGCTGGTGCACCGGTGCCGATTGGTCGCATTACATCTACTGCCTGGTGCGCTCGGGCCCGGCGGAGGCCCGCCACGAGAATCTCAGCTTCTTGCTCGTGCCGAGCGACGCGGCGGGGGTATCCATGCACCCGCTCGAGCACATCAACCTGCGCTACACGGCGAGCATGGACGTCCACTTCGACGAAGTGCGCCTGCCCGAGAGCGCGGTGGTGGGTGGCCCCGGGATGTGGAATCGGGGCTGGGAGCAGCTCGCCGGGCGTGCGCTCGACGTGGAGAAAATCGAGGTCAGCGCGCTCGCCTACGGCTTCGCCCGCGCGGCGCTCGAGGAGGCCTGGGCCTACGCCGGCGAGCGCGAGCAGTTCGGCCGCCCCATCGCGCGCCACCAGGCCATCCGCCACAAGCTCGTCAGCGCGCGCACCCGGCTGCAGGCCTGCCGGCACATGCTCTATCACGCCGCCTGGCTGGCCGACCAGGGGCGGCCCTGCGCGGTGGAGACGAGCATGGCCAAGCTGTTCGTGGCCGATGTCGGCCTCGAGGTCGCGCTCGCCGCGCAGCAGGTGATGGGCGCCTACGGCCTGTCGGACGCCTACGACGTCGAGCGCAACGTGCGCGAGCTGCTCGGCATGCCCATCGTCGGCGGCTCTTCGGACATGCAGAAGAACAACCTGGCGGGACTACTCGAACTGTAGCCGGGCGTCGCACGCGAAATCAAAGTGACAAAATCAAAGTGACAGCCACTGCAATTCCGGATCGTGGTGGATTTCACCGTTCGTGATGTTCGAGATAATGCCTGTCCCGGTATTTCCCCGCCGCCAGCAGAGTCTGCTGGCCGCCCAGCTAAAAAAGCAGTTATTCATGCTGCCTAGACCTAACGCGAAGCCTTGGGCTGCTTATAATGGCCACGGCGTCGACTAGGGAGTTTCAGCGATGGATCTCGAGCTCGCCGGCAAACGCGCGCTCATCACGGGTGGCTCGAAGGGCATCGGTTTCGCGTGCGCGCGCGTACTCAAACAAGAGGGATGTCACGTGCAGCTCGTCGCGCGTACCGAGCGCGATTTGATGAACGCAGTGGATGAATTGCGCGAGGTGCCGGGCGGCGAGGTCAGTTATTCCGTCTACGACTTGAGCGTGAGCGCGAACGTGGACGAACTCGCCGAGCGCAACACGGACACGGACATCCTCGTCAACAATGCGGGCGCAATCCCTGCGGGTCCGCTCGATGCGATCGACGAAACCACCTGGCGTACCGCGTGGGATCTGAAGGTGTTCGGCTACATCAACATGTGCCGGCGCATGTATAGCTATATGCGTGGGCGCGGCGGGGTGATCATCAACATCATCGGGGTCGGCGGCGAACGCCCAAGCGCGGACTACGCGGCCGGTGCTGGCGGTAACGCCGCTTTGATGGGGTTTACGCGGGCGCTCGGCGGCCGCAGTCTCGTCGATGGGATCCGCGTCGTCGGCATCAATCCGGGCCTTATAGAGACCGATCGCCTGCGCACGATGTTGCGCACGCATGCGACGAACCAGCTCGGCGACGCCGAGCGCTGGCGCGAAATCGTGGATCCGGATTTTCCGCCGGGTCAGCCCAATGACATTGCCTATGCCGTGGCGTTTCTCGCATCGCCGCGATCGGCGAATACGACAGGTACGATCGTGACGATCGACGGGGGACATTGCGGACGATGACGCCGTCGCCAGAACCGCGGATAGGCAACGGCCGTACAGGCTGCCTGATGGTCTCGTTCGTGCTCGGCGTCATTATGGCGGCGTATGACGTGTCCGCGCAGACGACGGACGTCACGCGCGAACGCCTGCTCGCGCATCCGACCGACGCGTGGCTCACGAACGGCGGTAATCTGTTCAACCAGCGCTATTCGCCGCTCGCCGAAATCAACCGCGACAACGTCGCCAGTCTCAAAGGTGTATGGCACGTGCACCTGAATGGATCCGGGGTCAGGCCGCCCTATTCCGGCGAGGCGCAACCGATCGTGCACGATGGCGTAATGTACGTCGTGACCGGCGCGGACGATGTCTTCGCGATTGAGATCGCAAGCGGAAAAATCCTGTGGACTTACGAGTCCGGCCTCGATCCAGCCATTTCGACGATCTGCTGCGGCTGGACGAGTCGCGGGGTCGCGGTCGGCGAGGGCCTGATCTTCGTCGGTCGTCTCGACAGCCAGCTCGTCGCGCTCGACCAGGCAACGGGGAAAGCGCGTTGGCGCGTGCAAGCGGCGCGTTGGGAAGAGGGTTACACGATCACGAGCGCACCGCTGTACTACGACGGCATGGTGATCACGGGGTTCGCCGGCGCGGAATACGGCGTGCGCGGTCGCATCTCGGCCTATCGCGCAAGCGACGGCGAACCATTGTGGACGTTTCATACGATCCCGAGCCCCGGTGAGCCCGGACACGACACCTGGCCCGCGGGCACCACTGCCTGGCAGCGCGGCGGCGCAACGGTGTGGCAGACCCCGGCGGTCGATCCGGCACTCGGCCTGCTGTATTTCTCCACCGGCAACGCGGGCCCGGATTTCAACGGCGCGGTGCGGCGCGGTGACAACCTCTATTCCGTATCGATGCTTGCACTCGAGGCCACCACAGGCAAGTACCGTTGGCATTTCCAGCAAGTGCATCATGACCTGTGGGATTACGATGCGGCCAATCCGGTGGTGTTGTTCGATGTCGAACTCGACGGTGAGCCGCGGCGCGCAATCGCGCAGGCAGGCAAGACCGGATGGGTTTACATCCTCGATCGCATCACGGGCAAGCCGCTCATCGGTATCGAGGAACGCGCCGTACCGCAGGATCCGCGGCAGTTTACGTCCGCGACCCAGCCACACCCCGTGGGTGATGCGTTCGTGCCGCAAGCGCTGACGATGCCCCTGTTCGGCGTGCCGCCGGTCAACGATGGGCGCATTTTTACGCCGTACTGGCGCGAGCCGGTGGCGGCCAAGCCGAGCTCGTTCGGTGCGGCGCAGTGGGCCCCATCGTCCTACGATCCGAACACCCACACGATGTTTATCTGCGCGATGGATCTCGCCGGCTTGTTCAGCGGCGGAAAGGCGGACGGATCGGAGCTGCCGTCCCAGTATCTCGGCGGAGAATTCCAGTTCGATCGCCAGCGTAGCGGCGTGTTCGCCGCGATGGATTTACGCACGAACCGGCTCAAATGGCAGCAGCGCTGGAGCGACAGTTGCTACAGTGGATCGACCGTGACGGCTGGCGGGCTCGTGTTTACCGGTTTGAACGACGGCCGCCTCATCGCGCTCGACGCGGATGACGGCGGCCTGCTGTGGGCGTTTCAAACCGGTGCCGGCGTCAACGCGCCGCCGACCGTTTTTTCCTACGCAGGGACGCAATACGTCGCAATCTATGCCGCCGGTGCGCTGTTCGCCCAGTCGGCGCCGGGTGATTCGGTGTGGTTGTTCGCGTTGTCCGGCACACTCGACGAAGTGCCGCCTGGCAAGCCGCCATCTGTGTCGCTCGCCGATACCGTCGGCGGGGCGAAAGCGGAAGACGGCGATACCGCCGTCGCGGCGTTGTTCGCGCGCGAATGCGGGCAATGCCACGGCGCGGACGGCGAGGGCGGCCACGGCGGAGGACCTGATCTCACCGTTCCGCGCGACCGCGGCACGGTCGCCGCCATCGTGGCGCAGGGCGGCGAGACGATGCCCGCGTTCGGCGGTCGATTGACCTACGATCAGCTGCAGGGATTGGCCGCGTACGTGAGTCGCGGGGTGCGCGCCAAGCACTAGAACCGGTCTCGAAATGATTCATGTCTGCGTTGGCGCTCAAAAAGTTCGGCTACAAGACGCAGCGCGCCGGGAATAGTGGTTCTATTTCCAAGCGCTGCAACGCAGTAGGCGGGCTTTTTGGGCGCCAACCCGAAGGGCCGACGGCTGTTTTCGCACATTTCTGCGTTGCTCGTCGCTTATTTAGCTACGGCTAAACCACGCTCCTCGCGCCTTGAACTGCACGAAAACAGCCATCGGCCCAGACATGAATCGTTTCGAGACCGGTTCTAGCCTGGAGATCACACGGGGTGCTCGCTGCGCTCGCCCGCGCTGCAGCCGCTGTCCCAGCGCCGGGCAAGTTGTGGCCGGGCCGCGCGACAGGTACCTTGAGCGGCTTGTTTTGCGCGTGCATAGCGAAGGTGCATTGCGTTAGCGGTCGGGGAGGCCATCGATGCACGAGATCACCACGCAGGACGACGTCCGTCGTAGCTTCGCAGCGCGTGTGCGCCGTCGCGAACTCAGCATCGCGCCTGGCGTCTTCGATATGATCTCGCTGCGTGTCGCCGATGCGCAGGGCCATGCCGCCTTGTATATGACTGGCTACGGTACCGTCGCCTCCCTGCTCGGGCTGGCAGATGCCGGACTGGCCGGCTATGCGGAGATGGTGGAGCGGGCTCGCACGATGGCGGGTGCCGCCCGCACGCCGCTCATCGCCGATGCCGACACCGGCTTTGGCGGGCTCCTCAATGTCGCGCGTACGGTGCGTGGCTATGAAGATGCCGGGGTCGCCGCCATCCAGATCGAAGACCAGGTGTTCCCGAAGAAATGCGGACACACGCCCGGGCGCCGCGTGGTGCCGCTGGAAGAGATGACGCGCAAGATTGAGGTCGCCTGCGCTGCGCGCCGCGAGCCCGATTTTCTCATCATCGCCCGCACCGATGCGCGCACTGGGCTCGGGCTGGACGAGGCGATCCGCCGCGCATGTGCTTACCGCGAGGCCGGCGCCGATGTCATCTTCGTCGAGGCACCGGAAAGCGAGGACGAGTTCGCGCAGGTGGCGGCAGCCGTCGATGCGCCCCTGCTCGCCAACATGGTCGAGGGGGGACGCTCGCCGCTGCTCTCGGCGGCGCGCCTGGCCGAACTCGGTTATGCCATCGCGATCTACCCGGCGAGTGGCTTTCTCGCCGCCACCGCGGCGCTCGAAGCGGCTTACCGGCACCTGCTGGTAACCGGCTCGACCCACAACCTGCCGTGCCCCAGCTACCCGCTCGCCGAGATGCATCGCCTGCTCGGCTTCGAGGAGGTATGGGCATTCGAACGCTGCTGGGCGCAGGAGCAGGAGCCGGAGGAGTCGCCATGAGCGCGTACAGCCTCGGCGACGACCGACGCGTGCAGGAAACTATCTCGATCAAGGGGAAGCCCCAAGCCGTGATCGATACGCGTTGCCAGAACGAAAGCGGCGAATGGGTGCCTCGATCAACTTGAGCCCATAGCTCTGATGAAGCTGACAGATGTATTTGCCATGATGTTCGCGCTCGTCACGGCCGGGGCGGCCGCTCAGCCGCTTGATGGTTTCCGCGACTGCGTGCGTGCCGATGATGGACGGCCGGTCTGTATCAGCGTGGCTACCGGCTCCTATCACTTCGTCACGAATGAGTTCTTCAGTCGCTACCAAGCCCGCGCGAGTGTACTACCGTCGCAGTCGCCGCAGCCCGCGGAGAACTCGCTACACCTGTCTCCTGGCCTCGCTGCGGGCGCACCAACTTCGCCGCACTTGAACGCGGAAGATCTCTATGCTGTCGCCAGTCGGAGTATTGTGGTCATCGGTGTAGTTGGAGAACGCGACAACAAGGACAGCTTCGTCGGCCAGGGCAGCGGCGTGGTGGTGAAGCCGGGTCGTGTCGTCACGAACTGTCATGTCCTCAAGGGTGCGCAGGCTGCCGGAGTGTTCTACCAGGGGGAACTCTATGACGGCGTGACCGTGATTGACGTGAACCTCAGTCGCGATCTCTGCTTGTTGAATGCGGTCGGCCTGCCCGCACCGCCGATCCGGCTTGGCACGGTGTCGACCCTGCGCATTGGTCAGCCAGTGTTCGCGATCGGCGCACCCCAGGGTCTGGAGCTCGGCTTCGATTTATCCTTGTCGGCGGGCTTGTAATTGAAGTGACAGTAACTGCATTTCCGGGATCGCAGAACATCGAAGTACAGTTACTGTCGCCGTAATTCCATCACGCGGCGGCGCAGTTCGATCGCCTGATTGAGTAAACTGTCGTCAGACGTCGCGGACGTCATTCTGGTGACCCCGGGGGGGAAAGTAGCATGTACCCAGCACGATTCGGTTTGTTCCTGCTGCCCGACGACGTCAAAATCGCACTCGAAGCCGCGCGCCGCGCCGAGGGCGACGGTTTCTACTCGGTGTCGGTCAATGACCACTTCTATTCGCCGTTCGGTGGACCACGAACACCGCAGCTCGAATGCTTCAGCGTGTTGACAGCAATGGCGATGGTGACCAGGCAGATCAAGCTGGCGCCAGCGGTCGTGGCCGCGTCCTTTCGTTCGCCGGCCCTGCTTGCTAAGTGCGCGACAACCCTGGACCACGCCAGCGAGGGTCGCCTGATCCTGGGCCTCGGCGCTGGTTGGCAGGTCAGCGAATACGTTGCCCATGGCTACGCCTTCCCGCCGGTCGCGCAGCGCGTCGCAGAGCTCGGTGAATGTGTGCAGATCCTGAAGGCGCTGTGGACCCAGGACGAGCCGGCCTACAGCGGCAAGCACTTCTCGATCAGCAACGGCGGCAACCTGCCGTTGCCGGTGCAAAGACCCGGCCCGCCGATCATGCTCGGTGGTTCGGCGCCATCAATCCTCGCGCTCGCGGCAGCCGAGGCGAGCATACTCAATATCATTCCGCCGACATCGAACGGCAAAGATTTTCCCAACGATCCAGCCGCAACACGGCGCTTCGACATGGCGGTGATGAAGAAAAAGATCGCAAGCTTGCACGAGCGCCTGCGCGCCAACGGTCGTGAGCCGTCGGACATCGAGCTCGGCGGACTGTTGCTGCTGGGAATGTCGCGCAACGAGCACGACAGCGGGCTCGTCGCAATGGCCAGGCAGCTCGGCTTCGACGATTACGAAGCCGCGCGCCGTGCGCCCGTCGCCCTGCTCGGCACACCGTCGCAAGTGCGCGACACGCTCGAGGCGCGCATCGCCGACACCGGCGTGACGTACTACATGATGTTTGCGGCCAACGACGAATCCTGGACCCTGTTCGCCAACGAGGTGCTGCCCCACTTCACGACATAGCGTTCTGTCTCCCTTTTCCTGCGCGTGGGTGGCCAGAATCAAATGTGCACCGACACCCCTGAAAGTCAACGGTGGGCTCTGGATCTACCGGGAAGAGCGTTTCCGATTTCCCCCGATGATTTCCGCCTTTGTGGGAAAGTCTCGGCTGTCTGTGGAAGCTCTCTTGGTACCGGGAGGGGGTTCCGTAAAATACGTCTATGCTTCTGCTTAGATTAAATATATTTCTATTTGCGTAAATAACGTGCCCCTGTGCGTCCCCCCGAATTCTCTGGCTGCCCCCGCTTCTCTCGAGTTCGGCGACGGTATGAAAAGCCTTCTCCAGCCTGTCAAAATGTAAACTGCTGGGTTACACTTCAGCCATGATCCGAAGCTTCCGGCATCGGGGTCTCGCCCGCTTCTTCAACGACGGGGACGCGAGAGGCATCGCCCCCGGGCTGGTCGAGCGGGTACGGCGGCGTCTGTCAGCGTTGAACGCTGCTACTCGTCCGCAAGATCTCAGCGTACCGGGCTTCGACTTCCATGGGCTCAGAGGCCGCCCGAAGCGCTACAGCGTGCACGTCAACGGCCCCTGGTGCATTACCTTCGAGTGGGTCGACGGAGACGCTGTCCGAGTCGACCTCGAGAACTACCACTGAGGAGGCGAACATGGCGAAGGAGTACAAGGCAGCGGGTTCCGCTTTCGCACCCACGCATCCCGGCGAGCTGCTGCGCGAGGAACTCTTGCCTGCTGCCGGCCTAACGGTCGCCGGCGCCGCGCACGCGCTCGGCATCTCGCGGCAGACCCTGCACAAGATCCTGGGCGAGCAGCGCGCCGTGACGCCGGAAATGGCGCTGCGGCTCGGCAAGCTGTTCGGCAACGGCCCCGAGCTCTGGCTCGGCATGCAGCAGGCGCACGATCTGTGGCGCGCGCGTCAGCAGCTCGCCGATATCCTCGACGGGATCGAGACGGTCGAAGCGGTATGAACAGGAGTGGGCGATCAGCTCGAAGACGGAGTCGCCCACACTACGCGTGGCTTGGGCAGCACCTGTCGGCGGTTGCTCGAGCGAATGGATTACGACGCGGCGAATCCGGTGGTGTTGTTCGATGTCGAACTCGACGGTGAGCCGCGGCGCGCAATCGCGCAAGCGGGCAAGAGCGGGTGGATATACATCCTCGATCGCATTACGGGCAAGCCGCTTATCGGTATCGAGCAACGCGCCGTACTGCAGGAGCCGCGGCAGTTCACGTCCGCGACCCAGCCACACCCCATGGGTGATGCGTTCCTGCCACAATCGCCACGTGTGCGAAATTTCGACGATGGTTCAGGGGATCTGCCGATGGCTTTCATAGCGATACTCAGGTCCATTGTCAGCAATGGCAGCCTCTGCGTGATCGACGCCAGCGGCCGTTCGCACATCGTCGGAGACGGCTCAGCCCCGGCGGTGACGCTGCGGCTGACCTCCAGGGCGAGCAATTATTCTCTGGCCCTGAATCCGGCACTCGCCATCGGCGAGGCGTACATGGATGGCCGGCTGGTGATTGAACAGGGCAGTCTGTACGATTTTCTCGACCTGCTCGCGCGCAATTTCGGCCCGTCGGGACGCAATCCCTGGCTGGTGTTCCTCAAATGGCTCCGCCAGGGACTGAAACAGTCCAATCCGATGGGCCGGGCCCGGCGCAACGTAGCGCATCACTACGATCTTTCGGGTGAGCTCTATGACATCTTCCTCGACGCCGATCGTCAGTATTCGTGCGCCTACTTCAAAAGCCCGAATGATTCACTCGAGACTGCACAGGAGAACAAGAAGCAGCATATCGCCGCGAAACTGCGCCTGAACCGAAGCGGCCTGAAGGTTCTCGACATAGGATCTGGATGGGGCGGCCTGAGCCTCTACCTGGCGGAGGCGTTCGGCGCCGAAGTCACCGGCGTCACCCTGAGCCGAGAGCAACACAGCTTCAGCCTGCAGCGCGCGGCCCTGTCGCCAGCCAGCGAGCGCGTGCATTTCGAGTTACGCGACTATCGCGAACTCGAGGGCCGCTTCGACCGGATCGTCTCCGTTGGCATGTTCGAGCATGTCGGCAAGAAGAACTACCTGGAGTTCTTTTCTCGCATTCGCGAACTGCTGAGCGAGGACGGCGTCGCGCTGCTCCATTCGATCGGCTACGCGGACAGTCCGGGCCCGATCAACCCCTTCGTTCGCAAGTACATTTTTCCTGGTGCCGATCTGCCCTCGTTGTCGGAGGTCTTTGCGGTCGTGGAGCGAACCGGCCTCTTTGTCACCGACCTGGAGATCCTGCGGCTGCACTATGCCGAGACGCTGCGCTGCTGGCGCGAACGCTTCATGGCGCGGTCCGACGAGGTGAAGGCGCTCTATGATGAGCGCTTCTTGCGCATGTGGGAGTTCCACATGGTCCTCAGCGAGATCGGATTCCGCCGGCGCACGAACATGGTGTTCCAGATGCAGCTTACCCGTTGTATCGACGCTTTGCCGATAACACGCGACTACATGTTCGACGCTGAACGCAGAGCCGAAATGGCGAACGAGTAGGCCCTGCGCCGCTTGTCACAGGTGGGTCGGATGCCGTTCTCCACGCATGAACGTGGCGCAGGTTCGTGACACGCGGGCCCTGATGATAAAAGACAACTACATGAGAACCATGGCAAGTGATGCCTCCGGCCGGCCGGCTTCAGTTTCAGCTTGCCAGTGTAACGCCCTGGTCTTGCTCATGGTCCTGCTGCTGAGCAGCTGCAGCAACACGGTCGTGATCCCTCCAGAGTCTCCCCGGGAGCCGGTACCGGTGTTTCTGCTGGACCATGGTCTGCATACCAGCCTGGTACTGCCTGCGCCGGACGGAACCATGACCCGTTATGCCTACGGGGACTGGCGATACTATGCCGAACGCAAGACGGGTTTGGGTCACGCCATCGCAGCCCTCTCCTGGCCTACGGAGTCCGCCCTGGGGCGCCGGCATCTGCCGGGGCCTGCCACGGAGGCGGCGGTGCGTGTCCAGGTGCGCGTGGGTATCCAGGAGGTCTCGTCCCTATGGGTGGAGGCCTCCCGGGTTGCGGACCTGCGTGGCCGACTGAATAGCTGGTTCGAGCAGGCGCCTGTGTTGGAATCCCCGAGTGTGGAGCTGGGCTTCGTGCCCTATCCACATCCCTACAGTCTGGGACACAATTCCAACACCATGATCGCCCACTGGCTCGAGGACCTGGGGGCCGAGGTGAGCCGCAAACCGTTGCGAGCCGGGTGGCGGATAGAAGGCCTCGCTCAGTCGCTCCCATCCTGGTGAACCCGCTCGACGCCGCCAAAGCCGGCTGATCCCGGCCCGGCGCGTTGGAACCGCGGCGCCGGCGCTACCGTTCAAGCATCGAGAGCGGCGGTGAAGGCGTCGAAGCTGGTTACGGCGTCCTGTACGGTCGCGCCACGTTCGACCCAGGCCGTGACCTCGGCGTCGTCTGCGGCCCGTAGCGTGGACAGCCTGCCCGGCAAGGCATCGGCGTGCGGGATGCCGTACACGCGTGCGCGCGGTCCCAGTCGTTCGCGCGCCCGTGCCAACCAGGCAGCCGCCGCCGGCGCGGTGCCGCGCACGATGACCCGCGCGGGCGGCTGCTCGACGTCGAGCAGCGCGCGCATCAGCGTGGCGTGCGCCGACGGCCAGCGCCCGGCATCGGTCATGCCGGCCGCGAGGGCGCGCTCCGCCGTCTCGACGTAACGCGACTCGCCGAGCAGACGTCCGAGCTCGAGCAGCGCCCGGACCGCAACCGCGTTGCCGCTCGGCAGGCTTTCGTCGCCATAGGGCTTGATGCGCATGACCGGGGACTGGTGCGCCGCGGTGCTGAAATAGAATCCGCCGCGCGCGCTGTCCTCGAACTCTGTGATGAGCACATCGGCGAGCATGATGGCGAACGTCAGGTCGGTGTCCCGCCAGCGCGTGCCGAGCAGGGCGAGCTGCGCATCGAGAAGCAGCGCGTAATCGTCCAGAAAGCCGGCGATGTGCGCCTTACCGTCGCGGCTGACGGCAAGCAGCTGCCCGTCGCGCCAGTGCTGCGCTTGCAGATAATCGGCGGCCCGTATCGCGGCGTCGACATGGTCGTTGCGCCCGAGCAGGCGGCCGGCCGCGGCAAGCCCGTGAATGACCAGCGCATTCCAGGCCGTGAGGATCTTGTCGTCACGCTGCGGCGCCGGGCGCTCCGCGCGGGCCTGCGCCAGGCGCTGACGCGCACTCGCGACCGGCGGCGGCGTAGCCGTGCCGTCGGGTGCGGTATCGGCGACGGGTGCGTCCATGCGCAACTGCCAGCGCCCCGCGTGATTGGCCCTGCCCTTGATTGCGAAGCGGGCCGCGAACGCCGCCTGATCGTCGCCCAGAATGGCGCGGAGCGCGTCATCCCGCCACAGGTAGAATTCCCCCTCCCCGCCGTCGCTATCGGCATCGAGACTGGCGCCGAAAGCGCCACCTTCGAGCTGCATGTCGCTGAGCAACCAGTCGGCCGTGCGCTGTGCCGTCTCGGCGAACCAGGCCGAACCCGTCGCAGCCGCACGTGCAGCATAGATCGCGAGCAGCGCGCCGTTGTCGTAGAGCATCTTCTCGAAATGCGGAATGGTCCAGGTGGCGTCAGTGGCGGCGCGATGAAAACCGCCACCGACATGATCGAACAGGCCGCCGCGCGACATCGCGGCCAGGGTGAAATCGAGCATGTAACACGCGCGTTCCGCCTGCGCCGGCGTGGTGGCGCAGATTGCGGCATCCTGGAGCAGATCGAGGCCGGCCGGATGCGGATACTTGGGCGCCGTACTGAAGCCGCCGTTGGCCGCATCGAAGCTCGCGTCGATCTGGCCACAGGCGCGTTCGACCAGCGTGGCATCGAGCGCCGCCGGCCCATGCCCGCCGAGGATCTCGCCGAGCGCGGCGCTGAACTTCTCCTTGAACTCCGCCATGCGCCGGTTCTTTTCGCCGTACATCTTCGAAATATTCCTGAGCACTTCGCGGAAGCCTGGCGTCTGTGCACCGGGCTGCGGAGGGAAATAGGTACCGCCGAAGAACGGCAGACAATCTTCCGGATCGATGAACAGCGTCAGCGGCCAGCCGCCCGGCTTCCGATTGAGCAGACCGTGCGTCACCTGGTAGAAACGATCGATGTCCGGGCGCTCCTCGCGATCGACGATGATGTTGACGAACTGCTGATTCATGATCGAAGCGACCTGCGAGCTGTTGAACGACTCGCGCGCCATCCGGTGACAGAGATGATTGGCCGAATAGCCGATGGAAAGCAGGATCGGCTTGTCCTCGCGCCGCGCCAGTGCCAGCGCTTCCTCGTTCCAGGGCTGCCACTCGACCGGATCGCCGGCATGGCTGAGGAGGTAGGGGCTGGTCTGGTCGCCGAGTCGGTTCATCCTGCGGTCCTGGTTCGAGGGTGCGCTAACGTAGCACAGCAACGTCGATGGACCTCGGCTGGCGGTTGTGTTGTTACGAGATGCTTGATCGCTTCCTGGCGACGCGCGCTGAACACGCCGAGATGGCGGCTATTGTTGCCACAGTGACTGTATTCCGGTGTCCTTTGATCCTGGAAATACAGTGGCTGTCACCGAAATCCGGGGGCTGCCCGAAACGTAACCAGTCGCCAGATTCATGCTGTTCAGGCCGGCCGATGATCCCAGGGCAGGGGCATGGGTTCGCCGTCGGCCGTCTCGACCTTGACCGGGGACATCGACAGCGTTGCCATGATGGCGAGTTCGGCGTCACCGGTATTACAAATCTGATGCACGACGTTTGGTGGAATGACCAGCGTGTCGTCGGCCTTGAAAGCGAATTCGCGGCCTTCGCAGTGGCAAACGCCGGCGCCGCTGAAAATCACGATGACTTCCTCGCAGGCGTGACGATGAACCGGTGTCGCCGCATGCGTGGCGATGGTCTGCCGCCAGACTTCGAATCCGCGCAGGCCGTCACGCGCACCGGCCAGCGTCTGGTGGACGAGTCCGGGCAGATGATGGACCTCGACGGTCGGATTGTGATGGACGTTCATGGGGCTTTCTCCTGCTATGTCGTGCGCCATGGAATTTAGGGTGACAG
>JBBDTC010000217.1:0-4208 GCA_040904625.1 Gammaproteobacteria bacterium
AAGTCGAGTTGCCGCGAAGCGTGCGCGAAGTCGTGCGTGGTGTCGCCGTGGAGCCCGAGCGCCTGACGCGTGAATTCTACAGCGCCGCACGGGACGCGGGTCTCGCCGAGGAGGCTTATGTCGAAGCCGTGGCGGTGGCCGCATTCACGGTCAACCTGGATGTCTTTGCACGCGGCATCGGCATCGATCCACTGCCGTTGCCGGAGGCCGCTGATCAGCCGCCGCCGCGGACCCGTCCGCGGAGTGCGTGTGAAGAGGGTGCCTGGGTCGCCACCGTGCCCGCCGGCAGACGGGGCGGGGACGAGGCTCGGGCACTCTACGGCGAGACCATGATGCCGTTCATCATCCGCGCGCTCAGTCTGGTGCCCGCGGAAACCCGTATGCACGTCGTCACCGAGGAAGCCCAGTACTTGCCCCTGGCGCGCTTCGCCGAATATGGCTATCGTCACCATCGCGGCCTCAGCAGGCCTCAGGTCGAGGTCATCGCCGGGCGGGTGTCGGCGTTGAATGCGTGTTTCTACTGAACCACCGCGCACGCCCTGGTCCTCCGTGAGAGTGGCCGCAGCATCGACAAGGTCTTCGACCTGGAGGGTTTGATGCGCGCCGATATCGATATAGGGGTTGAAGCGTCAGCGCTGCTCATCGAGTACGCGGACAGCCTGCTCGGGGCCGATCGCGCGCGGCTGGATAGTGCGCGGGCAGCCCTGGCCGCCCGGCTCGGCGCGGATGCGGTGGTCGGCGCGGCTGCCATCGCGGCAAATTTCAGCAAGAACGATCGCATCGCCAATGCCATCGGCATCCCTGCGGATCGGCGCTTCCTCGAAGGCAGTGCGGATTTTCGCGCGCGGCTCGGAATCGACGATTTCCCTTCGGCGCGAAACACCCTGAAGTAATGGGGCTCAGGAGGATCTCGACGACATGCCTGCTGGACGCCCCCTGCAATTCGATCCCGATGTCGCGCTCGAGGCTGCCATGCAGACTTTCTGGAGCCGCGGCTACGAGGCAACGGCGCTGCCCGATTTGCTGGCGGCAACGGGGCTCTCCCGCAGCAGCCTCTACCAGACCTTCGGCAGCAAGCAGGCGCTGTTCGAGCGCTGCCTGCGGCGTTACCGTGAAGACCTGGTCGGGCGGATGCGCGCCGATCTCGCGGCCGCGCCGGCGGCCTTCGCTTTCCTCCGCGGCGTGGTCGAAGGCATTGTCGATGAAACGGCAAGCGATACCAGGCGCCGCGGCTGTCTGATGATGAACACGGCGCGCGAATTCAACTGTCGTAATCGCGCTGTCAGTAAGCTGGTCGCCGAGTCGACGACGCGCATGGCCGGGTTCTTCGCCGAAGTCGTCACGCAGGCGCAGGCCGCGGGTGATATCCCGGCCGCGCGTGATCCGCAGGCCGTGGCGTTGTTGTTCCTGTGTAATGTGAGTGGTCTGCGTAATCTCGTGCAGGCGCGGATGCCGCGGGCCCAGGTTCGAACGACCGCCAAACAGATCCTGGAGACCTTGCGCGCATGACGCACGCCGGGCCGGGAGATCCACCAATGGGAGTACTACGATGACTGCAACCGCTACCGCCATGCTCGGGCTCATCGCCTGGACCATGATTCTGACGCTGCTCATGTTGACGGCGCGTTTCAGTGCCATGTTCAAAGGCCATCCGGTCAATACTTTCACCCAGGATGGCAGCGAACTGCCGGCGCTCGGGCAACGCCTGACCCGCGCGCACGCCAACAGCCTCGAATGGCTGGTTATCCCCATCGGTCTGCTAGGGTACGCGCTTGCGACCGGCCAGGGCGCCGTCACTGACGGTCTCGCGATGTTTTTCCTCGGTGCTCGCGTGCTCCAATCGGTCGCTCACATGATCTCGACCAGCCCGCCCCTGGTTCTGGTTCGAGCGACGTTTTTCACCGTGCACAATGTCATCGCGATCATCTGGCTGTTCCAGTTGTTCGGCCACAGCTGAACGGCCGGCGGTGCGCCGGATCGCGGCTGGCCTCGCCATCGCCGCGCTCTGCGCGAGCGCATTGCTGCTCGGAGCGGATGAAGTCGCGGCAGAATCGTCCGCGGTCGAGGCGGCGCCGGGGACTTGTGGTGCGGGTGCCTCGTTGGCACTGCAGATCCTCGGCTCCGGCGGGCCCGAACTCCGCGCCGGGCGTGCGAGCGCGGCCTACATCGTCTGGATCGAGGGTCGCGCGCGGCTGCTGATCGATGTCGGGGGAGGCAGTTTTCTCCGTTTCGGTGAAGCCGGCGCCGCTGTCGAGGATCTCTGGCATATCGGTCTGACCCATGTGCATGTCGATCACAGCGCCGATTTGGCGGTGCTGGTGAAAGCAGGCTATTTCACGCCTCGCAGCCGCGCACTCGGCATCAGCGGGCCGAGCGGTGCCGGCGCGTTCCCGCCGCTGGACGAGTTCCTGCGCCGGCTGTTCGGGGAAGGCGGCGCCTACGCTTATCTCCGTGGGGCGCTCGACGGTAGCGACGGCCAATTCGCCTTGCAGCCCCGCGTGGTGGATGCCACGCCAGGCAGGCGCGAGCGGGTCTTCGATCGCGATGCCGTGCAGGTCGAAGCCATCGGCGTGCGGCATGGGCCTGTCCCCGCACTTGCTTATATCGTCAGCACTGCCGGCCATACGGTGGTTTTCGCCGGTGACCAGGACGGCAAGACCCGCAGCTTCTGGACGGCGGCCGCGGACGCCGACATCCTCGTAGCCCATGTGGCCATCACCGATGATGCCGGCCCCGTGGCATCGCGCCTGCATGCCACGCCTACCCGCTGGGCAGCGGGAGCCGCACGGGCCAGGGTCAAGCGTCTCGTGCTCTCGCATCTGATGGCACGTTCGCTCGCGGCCATGGAAAACGTGCAGGCAGCGATTGCGGCCGAATACGCCGGGCCTGTGATGCTTGCGCAGGATCGCGCCTGTGTGGTGATCGATTGATGTGCGGCTCGGGAGGCCGATTACGTATCGCCATGTGCACGACGTTACGAGATCAGCCGCGACAGTGGAGATGAGTAACGTGTCCCCCGATTTCGCGTGGACTCACTCCTGTATTGGAGCTGACAGATGGCGACGCTCAGTGCGGCGGAATTTTTCGCTGCTCGCGGCGTCTGAGTACGAGCGAGTTGTCGCCGTGCTGGATTGAGGATGCCGGGAATCCGGTGACGCCGGTTGCAATAAGCTTCGTGCAACTGTGGAGAGAAGCCTGGTGTCGGTAGTCAAAGCGCCGCCGTTACAACTGCGATGCATGCAGGTATTCGGCGGTAACCGTACGCTCGAACAACAGTTCGAACTCCCGGGCGTGGACGCCTACCTGTCGTCTTTGGCCTATGGTCACGGGCGTGGTGGGGACATCCATTACGTCTCGACCTGTGGCCATGGCGAAATCGTCCGTTTTCTGGTCGCTGACGTCGCTGGTCACGGCGCCGAGGTCGCCGAAGTCGCGGCCCGATTCCGCGCCCTGGTGACCAGGAACATCAACCGCCTCGATCAAAGCCGTCTGGCCCGGGCGCTCAATACCGCCTTCTCGGTGGACAATGCCGGTGGACGCTTCATCACCACCTTGTTCGTGAGTTACCACCGGCCGAGCGGGCATCTCATCGTGTGCAATGCAGGCCATCCGCGGCCACTCCTCTACCGCGCGCGCACAGCGCGATGGCAGTTGCTCGATCATCATTTTGAACCGACCGCGGATGAACTGCTGAATCTTCCGTTGGGGATCATCGAATCGACGGATTATCGGCAGTTCGCGGTCCGTCTCGAGCCCGGCGACACACTCTTGTTGTATACCGATGGACTTTGTGATGTGCGTGATCGTGCTGGCCGCGTCGGCGAGGAGCGCATGCTGGAAGCGGTGGATGGGGCTGCACCGGAGCTTCTCGATGCTTTTGCTGTGAAAGTGCGTCGGACACTCGGTTTGTTTGGACCGGAACATCGCCCTGTCGACGACGAGACTCTATTCCTGGTCAGGCCCACTGAACGCCCGTTCCCGCCTCTGCGACTGCGCGAACGCGTCGGCTCCATGGGCAAGATGCTGGGGATCCTCCCCGTCTGAACGATTCTCCCGACTGTCTCAGCCGCTGTCGCGAGTTCGGGCAAGTGGATCGAAACAAAACGCGCGCGACGGCATCGGAAAGATCATCATCCCTGATCGTCCACTTAGCCTGAAGTTCCTCCGGTCGCGAGACGATTTCGCCCGTTTCTTCAAGCAGATAGCTT
>JBBDTC010000218.1:0-4185 GCA_040904625.1 Gammaproteobacteria bacterium
CGAGTGCGACCGCCTGCTCGAGCGCTGTGAACATCGCCGCGTCGTTACCCGCATCGCCGGCGATGCCCGCATCGAGCAGTGACCCGGCAATACGCAACAGCACATCGGCCGGATAGCCGTATTTCTCGTAGGCATCGGGGCCGTAGGCGGTCGCGGCCTCGGCATAAGCCGCGCGCTCGGCCTGGGCCTGTTCGCTCATGCCCTTGGCTGCCAGTGCGATCCCGCGTGCGGCATGCCACATGGCAGTGGCAAAACGATGGTCCTTTCGCGGTTTGGGCTCGGCCAGCACATCGTCCCAGCGCGCGAAGCGGATCTGACCGAACATCGGCACGGTGAGAAACTGCTCGATCAGCGGCACGTCCGCAATCAAGTCGACCGGCACGTTGTCGGCGAGTTTGCGCGCCGCCTCGATGGCAACGGCGCTGCGCCCTTCGAGACTCGCCGTGTACCACAGGAAGTGGATGTTGTGCGGGTAGTACAGCGCCGGATAGAAGCCCTGCACCCGGCATTGGGTGATGTAGGACTCGTCGGCCAGCGCAGCGCGCTCGTTGGCGAGGGTCGCATCATGGTAGCGCCCCACGCGCAGATAGATGTGCGAGGGCATGTGCACGAGATGGCCCGAACCCGGCGCCAGAGCGCCAAGTCGATCGGCGCCGTCTTCGGCCCGTTCCGGTGAAGACGATGCCTCGACGGCGTGGATGTAGAAATGAATGGCACCGGGATGGTCGGTGTTCCGCGCGAGGATACCCTCGAGCGTCGCCGTCACGGTCTCGGTCAGCGGCTTGGGCTCGCCATCCTCCGTGTAGTACGCCCACGGCATCAAATCCATCAGCGCTTCGGCATAGAGTGTGGCAGCGTCGAGATCGTCGGGGTAGCTTGCGACCACCCCGGCCATGGCGTCGGCATAAGCCTGATCGAGAGGCTGGCGGTCGTCCGGCGCCGGATCCGCGTAACGCTCGCTCATCGCCGCGATCCAGGCCTGTTCGCGGGCGCTCGCCTGCGCTGCCAGCGTCTGCGCGCGCTGCGCCGCGGCGACGGCCTGGGGGGCGTCCGCCGGGTCCATGGGTTTATTGATGTTCGGCCCGAGCACATAAGCCTCACCCCAGGCACACATCGCGCAGTCGGGGTCGAGACGGCGGGCCTCACGGAACGAGCGCAACGCTTCGGCATGGTTGAAGCCGTACGCGAGGATGAGTCCTTGATCGAAATAACGCTGCGCCAGCGGTGCATCGGTGGTGATGGCCATACGATACGAACCGAGGTCGTCGAACAGCGGCGCACTCTTGCGCGACTCTTCGGCGTGGGCCACGGCGACGGCCATGGCCAACACCGCGCTGACCATAATGGCAGTGGTATGGATACGGTTGAACAGGAATTGCACGATGTCGCTCTCCTCGGGCTCGATGCTGGCACGGACCCTAATGCTTGGGCATCCGGTGTGGTAGTCGCAGCGGGTTGCGATTTTGTTTCAGTCTTGTATCGGGGCCGGCGACGCACCGGCGCAGCAGTGCAATATTACCACTCCTGCACCTGACATCCTTGACCAGGCTCAGCTGATAGTCGCGCCGCCGTCGATGATGAAGTTCTGCCCGGTGGCGAAGCTGCCGGCCGGCGCCGCGAGGTAGACGGCGATACCGGCGATCTCGCGCGGTTCGGCGATGCGCTGCAGGGCGTCGCGCTCGGTGTGGCTGGCCAGGTATTCGGGATTCTCCCACAGCGCACGGGCGAAATCAGTGCGCACGAGACCGGGCGAGATGGCGTTGACGCGAACGTTATGGCGGCCGTTTTCGAGCGCGAGATTGCGCACCAGCTGAAGGTCGGCCGCCTTGGAGATGCAATAGGCGCCGAGCGTCTCGCTCGCGCGCAGACCGCCGATCGAGGAGACCACGATGACGGCGCCGTCGCGGCGTTCGATCATTTCGGGCAGGACCTGCTGGATCAGCCAGTGGTTGGCCATGATGTTGACGTTCAGGATTTTCTCGAACGCGGAATCGGGCAGTTCGCTCATCGGCCCATAGGCTGGATTGACCGCGGCATTGCAGACCACGATATCGATACGGCCGAGCTGGCGGCGGGTCTCGGCGACGAGCCCGTCGATCGCCTCACGCGAACTGATATTGGCCGGGATCGCCACCGCGCCGCCGGCCCCATCAGCACACTCGGCATTGATGCTCGCCGCGACCGCGGCGCAGTTATCGGCCTTGCGGCTCGAGATCACGACCTGCCCGCCGTGGCGGGCCATCTCTTCGGCGATGGCGCGCCCGATGCCTTTGCTGGAACCGGTGATGAGCGCGACCTTGCCGGTCAAGTCGAACAGATTGCTGGGCATGGCTGGCATTGAAACCTCTCGAAGTCAGGCTGCGGTTATGCAGGGCGGCATTAGACCATCATCGTGGAGCGGCACACCAAGCGGGCGTGCAGTCCCACCAGGTATTGACTACCCTTGGGCATCAGGGGGAGCCGGCACACGCTGAATACGTGCTCGTCAATGTACTCCAGGTGATGGAGGCGGGTCGCAAGCGGGCACGGACGCGGTGCGCGTACCCACTTGCTCAGCAAACTCGAGCGACATTTACCAACACGTATTTAGCGCCGGCGACCGGACGACTCCGGTATGACGACAAATTACGACACACCAAGGCCGAGGGAGGAAACGTGGCGGAGCTGATCCTGCACCATTACGACGAAGCGCCATTCGCGGAAAAGGCGCGGCTCGTCTTCGGCATCAAGAACCTGAGCTGGCGATCGGTGATCGTGCCGTCGGCAATGCCAAAACCCGATCTGATGCCGCTGACCGGCGGCTACCGGCGCACACCGGTGCTGCAGGTCGGTGCCGATATCTATTGCGACACACAGCTCATCGCCGAACTTCTCGAGCGCCGTCATCCGAAGCCCTCGATTTTTCCAGACAACAATCCCGGCCTCGGCATGGCGCTGGGCAGCTGGGCCAACGGCCCCTACGTGGTGACCTCGGTGGCTATCTACATGGGCGCCGACGATCCCTTCAGCGGTGCCGTCGACTTACCTGCCCACTTCCACGAAGACCGCAAGAAGATGTGGCAAAAGCAGTTCGACACCGACGCACTGGGCCCGCGCCTGGCGAGCTACCGGACGCAGCTCGATGCCCACACCGATTTCATCAACCAGCAGCTCGCCGACGGCCGCGTTTTTCTGAGCGGCGCACAACCAGGCTGGGTCGACATGCATGCGATGTGGGATCCCTGGTTCCTCTACCGCTTCGCTCCCGCCGAGGCCAAACGGGCCTACGACCGTTTCCCGCACATCGCTGCATGGCTCGAACGTCTCGCCGCCATCGGGCACGGTACGCGGAAGGAAATGCCGGCAGCAGAGGCGCTGGATATCGCGCAAGCATCGGAGCCGCTGCCGGCCACCGGCATAGCGCCGCACGACCCGCTCGACATCGCCACGGGGACCCGCGTGTGTGTGTCGCCGGCAGACTATGCGGAAGCCCAGGTCGTCGGCGAACTGGTGGGAACGACCGTTTCCAGCGTATCGATTCGGCGCAGCGATCCACGCGTCGGCACGGTAGTCGTCCATTTCCCCAAGATCGGTTACAGCGTAGATGCGATCGCCTGAATGCGAGTGCTGGGGACACAAAAATGATGTCGAGATAGGTATTGTGTTCTTCTGACTCCCCGGAGCGACTGGACGTCTTATCATGAACATTCACCGAGGCGGTTGTCATTGTGGCGCGGTGCGCTTCGAGATAGAGGCCGCGGAGCAGGTGGTTGTGCAGGAATGCAACTGCTCGATCTGCGCGATGACCGGCTATTTGCATCTCATCGTGCCCGCCGCCCGCTTTCGACTCTTGTCCGGTGCCGCGCGGCTGACTGCCTATACCTTCGCTACGGCCACGGCGCGGCACTTGTTCTGCGACACCTGCGGTATAAAGTCCTTTTATGTCCCGCGCTCCAATCCCGATGGCTACAGCGTCAACCTGCGCTGCCTCGACGACGCCGCGCTGATCGACGCGCGCATCGAAGCCTTCGACGGCCAGCACTGGGAGGCGCATGGGGCGGCCCTGGCAGGCCTGTCGAAAGACACTCCTTGACTGAATGGCACTTACTCAAGCGCGGATAGGCCTCTCCTGCGGGGGGTCCTCTGGCGGAATGGCTCCCTTCGGTCCGCTTTATTTCCGCCAAAGGATCCCCCGCAGGAGAGGCC
>JBBDTC010000219.1:0-15477 GCA_040904625.1 Gammaproteobacteria bacterium
CGCTCAGGAGCACCCTCGGTGTTGACCAGATAATCTTGGCCAGGGCCCTAAGGCGGCAACGTGTTTCGGGACCGGTCCGGCCTCGCCGCGCTTGATCAAGTGCTATTGGGGTTCTATTCAACTAGCGAGCAACGCCGCCAGACGGGATGGATCGGCATGCCAAATAGTTGGTCTATTCTGGCGCGAGCCTTCAGGACCCGCCGAACCTCAGATGCGGCCGACCAACATGGCGGCGAGGCAAACCGACATCAGGGTTCCCGGCAGGAAACCCAGCGCCAGCACGGCCAGGCCATTGACGCTGAAAACCAGGCGTACGTCTTCACCCGCGACGCAGCCTGCGCGCTCGGCGGCCGGCTCGTCGAAGTACATGAGTTTGATCACGCGTAGATAGTAGAAAGCGCCGATCAGCGAGAACAGCACGGCGACCGCCGCCAGCCAGACATGCCCTCCAGCGATGACTTCCTTGAGCACGAACCATTTCGCCCAGAACCCCGCGAACGGCGGCAGGCCGGCGAGAGAAAACATCAGCACCATCATGATGAAGGCCGTCCACGGGCTGCGGCGGGCAAGGCCAGCATAATCCTCGAGATTTTCGGCCGGATGGCCGGGAGCCGACATCAGGATCACCGCGCCGAATGCACCCATGCTCATGATGGCGTAGACGATGACGTAGAACATACTCGATGCGTAACCCTGGGCGTTCGCTGCAATCAGGCCCAGCAACAAAAAGCCCATGTGCGAAATCGTGGAATAAGCCAGCATGCGTTTGATATTGGTCTGCGCGATGGCAACGATATTGCCTATCGCCAGAGACAGGACGGCCAGCAGGATCAGCATGTCCTGCCATTCTGCCGCCAGGCCATTCAAGCCATCGGCGAGCAGGCGGATAGCCATGGCGAAGGCCGCCAGCTTGGGGGCCGACCCGATGAACAGCGTCACCGGCGTCGATGCGCCCTGGTAGACGTCCGGCACCCACATATGGAACGGCGCAACGCCGAGTTTGAAAGCAATCCCGATCAGGACGAAGACCAGACCGAAGGTCAACAGCAGCTGCTGGCGTTCGTCCGCGACCTGGGTCGAGAGCGTCGCGAGATCGAGCGTACCGGACACGCCATAGAGAATGGACATGCCATAGAGCAACATCCCTGAAGCCAGCGCCCCGAGCACGAAATACTTCATCGCCGCCTCGGACGCCGCAGCCGACTCGCGATCCATGGCGACCATCGCGTACAGCGACAAGGACAACAACTCCAGGCCGAGATAGACCGTCAGCAGATTGTGAGCCGAGATCAGCACCATCATCCCTATCGAGGCAAACAGCGCCAGAATGAAGAACTCGGCCTGCTGTTTGCCGTGGCGCTGGAAATAGTCTCTGGCGTAAAAGAAGGACAGCAGAACCAGTAGCATCACGAACGCCTTGAGCACCGCCGCCATCGGATCGAGCACGAAGGTTCCCGCGAAAGCGGTGACACTCTGTGTCGGGAACCAGTAGGTTACTTGCGCGAGGACGACGAGCACCGAGACCACGGCCACCCAGAACGTTGCCGCGGGATTATCGGCCCGCCGGAACACGTCAACCAGCAGGACCAGGCAGGCCAGACCGGTCAGGGTTGCTTCGGGCAGGACATGGGAGATTTCATTCATCGGCCGGGGACCTTACGGCAGCTTCGTTTGCGCTATGTGGTGGATGAGCTGATCGACCGTGGCATGCATCATGTCGAACAGAGGCGCCGGCCAGATTCCGAACAACAGCACCGGCACCGCCAGCACGACCAGAATCAAGCGTTCGCGGCCGTCGATATCACTGAGCTGCTCCACCGCGGTGTTCGCGACCGGGCCGAAGATGACGCGCTTGTACATCCACAGCGTGTAGGCCGCGCCCAGAATCAACGTCATCGCAGCGAGTACCGCGTACCAGATGTTGGCCTTGAAGGCAGTCAGGATGACCAGGAACTCGCCGACAAAGCCCGAGGTGCCGGGCAAGCCGGCATTGGCCATGGCGAACAGCATCATGAAGGCGGCGAATACCGGCATGGTGTTGACCACCCCGCCGTAGTCACCGATCTGCCGGCTATGTACCCGGTCGTACATCACACCGACACAGAGAAACAGTGCACCGGAGATGAAGCCGTGCGAAATCATCTGAATCATACCGCCTTCGATGCCGCTCGCTGCCTGTCCCCAATCCTGCGTCGAGCGGGCGACGGCGAAAACGACGAAGAAGCCCAGGGTCACGAATCCCATGTGCGATATCGACGAATAGGCGATGAGCTTTTTCATGTCCTGTTGCACGAGCGCGACGAAGCCGATGTATACGATGGCGATGAGCGACAGGCCAATCATCAGCCAATCGAGGGCAGCGGCCGCATCCGGTGCGATCGGCAGGCTGAAACGCAGGAAGCCGTAGCCGCCCAATTTGAGCATGATGGCCGCCAGGATGACCGAGCCGCCGGTCGGCGCTTCGACGTGCGCGTCGGGCAGCCAGGTATGCACCGGCCACATCGGCACTTTGACGCCGAAGGCGAGCAGGAAGGCGAGGAAGATCCATTGCTGTTCGCCGAGCGTCAGCAATACGTCATGCATGGCCGGGATGGCGAAGCTGCCAGTCTTGAAATAGAGATAGAGCAGTGCGACGAGCATGAGCACCGAGCCCATGAAGGTGTAGAGAAAGAACTTGATCGTCGCGTAAACCCGCCGCGGGCCGCCCCAGATACCGATGACGAGGAACATCGGCACCAGCAGCGCTTCCCAGAAAACATAGAAAAGGATCGCATCGAGCGCGCTGAAGACGCCGATCATGAGGCCTTCGAGCAGCAGGAAGGAGCCCATGTACAGGCTCAGCCGGTCCTTGATCACGACCCAGCCGGCCAGTACCACCAGCACGGTCATGAACGTCGTCAACAGGATCAGCGGCAGGGCGATGCCATCGATGCCGATGAAGTACTCGATACCGAACGCCTCGATCCAGGGCAGACGCTCGACGAACTGCATGTCGCCGACACCGTTCTCGAAGCCCTGCCACAGCGCCAGGGACACGACGAACGTCGCCACAGCGATCAGCAGCGCGTCATTGCGCACCGCCCGGTCCGGCACCCGGCGGCCGGCGAAGATGACCCAGAGCCCACCGAGGATGGGGAGCCAGATAGTGAGACTCAGGAGTGGTAATTCTGCAGACATGCGTCAGTACTTTGCCCAGCTTGTGTTCTTGTGCGGCCTCGGCCCGGCCTGTCAGGCGAGGACCCGATGGACGAAAATCCCGAGCAGCGCGAGCAGGCCCAGAATCATGACGAAGGCGTAATGGTAGAGGTAGCCGGACTGCACTCTGCGCACCACCCCGGACCACCAGCCGATCATGTGGGCCGAACCGTTGACGATGAGGCCGTCGATGAGGGCGACGTCGCCGCCGCGCCACAGCACGGAACCTGCCTTGCGGGCGCCGCCGGCGAAAAACCAGTCGTTGAAACGATCGCAGCCGTATTTGTCGAGCAGGACACGGTGCACCAGAGACAGGGCGTCGGCGACGCGTCGCGGGACGTCGGGGCGCTTGAGATAGCAGTACCAGGCGACCCAGACGCCTGCCGCGGCCAGCCAGAACGGTGGCTGCATCAGGCCGTGGAGGATCATGCCGAACACCCCGTGGTAGTCGGCGCCCAACTGGGCGAGGACGTCATGCTCGGGCCGGACGAAGATACTGCTGCCAAAATGATCGCCGAAGAGCATGCTGCCGACGAAAACGGCACCGGCGATCACCGACGGCACGGCCAGCGCGATCAACGGGATCGTCACGACCCTGGGCGACTCGTGCAGATGCTCGAGGGTGTGGTGGTCCATGCGCTCCTCGCCGTGAAACACCATGAACACGAGGCGGAACGAATACAGCGCCGTCACGAAGACCCCGCTGAGCACCGCGAAGTAGGCTATCCCGGCACCCGGGATGGTCGAGAGATGGACTGCTTCGATGATCGCGTCCTTGGAGAAAAAGCCGGCGAAACCCGGAAAGCCGATCAGCGCCAGTGAGCCGATCAGGCTGGTCCAGTAGGTGATGGGCATATGCCGCCGGATCCCGCCCATCTTGCGCATGTCCTGCTCATGGTGCATGGCGATGATGACGGAGCCCGCCGCGAGGAACAGCAAGGCCTTGAAAAACGCATGCGTGAAAAGATGGAAGATAGCGGCGGCGTAGGCCGAGGCGCCCAGCGCCACTGTCATATAGCCGAGCTGCGACAAGGTCGAGTAGGCGACGACGCGCTTGATGTCGTTCTGCACGAGCCCCAGCAGCCCCATGAAAAACGCCGTGATTGCGCCTATCACGAGAACCACGGACAAGGCCGTCGTCGACAGCTCGAACAGCGGCGACATACGCGCGACCATGAAGATCCCGGCCGTGACCATGGTCGCGGCGTGGATCAGCGCGGAGATCGGGGTCGGGCCTTCCATTGAATCGGGCAGCCAGACATGCAGCGGAACCTGCGCCGACTTGCCCATGGCGCCAACGAAGAGCAGCAGGCAGGTGACAGTCATCAGCGACCAGGCTTCGCCCGGGATGACGTCGATCAGGGTGTGTTCATGTGCGGGCGCGGCCGCGAATACCGCCGCGTAATCGAGACTGCCGAAATACATCAGCACACAGGCTATCCCGAGCAGGAAGCCGAAATCGCCGACCCGGTTGACCAGGAAGGCCTTGAGATTGGCGTAGATCGCGGTATCCCGCTTGTACCAGAAACCGATCAGGAGATAGGACACCACGCCGACCGCTTCCCAGCCGAAGAACAACTGCAGGAAGTTGTTCGACATCACCAGCATCAGCATGCTGAAGGTGAACAACGAAATGTACGAGAAGAACCGCTGGTAGCCCGGGTCGTCGTGCATGTAGCCGATGGTGTAGATATGTACCATCCAGGAGACGAAAGTGACGACGACCATCATGGTCGCGCTCAGCTCGTCGATCAGAAAACCGATGTGAAAATTGATCCCGCCGCTCGACAGCCACGTATAGAGGTTGGCGTTGTACGGCGCCGCGTCGCCGACCACGATCTGGAAAAACGGAATCAGCGACAGCAGGAAAGACAAACCGACAGCGGCACTGGTCACCCAGTGCGCGCCGCTGCGGCCGATTTGCTTGCCGAACAGGCCGGCGGCTATGGCACCGAACAGCGGCGCAAGGACGATTACCAAATAGAGCGTAGCCATGCGCTTATCCGTTTATCTCGAAGGCCTGGGACAATCTCGACCGCATTTCATCAACCCTTCATGAGGTCGAGATCCTCGACGTTGATCGAATTGCGATTGCGGAACAGTACGACCAGGATAGCGAGCCCGATCGCGGCTTCGGCGGCAGCCACGGTCAAAATGAAGAACACGAATACCTGGCCGGCGACGTCACCATTGAAATGCGAGAAGGCAATGAAATTCATATTGACCGCAAGCAGCATCAGCTCAATGCACATCAACAACAAGATGACGTTTTTGCGGTTGATGAATATCCCTGCCACGCTGAGGCAGAACAATATTGCCCCGATGATCAAGTAGTCGGCTAGAGCAAGCATGGGTGCTATTCCTCAGGAATCTCTTTCGGCGTCCACTTTAACCAGCCGCACGCGGTCTTCGCGCCGCACCAGAACCTGCTCGTCCGGTCGCGGCGCCTTGGTCTGGCGCGTTGTCCGCAGCGTAAGCGTGATCGCCGCGATGATGGCGACCAGCAAGATCACGGCCGCAATTTCGAACGGCCAGACATAGTCGCTGAACATCGCCAGGCCGAGTGCCCGCGTATTGCTGTAATCCGACGCCTGCGCAGCCAGCGGCGGCACCTGGTCAGGACCAAAATTCGCCGGCCCCACGATCGTGCCGAGCGCGACCATCATGACAATGGCAACCACCGCGGCAACCGGAAAATAACCAGCGAAACCTGCCCGCAGCTCGGCCACGTTGATGTCCAGCATCATCACCACGAACAGAAACAGCACCATGACCGCGCCGACATAGACCAGCACCAGGGCTATGGCCAGGAATTCCGCTTCGAGGAGCAGCCAGAGTCCGGCGCTGGCGAAGAAGGCAAGCACCAGAAACAACACGGCGTGCACCGGGTTGCGTACGGTGATGACCATCGAGGCCGCGAAGATCAGCAGTCCCGCGAAGCTATAGAAAACAATCTGTTCGAACATCAATTCACGCCAGGTGGCATCGGTTTTTCGGCACCGTGTATCACGGCTATACGGGCCGCGATCCAGGTTTCGCCTGTGCGAATGCCGCCATCGAATCCATCACGACCGGCCGACCTCGCGATACAAGCCATGTCAGCGATAAGGTGCTTCAGCCGCGCGATCGGCGGCGATCTGCGCCTCGAAGCGGTCACCGACCGCCAACAACTTGTCTTTCGTCATGAGCAGATCACCGCGCTTCTCGCCGTGATACTCGAAATGCCGCGTCTCGACGATCGAATCAACCGGACAGGATTCTTCGCAAAAGCCGCAAAAGATGCATTTCGCGAGATCGATGTCGTAGCGAGTCGTCCGTCGGGTGCCGTCGTCGCGCGCCTCCGACTCGATAGTGATGGCCACGGCCGGGCACACGGCTTCGCAAAGCTGGCAGGCGATACAGCGCTCCTCGCCATTGGCATAGCGCCGCAGCGCATGCAAGCCGCGAAAGCGCGGCGACTGCGGCGTCTTCTCCTCGGGATACTGCACCGTGACCTTGCGCTCGACGAGGTAACCGCCGGTCAGGCGCAGGCCCTTGATCAGTTCCCACAGCGTGAGGCTCTTGAGGTAGTTGGCAACCGTACTCATCGCAGATCCTCCGTCATGCCGCGTTGAACCATGGCGGGATCCGCCACACCACCATGGCTGAGACCACCACGATCCAGACTATCGTGATCGGCAAGAACACCTTCCAGCCCAGGCGCATGATTTGATCATAGCGATAGCGCGGGAAGGTCGCGCGGAACCACAGGAAAAGAAACAGGAAAAAGCCGATCTTGGCCAACAGCCAGTGAATGCCGTCGGGAATGAGACCCGGGATGGGCGACAACCAGCCGCCCATGAACAACACTGCGCTGAGGCCGGAGATGAGAATCATGTTGGCGTATTCGGCGAGGAAAAACAGCGCGAACGCCATCCCGGCATATTCGACGTGGAAACCAGCCACGATCTCGGATTCGCCCTCGCTGACATCGAACGGCGCGCGGTTGGTTTCGGCCACACCGGAGATGAAATAGATCACGAAAAGCGGCAACAAGGGCAGCCAGAACCAGCTGAAGATACTCAAGCTGCCGCGCTGTGCTTCGATGATGTCGCCGAGATTCAGACTGCCGGCCGCAACCAGCACCCCGACCAGGGCGAATCCCATGGGTATTTCATAGGAGACTATCTGGGCGGCGGAGCGCATGGCGCCGAGGAAGGCGTATTTCGAATTCGACGCCCAGCCGGCGACGATGATGCCGTAAACGCCGAGCGAGGTCAGCGCGAGAACGTAGAGCAGGCCGGCATTGATGTCGGCGAGCACCATCTCGGCGCCGAAAGGCACCACAGCCCAGGCGGCCAGTGCCGGCGCCAGGGCGAGGATGGGCGCGAGCAGGAACAGGAAGCGATTGGCGCCGGTGGGTACGATCACTTCCTTACAAAGCAGCTTGATGGCATCGGCGATGGGCTGTCCCCAGCCACGCGGGCCGACCCGGTTCGGCCCGATGCGGACCTGGATGTAGCCGATGATCTTGCGTTCGGCGAAAGTCAGATAGGCCACCGCGCCCATCAGGGGCAGCGTGATGCAGAGGATCTTGAGCACGATGATGGTGCTGACCACCATCGGCTCCGGCAGGAATACCGCCAACTGCGTTTCGAGAAAGCCGACGACGTTCATGCGGCTGCATTCCCACTCGCGCGCAGGACGTCGAGCACCGTGCCGGGTACTGCAAGTTCGGCCAGCGCCGCCCGCGCACCGTCGATCAGACAGCTGCCTGGCGGTACACGGTCATCGATGGCGAGTTCGGCCATCGCCCGCGCATTCGCCCCAACCAATTCCACTTCGGTCCCTTCCACCAGGCCGAGTTGCGCAGCGGTGCTGGCCGCGATGCGCACCCGATCGTCGCCGCTCTGCGGCATCTGCTGTAGCGCCGGGGCATGGCGCACCAGCTGATCGACGCGGTACATGGGAACGTCGACAATGACTTCGAGTTGCATCGATTGTCCTGCCGGACTGGCTGTCAGGGCGGCAGCGGTTCCGCGCGCTTCGGGTCCGACAGCGCCGGCCAGCGCCTTGACCTCACGGCTCACGTCGCCGACTTCGACAGCGTCGAAGCCTTCCAGCTGCAGACCGACGCCGAGCATGCGCAGCGCTTTCCACGCCGGCCGCGCTTCACCGCGTGGCGGCACCGCGGGCGCGAAGCTCTGCCACAGGCCGTTCACATTGACGAACGAACCCTCGTTTTCACCGAACACCGCAATCGGCAGGATGACATCCGCGGCGGCATCCAGGGCCGCACTCTCGAAGGCGCTGAGCGCCACGACGAATTCGGCTTTTTCGAGCTGCCCTTGCAGACGTCGCGACTCGGCACAGTCGAGTGCCGGATCGAAACCCAACAACACATAGCCGCGCTGTGACGTTTCGAGTAATCCACCGAGATCGTAGCCAGGGAGCTCGATGGCCTTGCCGGCCGCGCCGCGGTGGGGCACCGCACCGGCCAGCCAGGCGCCGGCCGCGTTGGCGCCGCTGGCCATACAGCCCGTCTGACCACCGAGAATGCGCGCGAGTTCCGCGCCGAGGCGCATCAACACGCTGCGTCGCGGATGCTGCTCGGCCAGCGCCCCAGTCAGGACGATGGCGCTGCGGGATTTTGCCAGGCGCGCCGCGTGCGCCTTCAATTCGGGTATGGCAGCGCACGCAGCTTCGTCGACCAGAGCGGTCAATTCACTCGCGACCGTAGCGCCCTTGAGTGACGCGACTTCGATCAGCAGCCCGGCCAGCACACCGGGCAGGGCGCTCGGCATGCACGCGTGCTGCCCTGCCAGCGGGTAATTGAATGCCCGTTCGATGGCGTCGAGTGCGACTACCGCCGCGCCCTTGAGAGCCGCTTTACGCAAGCGCAGATTGACCAGCGGCTGCTCGTGACGCGGGTAGGCGCCGATCAGTACGACCGCGTCGGCGCCTTCGATGTCGGCCAGCGGCGGCAGGCCCGGATAAGGTGGTTCGTCAGCCTGACCGGAGAAATCGACCTGGCGCAGACGATGATCGATGCTCGATGAGCCGAGGCCGCGAACGAGGCGCTGCAGCAGATACAGCTCTTCGGTCGTCGACGACGGCGAGGCGAGAGCAGCCAATGCGCCGGCATCGTCATGCGCGATAGTCCCCAGTTCCTGCGTGACGACGTCAAAAGCGGTCTCCCAGTCACAATCGGACCAGCGTCCATCGCGCTTGATGCGCGGCCGCTCGAGGCGCGTCTCCTGATTCATGCCGAGATAGCTGTAGCGATCGCGATCGGATAACCAAGTTTCGTTGACCGCTGCGTTCTCGGCCGGAATGACCCGCTTGACGACCCGTCCCTTGACATGAAAATGCAGATTGGAGCCAAGGCCGTCGTGTGGGGCGATCCCGTCGCGCTGCTGCAGCTCCCAGGCGCGCGCGGAGTATCGGTAGGGCTTGTTGGTCAACGCACCGACCGGGCAGAGATCGATCACGTTACCGGACAATTCCGAGGTCATCGCCTTGGCGACATAGGTTCCAATCTCCATATGCTCGCCGCGACCGGTGGCGCCGAGTTCGCGCAGGCCGGCGATCTCCTCGCCGAAACGCACACAGCGCGTGCAATGGATGCAGCGCGTCATATCGGTCTGCACCAGCGGCCCGATGTCCTTGTCCCGCACCACCCGTTTGCGCTCGGTGAATTGCGAGATATCGCCACCGTAGCCCATGGCCAGATCCTGCAACTCGCATTCCCCGCCTTGATCGCAAATCGGGCAATCGAGAGGATGGTTGATAAGCAGGAATTCCATGGTCGCATGCTGGGCCGCCGCCGCCTTGGGCGAGCGCGTGTACACCTTCATGCCGTCCATCACCGGCGTGGCGCAGGCCGGCATGGGTTTGGGCGCGCGTTCGACCTCGACCAGACACATGCGGCAGTTGGCCGCCACACTCAGATGTTTGTGATAGCAGAAACGCGGGATGTATATGCCGGCCGCGTCGGTCGCCTCGATCAGCATCACGCCTTTGCGCGCTTCGAGTTCGCGCCCGTCGACTTCTATCTTGACTACTTCGTCACTCATGTTTCATCTCGCCTGCCGTACGGATTCAAGCCGCTGCGGACCGCTCTTTGCCCTCGAGAATGCTGTGTCCGTGCTCGATGTAGTGCGCGAACTCGTGGCGGAAATGCTTGATGAAGCTGCGCACCGGCATGGCGGCCGCATCGCCCAGCGCGCAGATGGTGCGGCCCTCGATTTTGCTCGCGACCAGGTCGAGTCGATCGAGATCCTCGGGCCGCCCTTGTCCTTCGACGATCCGCGACAGCATGCGATACAACCAACCCGTCCCTTCCCGGCATGGCGTGCACTGGCCGCAGGATTCGGCATAGTAGAAACGCGATATTCGACGCAGCACTTTGACCATGTCGGTGGTTTCGTCCATGACGATGACAGCCCCCGAGCCCAGCATCGAACCGGCCTTGGCAATGGAATCGTAATCCATGTCGACTTCCAGCATCGTGGGCCCCGGCAGCACCGGCACGGAGGAACCGCCTGGAATCACCGCTTTGAGAGCACGTCCATCGAGGACGCCGCCGGCGAGTTCGAGCAGATCACGAAACGGCGTACCCATGGGAATTTCGAAATTGCCCGGTTTGTTGACGTGGCCGCTGACCGAGAAAATCTTAGTGCCGCCATTGTTCGGCTTGCCGAGTTCCGCAAACCACTCCGCGCCATTGCGCATGATGGTCGGCACCGATGCCAGCGTCTCTGTATTGTTGATGGTGGTCGGCTTGCCGTACAGGCCATAGGCTGCCGGGAACGGCGGTTTGAAGCGCGGCATGCCCTTGTTGCCTTCGAGCGATTCGAGCAGGGCCGTTTCCTCACCGCAGATATAAGCGCCCGCCCCGAGATGGTCGTAGAGATCGAAATCAATGCCCGAACCACGAATGTTCTTGCCCAGCAGGCCGGCCTCGTAAGCATCGGCCAGGGCTTGCTGAAAGTGCTGCGCCGGCTCGTCCATGAATTCGCCACGCATATAGTTGTAGGCGACCGTCGCACCCATCGCATAGCCCGCAATCGCCATTCCCTCGACCAGGGCGTGGGGGTTGAAGCGCAGGATGTCGCGATCCTTGCAGGTTCCGGGTTCCGATTCGTCCGAGTTGCAGACCAGATAGCGCTGGACGTCGCCCTTGGGCATGAAGCTCCACTTGACGCCAGCCGGAAAGCCGGCACCACCGCGCCCGCGCAGGTTGGCCGCCTTGATCAGTTCGATAATGTCGGCCGGCGCGGTGCGTTCGGTGAGCATTTTCTCCCACGCTTCGTAGCCGCCGATCTTGCGGTAGTTGTCGTAGGTCCACGGCTGCTCGAACTGCAACGTGGCATAGCAGGTCTGATTCAGCTTGATCTTGCTCATTCGAGGCCGTCCAGGATCTCGTCGACGCGTTCCACGGTCAGATTCTCGTAGTAGACGTGATCGACCTGCATCATCGGGGCAGCGCAGCAGGCGGCCAGGCATTCCTCTTCGCGTTTGAGGAAAATACGGCCATCGGCCGTCGATTCACCGAGCCGTATTCCGAGTTTGCGTTCGATGTGCCCGACGATGTCCTCGCTGCCGCGCAGCATGCATGAAACATTCGTACACACCGCCACACAATGCCGGCCGCAGGGTTCGGTTTCGTACATCGAGTAGAAACTCGCGACCTCGTAGACCGCGATGCGCGGGATGCCGAGGTAATCGGCGACTGCGTCCATCAGTTCCGTCGTCAGATAGCCGCCGTTCTCATGCTGGACTTCGCTCAAAGCGGACAATACTGCCGACTGCTTGCGGTCCTGTGGGTACTTCGCCACCGAGGCGTCGATCACTTCGCGCGCATGGCCGGACAGCAGCTTGACTGCGGATTCGTTCATCGATGCATTACTCAACGGTCGATCTCGCCGAAGACGATATCCATGGTCCCGATCATGGCAACGACATCGGCCAGCATATGGCCTTCGACCATTTCGTTGATTGCGGCGAGGTGCGGGAATCCCGGGGCACGGGCTTTCAGGCGATAGGGTTTGTTGGCGCCGTCGGAGACGAGGTAGATGCCGAACTCGCCCTTGGGGTGCTCAACGGCAGCATAGACTTCACCGGCCGGCACACAGTAGCCCTCGGTGAAGAGTTTGAAATGATGGATCAGCGACTCCATGTCCCCTTTCATATCAGCCCGGCTGGGCGGCGTGAGCTTGTGATCGTCCAACACCACGGGCCCCGGATTCTGACGCAGCCAGACGACGCATTGTTCGATGATCCGTGCGGACTGCCGCATCTCTTCGATGCGCACGAGGTAGCGATCGTAACAATCCCCATTGACGCCGACTGGAATGTCGAAATCGAGATCGGCATAGACTTCATAGGGTTGTTTCTTACGCAGATCCCAGGCGATCCCCGAGCCGCGCAGCATCGGTCCGGTGAAACCCAGTTCGAGCGCGCGTTCGGGACTGACGATTCCGATATCAACCGTACGCTGCTTCCAGATCCGGTTGTCGGTCAGCAAGGTTTCGTATTCATCCACACAGGCCGGGAAACGCGCGGCGAAATCGGCAATGAAATCGAGCAGCGAACCGTCCCTGCTGCTGTTCAGCTCCCGCACTTCCTTGTCGCTGCGCCATTTCGAGGCTTGATACTGCGGCATTCTGTCAGGCAGGTCCCGGTAGACGCCGCCGGGGCGGTAGTAAGTCGCGTGCATACGCGTGCCGGATACCGCTTCATAGCAGTCCATCAAATCCTCACGCTCACGGAAGCAGTAGAGGAAAACAGTCATCGCGCCGATGTCGAGGCCGTGCGCGCCCAGCCACATCAGGTGATTCAGGATTCGCGTAATCTCATCGAACATCACCCGGATGTATTGCGCGCGCAGCGGCGGCCTGACTCCGAGCAGCTTCTCGATGGCGAGCACATAGGCGTGCTCGTTGCACATCATCGAAACGTAATCGAGCCTGTCCATGTAGCCGATGCTTTGATTGAACGGCTTGTTTTCGGCGAGCTTTTCCGTCGCCCGGTGCAGCAGGCCGATATGTGGATCGGCCCGCTCGATGACCTCGCCGTCCATCTCCAGCACCAGGCGCAGCACGCCGTGTGCCGCGGGATGCTGCGGGCCGAAGTTCATCGTCAGGTTGCGGATCTCAGGCATTGGGCGTCTCTGGCTCGGGTTTCGACGAGTGCAGCCAGTCTTCTTCGCGGATGACGCGCGGCACCAGCGTGCGTGGCTCTATGCTTACCGGCTGGTTGACTACCCGCCCCTTCTCCGGGTCATAGCGCACTTCGACGTAACCCTCGAGCGGGAAATCCTTACGGAAGGGATGGCCGATGAAACCATAGTCGGTAAGGATGCGGCGCAGATCGGGATGGCCGTCGAAAAGGATGCCGAAGAGATCGAACGCTTCGCGCTCGTACCAATTCGCCGAGGCCCACAGTTCCACCACGGAATCCACCCGCGGCGGCTCACCGTCCGCGAAGACCTTGACCCGCAGCCGCCGGTTGTGGTCGAGCGACAGCAACTGATAGACGACGGCAAAGCGGCGGGCGCTGCCCTGCACGGCCTGGATTGAGGCGCGATCCACGCCGCGGCTGAAGCCGGTGGTGGAAGCGGACTGCGTCTGCCAGTCAGCCTGGCCATAGCCGAGATAATCGACAGCGGACAGATCACTCAGCTGGCTGAATGCGAAATCAGGCTCTTTCTTGAGACGCTCCATCACCTCGCGCAGGTGAGCCGGGGCAATCTCTATCGTGAGTTCGCCGCAGTTGGTATCACGCGCCAGAATTTCGTCGGCAAACGTGCTGTCGAGCTGGGCGGCAAGCGTTTCGAGTCTGGAACTCAACATGACAGTCAGGAACGGCTGATCGTATTGCTGCGTTTGATCTTGTTCTGCAACTGGATGACGCCGAACAGCAAGGCCTCGGCAGTCGGCGGACAGCCCGGTACATAGATATCGACGGGCACGATGCGATCGCAGCCGCGAGTCACGGAATACGAATAGTGGTAATAGCCCCCGCCATTGGCGCACGACCCCATGGATATGACCCATTTCGGCTCGGTCATCTGGTCATAGACCTTGCGCAGGGCTGGCGCCATCTTGTTGACCAGCGTGCCGGCCACGATCATCACGTCGGACTGCCGTGGACTGGGCCGGAACACGATGCCGAATCGATCCAGATCGTAGCGTGACGCTCCGGCATGCATCATCTCGACCGCACAACAGGCCAGGCCGAAGGTCATCGGCCACATCGAGCCGGTGCGGGCCCAGTTGACTACCGTATCGACCGTGGTCGTGACGAAACCGCGATCCTGTACTTCGCTCATTCCCATTCCAATGCTCCCTTACGCCATTCGTAGACGAAGCCGACGACGAGGATGGCGAGAAAGATCATCATCGCCCAGAAACCATAGGTTCCGATGTCGTCGAGAACTACGGCCCAGGGAAAGAAAAATGCGATTTCGAGATCGAAAATGATGAACAGGATGGCGACGAGGTAATAGCGCACGTCGAATTTCATGCGCGCATCCTCGAATGCCTCGAAACCGCATTCGTAGGGCGAGGATTTCTCGCCGTGGGGCTTGTGAACTCCCAGAATCTGTCCGATCCCGTAGCTCGCAGCGAGGGATACCACGCCGATCGAAACACCGATGGCGATGAAGATCAAAATCGGCAGGTAGAGTTCCAACACTGGTCGCGTATCCCATTCTCGTTACGTGGCCGCATCGCGGCCAGGAGCGAGCGATTCTAACCGATTCCTCGTAAAAGACCCGGACCGCACGCGCGAACGGGTCGTATCCGTTTGGTTCGACGCGCTTGCGTCGTGCCAATCAATTGGTGCCGATGGCCGGAGTCGAACCGGCACGCCTTGCGGCACTGCCCCCTCAAGACAGCGTGTCTACCAATTCCACCACATCGGCATAGGGTTTCGCCGGCATCTCTCCGCCACCTGCAGAGCCGTTCGCCAGCGTGGCCCGCCATGATACGAAATGCGCACGCGCGGTGCCATCGAAATGTGTCTCGCGAACCGCTCGATTGTCGCGTTTCGCGTCAATTTTCACCGTCCCGGCTGCTGCACGGGACTATCTGCACCAAACTGGGATCAGTCGCGAACAAGCGGGAACGGATGCCGCGCCAAACCCGACGCGAGGCAAGGAATTTCTGCTCAGGCCGGGTGCCGGAACGACTTCTGCAGTCTGTGCCGCTGCAACGCCCTCAACCTGACGAACGTGGAAGCCTGCTAATCACCCGGTGGGCGCGGCACATCGTCGGCGGGGGCCGGCGCGGCCGGTAC
>JBBDTC010000219.1:15577-24503 GCA_040904625.1 Gammaproteobacteria bacterium
TGTCGGCGCCGGCACTTCGACCTGCGGCATCTCGACCGCGTCCAGCAGGCTCGTTTGATCGCTCGCCTGACCGTAGAGGTAGGCGAGAAACAAACTGTTCGAGAGAAACAGCACCGCAAGCACGGCTGTCGTGCGGGTCAGGAACGAAGCTGAGCCGCGTGAACCGAATACGGTGGACGACGCGCCACTACCGAAGGCCGCGCCTGCGGTAGCGCCCTTACCCTGCTGGATCAGGATGATCCCAATCAGCATGATGGCCAGCACCAGATGTACGGCCAATAGAACGGAAAAAGTCAGTGACATGAATTCATCTCTGTGTACGTAAATGACGCGGCAGGTCCGCGGCGCCGGCTCGATCTCAGCCGGCAGCCCGACAGATGGCCACGAACGAATCGGCGTCGAGCGCCGCGCCACCGACCAGACCGCCGTCGATGTCCGGCATGGCAAACAATTCGGCCGCATTACCCGGCTTGACGCTGCCACCGTAAAGAATCCGCGACCCAGCCGCCTGCACCGGAAACTGCCTGGCGATACGCGCCCGGATCCAGCTGTGTACCGCTTGCGCCTGCTCCGGCGTTGCCGTTTCGCCGCTGCCGATGGCCCACACCGGCTCGTAGGCTATCACCAGGTGCTCGAGGATATCCCCGATCGCCGGTAATGCCAGCACCGCGTCGAGCTGCCGCCCGACCACCGCTTCGGTGGTGCCGGCTCGACGCTCGGCCAGGGTCTCGCCGACGCACAGCACCGCCGTCAGTCTCTCTGCCTGGGCTCGCGATACCTTGGCCGCCGCACGGCTATCGCTATCACCGAAAAACTGGCGCCGCTCGGAGTGCCCCACAATGACATGCGTGCAGCCGCAATCGCGCAGCATGGCTGCAGCGGTTTCCCCAGTGTAGGCACCGCTGACGTGCTCCGAGCAGTCCTGGCCGCCGAGCTTGACCGAGCTGCCGCGCAAGGCGGCAGCGACCGTATCGAGGTAGACCGCCGGCGGGCACAGCAGCACGTCCGCTCCCGTCACTGCAGCCTGAGCCACGGCGGTGCCGAGTTCGGCCGCCATGGTGTGCGAGCCGTTCATCTTCCAGTTTCCTGCAACCAGGGGGCGACGCATCGGATTCAGCGACCGTATTCCAAGCCCAAAAGGTGGGCAAGCTTAGGGCCCGCCACAGAATAACTCAACTGTCTGGAACGCCGATTCATCCCGGCTGGCGGCGTTGATCGTCCCTTCAATAGAACCCCTATTCGCCCTCCTCGCGCCTTGCCAGTCGGGCGCCTAGCAGCCTGTCGGCCTCAGCGGCGACGCGGCCGCCGCGAATGCTCACCCCGGGTCCGGGAACCGGCTTCGAGCCCGACCAGACGGCACAAATCCTCGAGCAGGGCCCCTCCCAACTCGACGGTCCGCCCGGGGCGCAGATTGGTCGGCAACATGACATTGCCGAAACGCACCCGCATCAGCCGGCTGACCTGCACGCCCTGCGCTTCCCACAAGCGGCGCACTTCGCGGTGGCGGCCCTGCTGCACAACGCAGAAATACCATTGATTTGCGCCGTCGCCCTTACCGATGGTGATGTCATCGAAATGACCGAACTCGCCATCGATCTCGACGCCCGCACGCAGATGTTCGAGCATGCTGCTGTCGACGGCGCCGAACACGCGTACCGCGTACTCCCGATCGATTCGATAGCGAGGGTGCATCAAGCGATGCGCGAGTTCGCCGTTGTTCGTAAACAGCAGCAAACCGCTGGTATTGATATCGAGACGGCCGACATTGATCCAGCGGCCGTGCTTGATACGCGGCAGTCTGGCGAAAATATCGGCCCGCCCTTCCGGATCGTTGCGGGTACAGACGACGCCGACGGGTTTGTTGTAGGCGAGCACACGCAGGGCCTCGACGTCCGCCTCGATGCGTTGCATCGGCCCACCGTCGATCTGAATGCGGTCGCCCGGCCGCACCTGGTGCCCGGCCACCGCCGGCTTGCCGTTCACACTGACGCGGCCGGCGGCAATCAGGCGCTCGATCTCGCGGCGCGAACCCCAGCCGGCCCGCGCCAGGGCTTTCTGGATGCGCTCACCCCCGGCTTCCGTATCAGGTTTGCGCATCGGATGCCTCGAACGCATGACGATCGCCAACGCGTGCCACGCAAACTGCGCGCCAGCCCCATTGGGTGCGTGAAGCAAGGCCGAAGCAGGAGCGCGGCGGGCACGCGGCGCCCACCCGGTCATTCGCCGAAGGCCGCTTCAACCTGTTGCCGCCGCCGCACCGGTCGTGCCCGAGGCGTCCTCGTCAGCCGCGTTTCCGGCGCCGCCCTCATCGTCGACGGCCGCCGTCTCGGCCGACGCGGGCTCACCAGCGCCGGCATCCGCGGGCGCCTCCCCGTCATCGCCAACCTGTCCGGATTCATCCAACCGCTCACTGTCACCGAACAAGTCGACATTGAAGTCGTCGATATCCTTGAGCTCGGCCAGGGTCGGCAATTCGGCCAGCGAACGCAGACCGAAATAATCGAGGAACTCGCGCGTGGTGGCATACACCGAGGGGCGCCCGGGCACATCGCGGTGTCCGACGACCTTCACCCATTCGCGCTCGAGCAGTTGGCGCATGATGTTGCTGCTCACGGCGACACCGCGGATATGCTCGATCTCGCCGCGTGTAATGGGCTGCCGGTAGGCAATGATCGCGAGGGTCTCGAGGAAAGCGCGGGTATAGCGCGGGCGGCGCTCCTCCCACAAACGCCCGATCTGCGCGGCATAAGCCGCGCGCGCGCGGAACCGCCAGCCGCTCGCGACCTCGGCCAGTTCCACGCCGCGGTCGGCGTAGTCGGCCTGCAGGGCTTGCAGCGTATCGCGCAGCAGCTCACGGCTCGGCGCTTGTTCGCCATCCCCCTCGAGCAGTTTGAGCAGGCGCTCCAGCGACAGCGGTCCGTCGGCGACCATCAGCAGGGCTTCGACTATCGGCTTCACTTCCTCGACGTTCATGCTCGGCACTCCAGGCGGTTCACGCGGCCAATTTGATGTAGATCGGATCGCGCTCGCCATTTTGCACAATCTCTATCAGGGCTTCCTTGAGCAGCTCGAGAATCGCGATCAACGTGACCACGACCCCGGCGCGTCCCTCGGCGATCGTGAAAAACTCGTGGAAGGCGGTGAAATTCTCGCCGCTGGCCCGCGCCAGCACGACACTCATGCGCTCGCGCACCGACAGCGCTTCGCGCTGGACGCGGTGGTCGGCGAACATATCGGCACGGCGCAAGACGTCGCTGAAGGCCTCGAGAACAGCGGTGAGCGTGACCTCCGGCAACGGGTGATTGTGTGCGACGCGCTCGAAATCCACGACAACTTCGAACCATTCGCGCTCCATGCGCGGCATTTCGTCGATGTCAGCGGCGGCCTTCTTGAAACGTTCGTATTCTTGCAGGCGGCGCACCAGCTCGGCACGGGGGTCGCTTTCCTCGTCGCTATCGACGCGCGGCCGCGGCAGCAACATGCGTGATTTGATTTCCGCCAGCATCGCCGCCATGACCAGATACTCCGCGGCAAGCTCGAGGCGGAGTTCCTGCATCATGTCGATATAGCTCATGTACTGCTCGGTGATACGAGCAATCGGTATGTCGAGGATATCGAGATTCTGGCGTTTGATGAGGTAGAGGAGCAGATCGAGCGGTCCTTCGAAAGCCTCCAGGAACACTTCGAGTGCATCCGGAGGAATGTAGAGATCTTTTGGCGGCTCGCTGATCGGCGTGCCCTGGACGACGGCGAACGGCATCTCGGCCTGGGTTGGCTGCCCATCATGCGCTGGGCCCGGCTGTTCCGCGGTTTCGGTCGTATTCATGATCAGCGGTACACCAGATTCATGGCCTGACGAACGTCGTCGAGCGTATCGCGGGCGACATCGCGTGCGGCTTCGCAACCTTCGTCGATGATGGCGCGGACCGTATCGGGATCGCCGATGAACTCCGCGCTGCGTTCACGAATCGGCTGCTGCTCACGGAGTACCGCCTCGATCACCGGTTGCTTGCAATCGAGGCAGCCGATACCCGCACTGGTACAGCCCTCCTGGACCCATTGGCGGGTGTCTTCATTCGAGTAGATCTGATGGAAACGCCACACCGGGCATTTCTGCGGATCGCCCGGATCCGAACGCCGCACGCGGGCCGGGTCGGTCGGCATCGTACGCAGCTTCTGCGTGACCGATTCCGGAGCTTCGCGCAGGCCGATGGTGTTGTGATAGGACTTCGACATCTTCTCGCCATCGAGGCCCGGCATCTTAGCTTCGGGCGTGAGCAGAGCCTGTGGCTCCGGCAGGATGGTCTTGCCGCCCCCCTCGAGATAGCCGAACAGGCGTTCGCGGTCTCCGAGGCTGATGTTCTGCTGGGACTCGAGCAAGGCACGCCCTTTGGCCAGGGCTTCGAGGTCGCCGCCCTGCTGATAGGTTCGACGAATCTCGAAATAGAGCTTGGCGTTCTTGCGTCCCATCTTGGTTGCGGCGGCCTCGGCCTTGGCCTCGAAATCCGGTTCGCGGCCGTAGAGGTGATTGAAGCGCCGCGCGACTTCGCGCGCCATCTCGATATGGGCGACCTGATCCTCTCCCACCGGCACGTGTCCGGCCTTGTAGATGAGAATATCCGCGGCCTGCAGCAGCGGATAACCCAGAAAGCCGTAGGTGGACAAATCGAGTTCGCGCAGCTTTTCCTGCTGGTCTTTGTAACTCGGCACCCGCTCCAGCCAACTGATCGGCGTGATCATCGACAGCAGCAGATGAAGCTCGGCATGTTCGGGCACGCGCGACTGAATGAACAGCGTCGCTTCACCAGGATTGATCCCGACCGACAGCCAATCGATGACGATATCGAACACGGACTCGCTGATAATGCTGGTCTCGCCATAGTTCGTCGTCAGGGCGTGCCAGTCCGCGACGAAGAAGAAGCATTCGAATTCATGCTGCAACTGTACCCAGTTCTTGAGTACGCCGTGGTAGTGGCCAAGATGGAGGTGGCCGGTCGGCCGCATTCCAGACAGAACACGGCGGTTGGCGGCTAGGTTCATGGTGAGGATCCCTGGGGGCCGGAGATGGCGCGGTGCGTCCACCGCTGTCGCCGGGGCGCGCCGCTCACAGACCGAGCGCGGCGAACAGGGCGGACACGCCGCCGAGCACTGGACCGATGAGGCGTTGCAAAAGACCGCTGACGAGCAGCAGCACGATGATGATCAAGCCGAATGCCTCCAACCGGTTGTAGCGGCTGGCCCACAGCGGAGGCAACATTGCGGTGACGATGCGGCTGCCATCTAGAGGCGGTATCGGGATGAGATTGATTATCATGATGGCTACATTGAATATTATTCCAGCCTGACACATGTAGATCAAAGCGCCGTCGCCGGCGCCGGCATGTTTCAGCGACAGCGCCGCGACGGTCCAGCCTGCCACCATCAGCAGATTGGCTGCCGGGCCGGCAAACGCCACTACCGCGATACCCGGGCGCATCGGGAACAGCCGATTCCAGCGCACCGGGACCGGCTTGGCCCAACCGAAGAACAGTTTGGCACCGAACAGGAGTTCGCCGAGCAGATACAGTGTGGCTGGCACCAGCACGGTGCCGATGGGGTCGATGTGGCGCAGCGGATTGAGCGACAGCCGCCCAGCGTCCGCCGCGGTGGTGTCGCCCAACTGCAGCGCCACCCAGCCGTGCGCGATTTCGTGCACGGTCACGGCCAGCACTGCTGGCACGAACAGAAGCGACAGCGACCACAGATCACTCACCGCCGGTTCACGCCAGATCCGCGATATGGGCAATCTCGCCCTTGCCTGAACGCAGCAGGACCGGGGACTCGCTGGTCATATCGAGAACGGTCGTGAGTTCGATACCGATAGCCCCCGCATCGACCACCGCATCGACGGCGTGGCCCAGCGCCGCAGCCATGTCCTCGGGCTCGGCGTAGGGCATGCCGAGATCGTCGTTCATGAGCGTCGAAGCGAGCAGCGGCTCACCCACCAGGGCAGTCAATTCCAGTACGAACGGGTGGTCCGGAATCCGCAGGCCGACCATTTTGCGCTTCGGATCCTGCAAACGCCGCGGCGTCTCGCGCGTGGCCGGGAGAATGAACGTGTAAGGTCCTGGCGTCAGCAGTCTAATCAGGCGGAACGCGGTGTTGGAGATTTTCGCATAGACTGCCGCAACGCCGAGGTCATGGCACATCAGCGTGAAATAGTGATCACGTTCGACATGACGAATCGCCCGGATACGATCCTCGGCCGCTTTGTTGCCGACCTTGCACACCAGGGAGTAGCTCGCATCGGTCGGGCAAATCACCACGCCTTCGCGTGCAATGATCTCGGCAGCCTGCTGCAAGAGTCGCTTCTGGGGGTGCGTGGGATGAACGCGAATATAGAGGGATTTCATGGGCGTGACAGGGCAGTCCGGGAACGGAGTCGACGCTGGCAGCTGGGGCGGCACTGGTCATCGCGGGCTTGATGGGGCACTATTGCCCCTTGCTTCGGCCGGCGAGTGTAGCAGCCGCGCGCGGGGTTACAAGCGCCACACAAAAGGCCCGGCGCAGGCACCAACACGGCCTGCCCGACTTTGCCCGCAGTTCAGCTCGAGAGCGCCCCAGCGCATGTCCGAAAATCGCGTCGAATTGATCCGTCAGGCCCTGTCCAGCGGCCTCGCTCCGCAGCAGCTGGAAATCGTCGATGAAAGCCACCTCCACGTCGGCCACGCCGGCGCGCGCGAGGGCAAGGGGCATTTCCGCGTCCATATCGTGGCCGCCTGTTTCAGCGGCCTGCCGCCGCTTCGACGTCACCGCAAGGTCTACGATGTACTCGGCCCGCTCATGCAATCCGACATTCACGCCCTCAGCATCGATGCCCGCGCACCGGATGAGTGAGACGGTGGGCCACGGCATCGTCTGGTCTTCGCGCGACACTACGTCACGGTTATGGCAAGCCGATCAGGCAGAGCTCTTTGCCGCGCTCGACGACGACAGCATCGACTGCGTCTGGACCGACCCGCCCTACTTCCTGTCCAACGGCGGCCCGAGCTGCCAGGCCGGACGGCGGGTCAGTGTCAACAAGGGCGGCTGGGACCAGAGCCAGGGCGTGGTTGCGGATCACGAATTCAATCGCGCCTGGCTTACCGAATGCCGGCGAGTGCTCAGACCCGGCGGGACCCTATGGGTGAGCGGCACGCACCATGTCTATCTATCGGTGGGCCTTGCGATGATGGAACTCGGCCTGCGCCTGATCAACGATATCGTCTGGGAAAAGCCCAATCCGCCACCCAATCTGGGCTGCCGCTGTTTTACCCATGCGACCGAAATGCTGCTCTGGGCAGCGAAGCCGGGCGCCCGCCATACGTTTCATTATGCTGACATGAAAGCCGAGAACGACGGCCGGCAGATGAAAAATGTCTGGCGCTTCGTGGCGGCCGGCAAGGCCGAAAAGAATCATGGCAAACACCCGACGCAAAAGCCGATCGCGCTGATCGATCGCTGCCTGCGCGCCAGCACCAACCCTGACGACATCATCCTCGACCCCTTTGCCGGTTCGGGCTCGACCGGGGTTGCCGCGCTGGCGGCCGGCCGCCGCTTCCTCGGCACGGAAATCGATCCTGACTATGCCCGGCTGGCGGCTACCCGGCTGCGCGCCGCGGACGAGGCGGCCGGCGTGGCGGCCGGCGCATGAACCGGCAGTCGGCGGTCGGCGAGCTTGCCACACGCCTGATAGCCCTGCCGTCGGTCACTCCTGACGATGCCGGGTGCCTGGAGGTGCTCGAAGCGCGCCTCGCCTGCCTCGGCTTCGACCTCGTCCGCCTGCCGAGCGCCGGCGTCGACAATCTCTGGGCCGTGCGCGGTAGCGGCGGCGCCTGCTTCGCGTTTGCCGGCCATACCGACGTCGTGCCGGCGGGTGACCCGCAGGCGTGGAGCCATCCGCCGTTCACGCCGACTATCGTCGACGACCTCCTCTATGGCCGCGGCGCCGCGGACATGAAAGGCAGCCTGGCCGCGATGGTGGTGGCCGTCGAGCAGTTCGTGGCGCGCCATCCCGAGCACCCCGGGCGCATCGGCTTCATCCTGACTTCGGACGAAGAAGGCCCGGCGACCGACGGTACGGTGAAGATCATGGAATACCTCGAGCGCATGCGAATCGGCGTCGATTGGTGCGTCGTCGGCGAGCCGAGCAGCGCGGCGACACTCGGCGACACGATTCGGGTTGGGCGCCGGGGTTCGCTGAACGGTCGTCTGCTCGTCCATGGCACCCAGGGCCACGTCGCCTACCCGGACCGCGCCGACAATCCGATCCAGCGCGCCCTGCCGGCCCTGGCCGAACTCGCCGAACGACAATGGGACGAGGGCAACGATTTCTATCCGCCGACTTCGTTCCAGATTTCGAACCTGCAGGCGGGCACGGGGGCCGAAAACGTCATTCCGCAGACCCTCGAAGCGTGGTTCAATTTCCGCTTCTGCACCGAGCAGACGGCCGATGCATTGCGCGCGGCCGTCGAAGCGGCGCTAAACCGCCATGGGCTGCGCTACGAACTGGAATGGAAACTCTCCGGGCAGCCTTTCCTGACCGCGGGAGGGCGCCTGGTCGAGACCGTCCGCGCCGTCGTCGAGGAATGTCTCGAGGTCGAACCCGAGCTGTCCACCGGTGGAGGCACCTCGGATGGTCGCTTCATCGCGCCGTATGGTGTGGAGTTGGTCGAGCTCGGTCCCTGCAATGCCAGTATCCACAAGATCGACGAATGCGTCTCGGTGCGCGACCTCGAGCGTCTCAGCGAGGTTTATGAACGCATCCTGGAGCGGATGCTGATCGGCGCTCGAGGCGGCTAAGGGCCCGCCGGAGAATAACTGGGCGATTTTGGGGCGTCGAGGCGCCCGGCCGGCAAGGCGCGAGGAGGGCGAATAGTGGTTCTATTCAACGGACGAGCAACGCTGC
>JBBDTC010000220.1:0-4117 GCA_040904625.1 Gammaproteobacteria bacterium
CAAAATCCCAGAACACTCCTATAGCGTCTGGACCGGTTTGAAGGGGGCACGCCATACTGCGAGGCCTACGGCCTGCCGTTGAAGCGCTTCGGCAACTGGGCGGGCGAGGTTCAAGGACGAGGAGGCGGCAGCGCGGAAGGGTCTGCTGTACCGCCGCGGCGGCCTTGGTCATATGTCCAGTCATATGACTGACAGGGGCAATGAGCCGACCTCGACGGGCTATATGCCCTCGGGGAAAAGCCTGCCCGAGGCGCGCCGTAACTTCAGACGGGCGGACAAGAGACGCATCGTCGCCGAGGCCTCGGCGCCCGGCGCGTCGGTCTCGGCGGTGGCCCGCCGCTACGGCATCGCGCCACGTCTGCGCGCGCACCTCGCCGACTTCCTCGACGCATACAACTTCGCCAAGCGACTCAAGACCCTCAAGGGTCTCACATCCTACGAATACATCTGCAAGCTATGGACCGAGCAGCCCGAACGGTTCAGACTCGATCCAACCCATCACACCGCGGGACTGAACACTTCGCCGGCCCGGCTGAACAGCAGGTCGATCTGCAGCACTAGGCCGGTCTGCGGCGACGACAGAATGTGCACCGCGCCGACGCTCTCGAAGCCGCGGTCGCGCAGGAAAGCGCAGATGTCGGGCAGCGTCGCCTCGCCCTCGTAGAGCGGGCTCAACGAGCATTCGATGACGGCGTGTTGCGCGGCATCGAGGGCGGCGGCGGCGCCCTTGAGCACCTCCATCTCGAAGCCCTGGACGTCGATCTTGATCAGGTCGCAGGGCGCGATGTCCCGCTCCGCCATCAGCTCGTCGAGCGGCAGGATGGTCATTTCCTCCGACCGGGTGGCCGAGGCCTCGGGGAAGCTTTGGCGGTGCGCCTCGTTGAGCGGCAGGAATGAGCTGGAGGGCGAGTACTCGTTGATCTCGAAGTGGCGGGTCTCGCGCTGCGAGCCGACGGCCGCGCAGACCGCGGTGACCAGGGGGTCGTCGCGGAAGATCCCGGCGAGCTGCTCGGCCAGCGCCGGGATCGGCTCCAGCGCGATCACGGCGGCCTCGGGGAACACGGCGCGGCAGGAGGCGACGAACTGCCCCTTGTTGGCGCCGATGTCGAGGATGCGGCGCGGTGAGAGTCCGCAGGCGCGCAGCCGCAAAACGGCGATCAGGGAACTGGCGGTGCGCACCCGCATGCGCGCGAAGGCGGACAGGCCGCCGGGCAGGCGGGCGATGTCGACGAGCTTGCGGATGGTGTCGAGGTGGGCGGCCATCAGCTGCCGGCCACTGGCAGGATGCGGGTCTCGTAGAACTCGCGCACGGCATGTTCGCCGCCCCGCGCCTTCAGTACCATGTCGGCAATCGCCAGCACGTCGGGATGGCTGTCGGAGGGCGCGACGCGCAGGCCGACGAGGCGCATCGCCGGCAGGTCGTTGACGTCGTTGCCGAGGAACGCGGCGTGCGCCAGGTCGATGCCGTGGCGCGCGGCGTAGTCGGTCAGCACGGCGGCCTTGTCGCCGACACCGTGGATCGCCTCGATCTTCAGCTTACGCGCGCGCGCGGCGACGACGAGGTCGAAGAGCAGCTCGCCAGCGTGGTTCGGCTCGATCTTCAGCTTACGCGCGCGCGCGGCGACGACGGCGTTCTCCTCGGTGGAGATGATGACCTGCGGGATGCCGAGTTCGCGGATGCGCGCCACCGCCCAGCCGTCCGACCGGCTGACGAACACGCCCTCACGTCCGTCTTCGAGCACGAGGTGTCTGTTGTCGGTCATGATGCCGTCGAAGTCGTAGACGATGAGGGAGAAGGACACAGAAGAAGCCGTTTCGCAATCGCTGAAGAAGCAGGGAGGTGCAGACTAGGTGTTCAGTCCCGCAGTGTGATGGTATCGGATTGCCGGCCATCGACAAGGAAGCACTATGGGACAGGTACTACATGGCAGCGCCACGACCACTCACGCCGTCCGAGCGGCGATACAGCGATCGAAAGCTTCGGTCCAGGAGCTGAGCGAGCGCTACGGCATCAACCCCAAGACGGTGCGGAAGTGGCATAAGCGCTCCTCCGTCGAGGACGCGCCGATGGGGCCGAAGGATTGGGGCTCGACGGTGCTCTCGCCGGACGAGTGCACGGCAGGAGGTGTAATTTCATGACCAGACGAATGCTCCACGGCGTAATCATCGAATGCGTTCTGGGGGATATCGCCAATCAGCCCGACATGGACACCGTCGTTAACGCCGCTAATGCGGAGTTACGCATCGGAGGCGGCGTAGCCGGCGCAATTCATCGTGCTGCTGGCCCCGGGTTGGAAGAGGAATGTCGTCCGCTCGCGCCGATTCGCCCGGGCCAGGCAGTCGTCACCGGCGGGCACAACCTGCCCAATCGGCACGTGATTCATTGCCTTGGCCCCGTCTACGGCCGCGACGAGCCGTCCGACAGTCTCCTGGCCGCTTGCTATCGCAACGCGCTTCACCTTGCCGAGCAGAACGAGATTCCGTCGGTCGCTTTTCCCGCTATCTCGACAGGCGCATTTGGATACCCGATGGAGCCGGCGGCTCGGATCGCGCTAAAGACCATCATCGACGAGTTGCCACGGCTTTCGTCAGTCAGGCACATCCGCTTCGTACTTGTCGATGCGGCGGACCTGCGACTTCATACGGAGGTTCTGCACGAGCTTACGGCTCAGCCGCCTGGGGGCTAGCGGATTGATTCCAACGGTTGAAACCCACGGTTTCGAGCGGTGATAATATCGTCGGAGTGGGTGCCCCAGACGAACGGCCGAGAGTTCTTGTCATTGTATTTACGCACGAAGCGGGTGACGGCGGCCTGAAGGTCGACGACGGAATGGAAGACGCCGTATTTGAGCCTGCGCCGGGGTGAGTTTGGCGAAGAAGCCCTCGACGGGCAGCATCCAGTGGGTCGCCTCGTGCGGCGGCGGCTCGAGTGTCAGGGTGACGATCTCGGCAACACGCTCCGGCGGGATCGGTGCTTTGTCCGGGACTTGTCGCGGAGCAGACTGTCGACGCCCGTACGCAGGAACCGCTCCTGCCAGCGCCACACACAGGTGTTGGCCTCGCCCGTCTCGGCCATAATTGCCGAGGTGCCCAGGCCCTCGCCGCTCAGAACGACGATACGCGCCGCCAGCGCGGCGACGGGGTGTCGAACAAGATTCACTGTACCGAGGCGATGCCAGCCCCCGATGGAGCACACACCAGAAATGAAGAGCGACACGCCGCAAACGGTTTACCTCGCCGACTACCGCCCGCCCGCCTTTCTCGTCGACAGCATCGAGTTCACCTTCGATCTCGACCCTGAGGCGACCCGGGTCCGGGCTGAAAGCCGGCTGCGCCGCAACCCGGCGGGCGACGACATGGCGGGGCCGCTGACACTCTACGGCGACAGCCTGAAGCTGCTGTTGCTACAGATCGACGGCAGCGAGCCGGCCGAGCGCCGCACGCAGGGCGAAAGCCTGGAGATCGCCGGCGTGCCGGATGAGTTCACCCTGGTGGTGGAGACCGAGATCGCCCCTGCCCGCAACACCCGACTGGAAGGGCTCTACCTGTCCAACGGTACCTTCTGCACCCAGTGCGAGCCGGAAGGTTTCCGCCGCATCACATGGTTTCCCGATCGGCCAGACGTGATGGCCACCTATGGCGTCACCATCCGCGCAGACAGGAAGAAACAGCCAGTGCTGCTCTCGAACGGCAATCTGGTGGACAGCGGAGAACTCCCGGATGGCCGCCACTACACGGTGTGGCACGATCCCTTCCCCAAGCCGAGCTACCTGTTCGCGCTGGTCGCCGGTGACCTCGGCTGCCTCAATGACCGCTTCACCACGATGTCGGGCCGCGAGGTGGACCTGCGCATCTATACTCACCATGGATACGAGGATCGCTGCGGTTTTGCCATGGATTCGCTGAAGCGGGCAATGGCTTGGGACGAGCGGACCTTCGGCCTGGAATACGACCTCGATCGCTTCAACATCGTCGCCATTAACGACTTCAATATGGGGGCGATGGAGAACAAGAGCCTCAACATCTTCAACGCCAAATATATCCTCGCCGACCCCGAGTCCGCGACCTGGCGTGCCCCCGATGATCGTGCCACCTGCGATGTTAGTGCAGGCGCACG
>JBBDTC010000221.1:0-4082 GCA_040904625.1 Gammaproteobacteria bacterium
CCGGCATCAGCTGCTGCATAGCCATGGCCATGCCCCAGGTGCACATCGTCGCGCTCTGTGTCGACCTTGGCTATGGGTCGGGGCGCGGCGCGCAGCTTCTGTCGGTCATGCTGGCCAGCGGGATCGTCAGCCGGCTGGCGTTCGGCTTGATGGCCGACCGCTTCGGTCCGCTTCCCACATTGCTCATCAGTTCAAGTCTGCAAGCGCTGTCGTTGCTGATGTTCATACCCTTCGACGGCCTCACGCCGCTGTTCATGGTGTCGCTGCTCTTCGGCCTGGCGCAGGGCGGCATCGTTCCGACCTACGCGGCGATCATCCGGGAGTATTTTGCCCCGGAACAGGCCGGCGCACGCATCGGCCTGGTGCTCTCGGCCACCCTACTCGGCATGGCGGTGGGGGGCTGGATGTCGGGGGTGATCTACGACCTGACATTGTCGTACGACGCCGCCTTCATGAATGGCTTTGCGTGGAACCTGCTCAATGTGGCGATCGCCGTCTACCTGCTGATGCGTCTGCATTCGCAGCGAAGCGCCAGGGCTTCCCTCGCGTGACGCACCGCCCGCGCCTCGCCACCTTGTGGTCCAAGACGGAAGGTACCCTGCGTCTGTCATGAACCTGTTCCGGGAGGCTTCAATGAAGACGATGCTGTTATCCGCGGTTTGCGGACTGACGTTGCTCGCGGCCGGCCCTGCGGCAATCGCCCAGGAATCCGACATGAGCTTTTTCGTGACCAGCGAGGGTCCCGGCAACGGCGCCGACCTCGGCGGACTCGATGGCGCCGACGCCCATTGCCAGCAGCTGGCCGAGGCCGCAGGGGCGGGCGAAAAAACATGGCGGGCCTACTTGAGCACCAGCGACACCGACGCGCGCGACCGCATCGGGAGCGGCCCGTGGCACAATGCCGATGGCGAGTTGATCGCCGAAGACATCGACGCCCTCCACAGCGATGACAACAACATCTCCAAGCAGACGGCCCTGAGTGAACAGGGCGAGGAGATTCAGGGCCGGGGCGAAGACCCGAACCGACACGACATTTTGACCGGCTCCGATCCAGACGGCAGGGCCGTCGCCGACATGACGTGCAACGACTGGACGAGCAGTGACGAGGGCCAGGCCATGGTCGGTCATCACGACCGGGTGGGCCTGCGCGACGACGCACCGTCCAGGTCCTGGAACTCGTCCCACCCGTCACGGGGCTGCAGCCAGGAAGAGTTGCAGGCAACCGGCGGCGACGGGCTGTTCTATTGCTTCGCGCTGTCTGAATAGCCGCCTACGCGCCGCAGGCGCAGGACCCGAGACGGGCAGCCGCTCTCACTCACGCGTACGGCAATGTCCCGAGCGACGAGTAGCGGTGATTGAGGGCGTCGAGCGCCGCCATGACGTCCTCGCCGATCTCGAAATCGAACACGTCGATGTCCTCCTCCAGGTGGGCGCGCCGGTTGGCCTTGGGGATCGGCGCCGTGCCGCGCTGCAGGCTCCAGCGGATCAGCACCTGGGCCGGCGACTTGCCGTGCCTGGCGGCAATTCCGGCAAGCGTCTCGTCGTCCAGCCGCGTCGCGCGCGTCAGCGGGCTGTAGGCCTGGATCACCATGTTCTTGTCTGCTGCATAGGCGAGCATGGCATCGCTGTGGCCAAAGGGGCTCCACTCGATCTGGTTGACCGTCGGCACCTCGCCGGTGGCGTCGATCAGGGCGTCGATGAGATCGGTCGAGTAGTTACTGACGCCGATGTCCCGGGCCAGCCCGTCGCTCCTGGCGCGGATGAGCCCACGCCAGAGATCCTCGCCGGCCCCGGTCGCCGGCGGGCGGTGGATGAGCATGAGATCGGCGTAGGCGAACCGAAGCTCGTCGAGATAGGCGCGGGTCGCCTCATAGGCGTCGTCGGTTTCCTCCACCTTGGCGACCAGATAGAGGTCCGAGCGATCCAGACCGCTGCGGCGGAAACCCTCGCCGATGCCGGGCTGGGAGCCATAGTCCTCGGCCGTGTCGATGAGGCGATAGCCGAGTTCCAGAGCCGCCTCGATCGTGCCCGCCGTATCGTCCGTCAGTTGCCAGGTGCCGAGTCCGAGCGCCGGCATCCGGCGGCCGGTGTGCAGCGGCAGCTTCGTGTTGCTGTCCATGGCGGTATCTCCTGTCGCGCGCCCGCAACTCTCCGGGTCCTGACGCGTTGCCACGCCGACCCAATGCGTGCCAGCCTGGCGGGGTTCCGGCAGGCGCGAGGAGGACAGGCACGGTCATGAACGATCGCATTGTCACCGTTTTCGGCGGAACCGGATTTCTCGGCCGCCGCATCGTTCGCCACCTCGGCCGGAGCGGCTTTGCCCTTCGCGCAGCCTCCAGGCATCCCGATCGCGGGCGCGAACTGTTCGGTGATGATGATCCGCAACCGACCTCGATCGCCGCCGACATTCACGACGAAAGCTCCGTCGCCGACGCCGTCGCAGGCGCCTACGGTGTCGTCAATGCCGTTAGCCTGTATGTGGAGAAGGGTCGGGAGACGTTTCAGGCCGTGCACGTCGAGGCGGCCCGGCGGATCGCTGGACAAGCGCGCACCGCAGGAGTCGCGCGGCTCGTGCACGTCTCCGGCATCGGCTCCGATGCGGGCTCGTCGTCCCTCTACATCCGCAAGCGTGGCGAAGGCGAACTGGCGGTTCGCGCCGCCTTTCCCGAGGCGACGCTGATCCGCCCCGCCGTCATGTTCGGACCGAACGACGCGTTTCTCACCACCGTCCTCGGGCTTCTCGCCCGCCTTCCGGTCTATCCGATGTTCGGCCGCGGCCGCACGAAGCTGCAGCCGGTATATGTGGAGGATGTCGCCGCGGCGATCGCCAGGACGATGCAGGACACCCAGGCGCCTGGAAAGACCTATGAATGCGGCGGTCCCCGCGTCTACGCCTACGAGGAATTGCTTCGCGAGATCGCCCGCCACGCCGGCCTGAAGTCTGCACTGGTTCCCCTGCCGTTCGCAGCCTGGCACGCCCTGGGCTGGGCCTCGGAATTTCTGCCAAGCCCGCCGTTGACCCGCAACCAGGTGGAACTGATGCAGGTCGACAACGTGGCATCGCCGGAGATGCCCGGTCTTGAAGACCTCGGCGTGCAGCCGCACGCCATCGAGGACATATTGAAGGATCCCTCATTCCGCAGTTAGTCGTGCTGTCCAAGGCTAACGCGGGCGCGGAGCGATCCGCTCGCCGTTCGACGGGCTCAGGGTGAGGCGGCCTAGCGCTCCGAGACAGAGCGGGTCATGACGATGCGGCCTTCCCGAGCGGGCGTCACGGTGCCGAAGCGGCCGACATAGTCGATGACGTGATCGGCGATGGGAACGGCGGTTTTCACGCCGAGAAGCACTCGGGCGCCCTCGAGCGCGGCCAGGCCGTCGCCGCCGCGGGCCAGGAAATCGCTTGTGGCGAGCTTGTAGCGCGCCTGCTCGGCCAGTGGCTCGCCATTCACCATGACCGACACGATCCGCTTGCCCGCCGGCAAGCTGACGTCGGCCTGGATGGCGAGTCCGGACACCTGCGGGAACGCCGCCGTCGGGCGCTCAGCCGTGGCCAGGCTCTGCTCGAGCGCATCCCTGATTTCGCCGCCGGTGACGTCGAGGACAACCGCCTTGTTGCCGAAGGGCAGTTCGGTGCGCACCACGCGCCGCGTGATGGCGGAGTTTGGCGCATATGTCCGGTTGCCGCGCAGGCTGCCGCCGTTGATGAGGGCGATATCGGCTTTGGTGCCGGTTTTCAGGGCATCGGCGACGAGGTTTCCGATCGCCGCCTCGCCGCTGCGCACCTCCGCGGTGCGGCTGTCCAGTTGCGCCGCCAGCGTGCCGATGCGCTCGTCCAGGTCCTTGGCGACTGTGGCCTCATAGAGCGCCACCCGGCCGGCGACCTCCGCGTCGGGGACCACCTCGGCGGTATCGATGAGGCGGAACTTCGGCCACCATGTCACGCGGCGCGCGCCGTCGCCGGCGATCTTCACCGATGCCTTCAGATCAATCGCCGCCAGATAGCGGCCGTCCTGCATGGCTTCGGCGAAGGCGGTGCGGCCGTCATAGCCGATGAACAGGTCGTGGTCGTCGCCCGACAGGAT
>JBBDTC010000222.1:0-5800 GCA_040904625.1 Gammaproteobacteria bacterium
TCGTCAACGACTGATCTCGTGCTAAAAATAGACCCCTAAATCAGAGATTCCCTAGCGCCGCGCTGCGCGAATTGCCAATGCCGGGTTATGGGCCACGGATTTCAGGCCGCGTCGACCATTTTTTGCTCGGCACACTGTGTCGAGAGCGCCGGTATCAGCGGATTCGTCGATCGGATCTGAGGTCGGTGGAGCTTGCCAAGCCTGAGCATGGTACGCAGTTATCTCGCTGACGGCGGTATCGATTAGGAATCCATTTGATTCGCTACGCCTTAAGGAAGCTGCAAAAGTGAGCGAGCTTGCCCCAGGCTAAGGCGCGTGGTAGCCGCGATCAAAGAATCCTGATTGCGATGCAGGGAGTACCCGGGGGGAGTTCGTCAACCGGGACCTCGTGGAATTCGCCTATGAGGACACAGCGTGGCGATAGGAAGGTGATAAGTACCCTGGCCGAACTCATTGAATGTGTCGAAGGCTGTGGCGATCACCCCGTGCTAATTGCTCTCGGGCGCGAAGCGGTTCACGAGGTTTCCGGCATCGAGCTGGCGCAGCGTGCACGCCGCCGTGCGGCGGCCCTGGCCGGGCGCAACATTGGACGCGGCTAGCAGGTGGCGCTGTTCGCTCCCGCGGGGCCTGAGTGGATCGCGGCGGCTCTGGGTATTCTGCACGATGGTGCAACGCTGACTCCCATCGATGCACAGCTCGGCGGCGAATCGCTCGCGCATGTGCTGCGCGATGCCGAACCGGCACTGGTGTGGACCGATGCCGCCCGCTACGCGCGCATCGAGGCTCTCGAGCTAGCCGACATGCCGGCTGTCGAATTGCTCGAGGACCAACTCGAAACGACCGATAGCGCCGATCCGCCGCAGTCACCGCAGGCGGACGACGCGGCCGTGCTTTTCTACACCTCCGGCACCACGGGCCCACCCAAGGGAGTGCCGCTGAGCCACGCCAAGTTGTGCTGGCAGATTGATCGCATCGCCGAACTCGAGCTGGTGCGCGAGCACGATCGTGTGCTGCTGCCGCTGCCGCCGCACCATGTCTATCCCTGCGTCATCGGGTTGTTTTCGCCGCTTGCGCTGCGGGTGCCGGTAGTGCTGCCGTATTCGCTCACCGGTCCGCAGGTACGCCGGGCTCTCGATGTCGGCCGGGTGACCGTGGTGATCGGTGTTCCGCGCCTGTACGCGGCGTTGAACGAAGCCTTGGAGCATGCCTTTGCTGCGCGCGGGCGCCTCGCCGGAATGCTCGGGCGTGCATTGCTCTCGGCTCTGACAACGCCGCGCCGTACCACGGGCCTGCGCGCGCGCGCTGCTGCGCCCGATGCACCGCCGCCTCGGTGGATACCTGCGCCTGCTCGCCTGCGGCGGAGCGGCGCTCAAGCCCGAGCTTGCGTGGCGTCTCGAGAGTCTCGGTTTGCGTGTCACGACTGGCTATGGGCTCACTGAGACCGCACCGCTGCTGACTTTGAACGCGCCTGGGACGGCCCGCTTCGACACCGCCGGCCGGCCGCTGCAGGGCGTCGAGCTGAAGCGCGAAGCGGAGGAGATTTTGGCCCGCGGTCCAGCTGTGTTCGATGGCTATCGGAATCTGGAGGATAAGACTACGGAAGCGTTCGACGGTGAATGGTTTCACACCGGCGACCTGGGCTGGATCGATGACGACGGCTATCTGCATCTCGAGGGTCGTCAATCGACCCGCATCGTGACGCAGAGCGGCGAAACCCTGCAGCCCGATGCGATCGAGGAGGCTTATGCCCGGGACGCGCTGCTGGAGGAGGTCGCGGTGCTCGAACACGATGGTCGTCTGGTCATGTTGGCTGCGCCGAACACAGCCGAGCTGCGCAAGGCCGATGGGGAAGATGCGGTAGAAGCAGTGCGCGCTGCAGTGCGCGCCCGTGCCGCCGATTTGCCCACGCATCATCACGTGACCGAGGTCGCCGTGACTCGCGAGCCGCTGCCGCGTACTCGTCTCGGCAAGCTGCGCCGACATTTGCTGGAGGCGCGCTTCGAGAGCGCGCTCAGCGGGGAACAGGCCGAGCGTCCGCGGCGCACCGCGCCGTTGGAGATCGACGACATGCAGGCCGAGGATCGCGAGTTGCTGGACGATCCGGCCGTGCGCGCCGCCTGGGCCGAGCTGGCCGAGCGATTTCCCGATCGGGGTCTCACACCGGATTCCGATCTGGAAGGTGATCTAGCAGCCTGGCTCGACCTCGGCCTCGCCATCGAGGCTCGCGCTGGCGTCGAACTCGACGAGGAAGCCATCATGCGCGCTGCAACCGTTCGCGATCTGCTCGATGAAATTGCCGGCGGCGCTACCGGCGCGTCGGCCGTCGATCCGGTCGCCGATCCCGATGCGGTCCTGGACGACGCTCAGCGCCGCTGGCTCGAGCCACTGTCGTCCGGAGAGCGCCGATTAGCGCGCCTGCTGCTGCCCATCGACCGTACATTGATGCGCCTGCTCACAAGTTGCCGCGCCGAAGGACTCGAGGGGTTGCCAGAGGATCCGCCCTTCGTGCTCGCCCCCAATCACCGTAGTTACCTCGATGCTTTCGTGTTATTCGCCGTGCTTCCCTCAGCGGTGCTCGAACACACCCACTTCGCTGGCTGGACCGGTGCCGCGTTCACCAATCCTGTGACCCGTCTGGCCAGCCGTCTTGCCCAGGCGGTGCCCATCGATCCGGCACGCCATGCCCTCACCAGCCTCGCCCTGGGAGCCGCGGTGCTCGAGCGCGGCCGCAATCTCGTGTGGTTTGCGGAAGGCCGTCGGTCCACCAGTGGCTCACTCGAGGATTTTCGTCCGGGCCTCGGGCGTATCCTCGAACATCACGACGTGCCGGTGGTACCAGTTTGGATCGAAGGCACCCAGGTGGCGCTGCCGCCAGGCTGTGCGTGGCCGCGTCGCGCATCGGTGGTGGTGCGCTTCGGTACTCCCGTCTGGCGCGATACGCTGCGGGATGAGGGGCGCGGTGAGGGCGACGACGAACGTATCGTCACGGCCTTGCGCGAGCGGGTTGCCGCGCTCGAAACGAATGCTTGAGCTACTGTGTTGGTCGGCTTCCCGAGCACGCGCCGCCGCGAAGCGTTATCCTGGCGCAGTAGCATCAGCTGGAAGCTGCCGAGGCTCGCTGCGTTAATTTATTTTTGGGAAGCTCCGCTAATGTGGCTGCGCTGCCGGCAGGGGGTGTTGCGCAGCCACTTTTGCAGACTTTTCTTAGATGAATCCGTCGAATCAACAATAAGGACCCGACTATGGCCACAGTCTTGATCACCGGCGCCAATCGCGGCGTCGGCCTGGAATTGGTAAAACAATACGCGGCGAGCGGTGATCGGGTATTGGCCTGTTGCCGCAATCCAGCTGCAGCCAACGCACTCAAACAAGTTACCGGCGACGTCGAGATTATTGAGCTCCAGGTCACCGAAGCGGCCTCGGTGGCCGCGCTCGCGGCCAAGCTCGACGGGCAGGCCATCGACATCCTGATCAACAATGCCGGTACTCTGGGCCCGGATTATCCCGACCAGACGGCTTACACGATGGACTTCAATGGCTTCGCCGAGACCTTGGCCGTCAACACCATCGCACCGGTTCGGATGATGCAGACCCTGCTGCCCAATCTGCGCGCGAGCAGCGATCCCAAGGTCGTCAATATCACATCCCAAATGGGTGCGATCGGGCTCGACATGACCATGGGGTTCGCCTACTGCAGCTCCAAGGCGGCATTGAACAAATTCATGAAGCTCGCGGCCATCGAACTCGGCAAGGAAGGCATCAATGTGTGCCTCATCCATCCGGGCTGGGTAAAAACCGACATGGGCGGGCCACAGGCCGACATTACCCCCGTCGAAAGTGCCAAAGGCATCGCGAACACCATCAAAAAGCTCAATGCCGACACCAACGGCAGCTTCTGGCAGTGGGACGGTGACGTGCACGTCTGGTAGCCAAGCTGTGAGATCCACGGGCAACGCCGCCAGGCGGGATGGAGCGACGTTTCAGTAATACTTCTCGATCGGAAACAGACGCCAAAATCTCGCCTTGAACCGCCGCCAGAGCCCGGTTGCAGGCTCCCGGTCGTAAACACCATCCCTGCCCGTCCACTGCAAGGCACCGTTATCATCCAGTTCGACCTGCCAGCTGTTGGCAGGTTGCATGGCACGCTCCATGGCCTGCGCGACTCGCTCTGCGAGCGGCGGACTATGCACGATCAAGACGGTCTCGCCGTTCAGATAAATCGAGCGCAGATTGAGATTGAACGACCCGACATAGAGGACTGATCGATCGAACACCATAGTCTTGGAATGCAGGCTGGCGCTGCCATTACACATCGCAGCCTGCCCGCGCCATTGTGCACAATCCTGTGCATCCGGGCGCAGTTCGTACAGTTCGATGCCACTGGAGAGAATACCTTTGCGGCTGCGCGCGTAGCCGGCATGATTGCCCACCAGATCGTTCGAGGCCAGTGAGTTCGTGAGCGCCTTGAGCGTGACACCGCGTGCGGTCAGTTGGCGGGCGCCGTCGAACTGCGAACGGCCGAGGATGAAGTAGGCGGACTCCATCAGGATCTCGCGCTCGCTGACGCGCATCAGCTCGCCCAGTCGCGCGGCCGTGCGCGCCGGTGTATTGCCATCGGAGAGCGGCTCGCTTGTCGGCTCGCTGAATACCAGTTCCGCCGGTGCCCACTCGAGCTCGGCGAACCAGCGGGTCAACTCGACGAGTGCCGTGTTGGCCTGCTGTACCGGCGTGTAGTGCTGGGTGCTGGTGTCGGCACTGATGGTACGTGCCTGTGCCAACAGCTGTTTCAGCGACGCGCTGCGCTGTGCATGTGCAGGGTTGGCCAGCGTATCGATCGGATAGGCTCGTCGGCTGTTCCAGTAGCGGCCCGACACGTCGCTGTTCCAGATGTAGTACTGCGCATCGATACTGCGCTCGGCAGCTTCGATAAGGGCGGCGCGCTGCAGAAAGGCCTGCGCGCCAGTGTCCTGAACGAAGAAGCCCGAGTCGTTTCCGTGCGCTTGGGCGGACGCCAGGGCCTGGCGGCCCAGGCGTGTCTCGTGCGGACGATCGAATGCCAGCGATGCCGGCGTCGCGGCCGGCGCCGGCAGTGATGCGCAATCGTCCACCAGCAGCATGGCGAACAGGACCCATACGCCAAACGGAAACGGGAAACGCTCGTTTATTGCACGCAAAGGGTTCTTGCCTGATCACATATTCGACATTGTTCGGGTAGTTGAAGGTGTGATGCAGCGAAAATCAAGCAAGCAAATGAATCCGTGCCCTTTTCACGGCGCCAGCGTGCGGCGCAGGCACTTATTCAGAGCTTTTTGACACCTGATCCGAGGAGGCGCCAGCCTCACAGTCCGAGCGCATCGCGGTCGATGGTGATTGCATCAAGGTCAGCAATGCTGTGCAGGTAGCGCAGGCGTGCATCGAGGTGGCGGATACGGGCGTCTGCGCTGCGTTCCTCACGCAGGTTGACGAGAAAGAAATCGCTGGCGCCAGCGGCAAAGCGTTCGCGTTCGGCCTGCTCCATCGATTCAGCTTGTACGGCCTCGTCGTCGGTCAGTGCGACCAACTCGCGCATGGCGTTGATGCTTGTGCTCAACTTGCGGATCTCGTTGGTGAGTCGCTGTTCGGCAAGTGCTCGCTCGAAGCCGAGTTGGTTGAGGCGAGCGCGCGATTCAGCGATGCGTCCTTCGCCGCGACGCCGCTCGAGCGGTATCGAGACCGTCAGGTCGACGATGGCTTCGAAGCCCTCGCGTGAGCGCGAACCGCGGCCGAGATCGTGCGCACCTTTGAGGCCGAGGTCGACGCG
>JBBDTC010000222.1:5900-24183 GCA_040904625.1 Gammaproteobacteria bacterium
CGCGTGGCATTGCGTTGGGTCGTGATGCGGGCGAGCGCGAGATCGAGTTCGGCTTCTTGTGCGCCGAGGCGCGCCGCCGCCAGCTCGAAGCGCCGCGGGTCGATGCGGCGGTCGCGCCAGAGCGAGAACACGATGCCCAGATTGAACTCGCCGCCGTCGTTGGTGACGTACTCATCCTCGTAGACCGGAAAATCGTCGTTACTGACGCGGTAGCCGGCAAAGGTCTTGATGTTTGCCAGCGGCAGTGGCTTGACCAGCCGGCTGTCCAGCGAACGGCCGTCATAATAGCCCCCGCGGACTATGGCATTCTGTTCGAGCGCGAGGTCGAAAGCGCCCAGGGCGCCCGTCACGCGCCCCTCCCGGATCAAGGTTTCCTGCACCGCTGCCTGGATCGCCGGGAAGTGATCGAGCGAGGAGCGCAGGACCTGTTCGAGCTTGAGTTCAGCGCTCACACGCCCGCTGACTGACGCGAGAACTAGCGCTAGCAACAGGCTGCGCAGGAGCACCGCTGGGTTCATCGCTGGTCGCCCTCGGCGTTGCCGCCACTCGCGTGCTGCACCTGCGGCGGGCGCGGCGGGAAGCGGTTGAGCTGGCGCCACAGCTCGTAGCCCAGGCGCACTTTGCTGAGCTGGACCCCGGCGCGGGCCTGCCCGCCCAGGCGCAGGTAGCGATCGGCGGGCCACGGATCCGATGGGTCCTCGCGGATCAGCGCGCGGAAGCGGCCGTTGACCGAGGCCATCGGATCGACCGTCCATACGGTGCCGCCGAAGGTGCCGAGGGCAGCTTCAGGCCAACCGCTGAACTGAACCGCCGGCCAACCCTCGAACATGATGCGCACGGGGTGGCCGGCCTCGACCAGTGGGGCGTCCAGGCCGTCCAGGAAGATCTCGACCGCGCGTTCGACTTGGGTGGGCGCGAAGGTCGCGATAACCTCGCCAGCCTTGACCACGGTGGCCAGGTTGCCTGCGGCGATGTGTACGATGCGGCCGCCCATGGGCGCCCGCACAATCTGCGAGGACTGCCGTGAGACGCCGATGTCGGCCTTGCTCACGGCTGCGCGCGCGCCAGCCTCGTTGGACAACATCTCCTGATACCGGATTTTCGCCGACTCGAACTCCCGCCTGGCGCTGAGCCCCTGCTCGAACAGGCGCTCCTGACGCTGGTAATCGAGCAGGGCCGTCTCTGTCGCGATCCGGGCGGCTTCCAGGCGGTGCGCCAGCGCCGCCCGCTCGGCTTGCAGGCGCTCGATGAAGCGTGGATCGATATCGACGATCTCGACGATCGGGTCACCCGCGCTGACCAGGCTGCCGTCATGGACGAACCAGCGATTGATGCGCCCCGCGACGAGCGCGTTGATGGCTTGTACGCGGTCCGCCGGATTCAGCGCCACGACCTGGCCGCTGCCCGCGGCCGTTTGCACCCAAGGCACAAACCAGAGCATCGCGGCAGTCGCAATCAGCAGCAGCACGACCAGCCCGGCGACAGGCCGATTGATGAACGGCCCGCGCCACGGTCGAAGACGCGAAAGATGAGATAGGCAAGCAGGACGACAGCCGCGTTGAAGAGAATGAACAGCGGGTGATAGAACGAGGTAACCGCGATGCCGACCACGCTCTGCAGGGCCGTAGCCAGCCCGCTGGTAAGCAGCGGCGGCAGGCTCTTCTGCACGGTCATGATGTCGAAATAGCGATTGACGAGCTCGTCGCGGTTGATGCGATCCATGTGCGCGGGATGGGCATAGACCAGGCGCAGCGTGACCTCGGATACGATCCGCGAGAAGAAGCGCCGTTCGAACAGTTCCATCACGTAGACCTGGATCGCGCTGAACAGGCCCGCCAGGGCCAGTAAACCGAACAGGATCGCGGCAAGCACGATGACCTGATTGATCAGGGCCGAGTTCACGACCGTGCCGATCAGCGTCTGCACCGACAGCGGCACGGAGAGCGATAGGGCGCTGATCGCTACGCCGTAAATCAGCATCAGCGCATAGAAGCGCCGTTCCGGCTGCAGGACCAGGCGGAACAGCTCGACGACGCTCCGATGACCGTCAGTGTTGTTCATGAATGCGCTTCCCTAACCGCACTCGCGGCCGGACAGGCAGTGACAAAACGGGCGATCGGCAACATGACGTCAATGGCAGCTCGGTATGGGCGCCTGGGCAGCACGGCTGATGGCGCAGGTCAGTCTCGAATAACGTGTCGAATTCATATATGCGAATATATGAATATATTAATATGCAAAAGTAAAGGGTAGACTTTGCGCGACAAAAGTCCGTCCCGGAATGAAGGGGAGTCACCATGCCGAGCCGTATCGTAATCGCCAAGGAACTTGCCGAGATGTTCAGGCTGCTGTCGCATCCTGATCGGGTCCGCTTGGTCGAGGAGCTGGGCAGCGGCGAAAAGGACGTCAACACGCTCGCCGATACCATGCAGCTGCCGAGCTCACGTGTCTCCCAACATCTCGCGCTGCTGCGCGCGCACCGCATCGTCGAAGAGCGGCGTGCAGGACGCCACCACTACTATCACCTGCAGCAGCCCGACCTCGCCGGCTGGATCGTCGCCGGCCTCGATTTCATCGAGGGCCGTGCGCCCAACGTCGATAAATCGAAGATTCGCGCCGCACGCCGCCTGTGGGCGCCACACGGCAACGCGTCCTCGAGCGAATAACGCACACTCGACCGTGCAGAGCATTGTTATCGAGCGGACGCTACTGGCTTGCTGCAGGCGGATGGGCGGCTGTCTGGAAATGGGAATGACACTTGGCGATAGGTGTAGGGACCAGTTTTCTTGGGCCATCTCGCCTGCAACGGCTCATATGTGCGGGTTTGCCGGCGTGAGGTGGATCAGTTCGAGTGCGGCGCTTCAGAATTGCGCGCCAGAGGTAGTCTCTTGCTGCGCGCCCATGCAGCGATGGGCGATGCGCTCGATCGTAGTGTAATGCTACGTGTCCCGCACACGATGGCGCAGCCATTTGTTGCAAGAACGTGATTTGCCGCGCGCTTACAGTTCTCTAGACGATCTTCCCCCGCAAAACCTCATTGACCACCCCGGGATTGGCCTGGCCTTTGGTGCGCTTCATTACCTGGCCGACGAGGAAGGCGAGGATCTTCTCTTTGCCGGCTTTGAATTCCTCCACTTGGGCGGGGTATTCGGCGATGACGTTGTTGACGGCGACTTCGATGACGGCGGTGTCGCTGACTTGGCGCAGGCCTTTTTTGTTGATGATGTCGTCGGGGCTGCCTTCGCCGGTCCACATGGCCTGGAAGACTTGTTTGGCGATTTTGCCGGAGAGGGTGCCGTCGGTGATGCGGGCGACGAGGGCGCTGAGGTCTGTGGGGGCGATGGGGGATTGGGTGATGTCGAGGTTGGCTTTGTTGAGGGCGCCGAACAGTTCGCCGGCTATCCAGTTGGCGAGTTGTTTGGGGTCGGCTTTGCTGGTGCTTGTGCTTTTGTCTGCGCCTTTGGTGGCGGCGGCGGCCTCCAGGCAAGCTTCGAAGTAGGCGGCGGTTTCGGGATCGTTGACGATGGCCTGGGCTTCGGTTTTGCCGAGTTCCAGGGTTTCGGTGTAGCGGGTGAGTTTGGCTGCTGGCAGTTCGGGCATGCGCTGGGCGATGTCGAGGATGTAGGCTTCGGGCACTTCCACTGGCAGGAGGTCGGGGTCGGGGAAGTAGCGGTAGTCGTGGGCGTCTTCTTTGGTCCGCATGGTGCGGGTTTCGTCTTTGTCGGGGTCGTAGAGGCGGGTTTCCTGGGTGATGCTGCCGCCGTTTTCGAGGATGTCTATCTGGCGTTCGATTTCGTGGTCGATGGCGCGCTCGACGAATCTGAAGGAATTGATGTTCTTGATCTCGGTGCGGGTGCCGAGTTCGCTTGTGCCGCGGGGGCGGACGGAGACGTTGGCGTCGCAGCGGAAGCTGCCTTCCTGCATGTTGCCGTCGCAGATTTTGAGGTAGCGCACGAGGCGGTGCAGTTCGCGCATGTAGGCGACGGCTTCGCGGGCGGAGTGCATGACGGGTTCGGAGACGATTTCGAGCAGGGGGGTGCCGGCGCGGTTGAGGTCGATGCCGGTGAGGCCGGGGATCTCGCCGTGGACGGATTTGCCGGCGTCCTCTTCGAGGTGAGCGCGGGTGATCTCGATCAGGCGGGGCTCGTCGTCGAGCCACACTTCGAGCTGGCCGTGGGCGACGATGGGGTCTTCGTACTGGCTGATCTGGTAGCCCTTGGGCAGGTCGGGGTAGAAGTAGTTCTTGCGCGCGAATCTGGATTTCGGGGCGATGCGGGCGCCGATGGCGAGGCCGAACATGACGGCCATTTCGATGACGCGCTCGTTGATCACGGGCAGTACGCCGGGCAGGCCGAGGTCGACGGCGCAGGCCTGGGTGTTGGGGGCGGCGCCGTAGGCGGTGGCGGCGCCGGAGAAGATCTTGCTCCGGGTGGCGAGCTGGGTGTGGACTTCGAGGCCGATCACGGCTTCCCATTCCATGCGGGGCTCCTCAGGCGTAGGCCGGCGGCCGCTGGCGGTGCCAGTCGGTGTGTTGCTGGTAGGCGTGGGCGGCGCCGAGCAGGCGCGCTTCGTCGAAATGCTTGCCGATGAGCTGCAGGCCGACCGGCAGCCCCTGGCTGAAGCCGGCCGGGATGGACAGTGCGGGCACACCGGCGAGGTTGGCGGCGGTGGTGTAGACGTCGCTCAGGTACATGGTCACGGGGTCCTGGCTGTGCGCGCCGGCGGCGAAGGCGGTGCCGGGGGTGGTGGGGCCGGCGATGAGGTCGACGTGTTCGAAGGCGCTGCTGAAATCGTCGCGGACGAGGCGGCGGATCTGCTGGGCCTTGTTGTAGTAGGCCTCGTAATAGCCGGAGGAGAGCGCGTAGGTGCCGATCAGGATGCGCCGCTTCACTTCTTCGCCGAAGGCTTCGCCGCGCGAGCGGGCGTAGAGGTCTTCGAGGTTGGCCGGGTTCTCGCAGCGGTAGCCGAAGCGCACGCCGTCGTAGCGCGAGAGGTTGCTCGAGCATTCGGCTGGGGCGATGACGTAGTAGGCCGGGATGGCGAGGGCGGCGTGGGACAGGGTGATGTCTTTGAGTGCGGCGCCCTGGGCGGCCAGGGTGGCGAGGGCAATCTGCACGATGTCGCCGATGGCGGGGTCGAGGTCGGCGCCGAAATATTCTTTCGGCACGCCGACCGTGAGGCCTTTGAGCGGCTGGCCGAGGGCGCTGGTGAAAGTTTCCGGGGGGCGCTCGGCGGAGGTCGAGTCGCGCGCGTCGAAGCCGGCCATGGTGTCGAGCAGCAGGGCGAGGTCTTCGGCGCTGGTCGCCATCGGTCCGCCCTGGTCGAGGCTCGAGGCGAAGGCGATCATGCCGTAGCGGGAGACCCGCCCGTAAGTCGGTTTGAGGCCCGAGATGCCGCACAGTGCGGCCGGTTGGCGGATGGAGCCGCCGGTGTCGGTGCCGGTGGCGAGCGGGGCGAGGCCGGCGGCGACGGCGGCGGCGGAGCCGCCGGAGGAACCGCCCGGCACGCGTTCGTGATCCCAGGGGTTGCTGGTGCGCCCGTAGTAGCTGGTCTCGTTCGAGGAGCCCATGGCGAATTCGTCCATGTTGGTCTTGCCGAGCATGACCAGGCCGGCGTCGTGCAGGCGTTCGACGACGTGGGCGTCGTAGGGGGCGATGAAGTTGTCGAGCATGCGCGAGCCGCAGCTGGTGCGCACGCCCCGGGTGCAGAAGATGTCCTTGTTGGCATAGGGGATGCCGGTCAGGGCGGTGGCCTGGCCGGCGCGGCGGCGCGCGTCGGCCGCTGCCCCCTGGGCCAGCGCGCTTTCCTCGCACACGGTGATGAAGCTGTTCAGGTCAGCGTCGTGGCTGGCGATGCGGGCGAGGTAATGGCGGGTCAGTTCGACACTCGAAAAGCGGCCGGCGGCGAGGCCCGCGGCGAGTTCGGCCGCGCTGCGCGGGAAAGAGTCTGTCATGCGTTATTCGATTAATCGTTATTCTATTAGGCGTTATTCGATGACTTGAGGCACGAGGTAGAGGCCGGCTGCGGTTTGCGGGGCGCCGGCCTGGAGCTCGTCGCGCTGGTCGGTTTCGGTGACCGCGTCGGCGCGCAACCGGGCGGGCAGATCGAGGGGGTGGGCGAGGGGTGCGACGCCGCTGGTATCGATGGCGTTCATCTGTTCGACGAAGGCCAGGATGCCGGACAGCTGCGCGGCGTAGGCGGGGATCTCCGCCTCATCGATCGCGAGCCGCGCCAGGCGGGCCATGGCGCGCACGTCGTCGGCTTCAACTGACATGCCGGTTCCCAAATTAGCTCGTTGATTAAAAAGACTATTTTATGTGGCGCTATTGCGACACAGCAGACGTGCTGCTAGAGTGCGCGCCATTCTACTGCGAATCGCAGGGGTGCCGGAACGTCTTGGACAAAACGGCCGCAAAACCGTCCATCCTGGTGCCCACCATCCGGGCAGGTTCGGCCCATGATTTCTCCCGTTCCCGGTGCTCGCCGGGCGGTGCGTACGGCCCCGGATCCGCACCACGCAACTCTATAAGGATCACGCTCGATGCTTCGCATGCTGCGAGGATTTTTTTCCAACGATCTGTCGATCGATTTGGGTACGGCGAATACGCTCATCTACGTTCGTGGCAAAGGCATCGTGTTGAACGAGCCTTCTGTCGTCGCCATTCGGCGCGGCCGCGATGCGAACAATCCGAAAGCCATTGCCGCGGTCGGTGCGGAAGCCAAGCGGATGGTGGGGCGTACACCCGGTCATATCGATGCCATCCGGCCGCTGAAGGATGGCGTGATTGCGGATTTCACGATCACCGAGAAAATGCTCCAGCACTTCATTCGCAAAGTGCATGGCAACCAGATGTTCAAGCCCAGCCCGCGTGTGCTGGTGTGCGTGCCCTGTGGTTCGACGCAGGTCGAGCGGCGCGCGATCAAGGAGTCGGCGCAGGGCGCCGGTGCGCGCGAAGTGTTTCTCGTCGAGGAACCGATGGCGGCGGCCATCGGCGCCGGCATGCCGGTCAGCGATGCGAGCGGTTCGATGGTGCTCGATATCGGTGGTGGGACGACCGAGGTCGCGGTGATCTCGCTCAACGGTATCGTCTATGCGGCATCGATCCGCGTCGGCGGCGATCGCTTCGATGATGCGATCATCAACTACGTGCGGCGCAATTACGGCAGCCTCATCGGTGACGCGACCGCCGAACGCATCAAGCACGAGATCGGCTGCGCGTATCCCGGCACGGAAGTGCGCGAGATCGAAATCAAGGGGCGCAACCTGGCCGAAGGCCTGCCGCGCAGTTTCACCTTGAACAGCAACGAAATCCTCGAAGCGCTGCAGGAACCGCTCGCTGGTATCGTCGAGGCGGTCAAGACCGCGCTCGAAAAGACGCCGCCAGAGCTCGGTTCCGATGTCGCTGAGCGCGGCATGGTGCTCACCGGCGGCGGTGCGCTGCTCAAGGATTTCGATCGGCTGTTGATGGAAGAAACCGGTTTGCCGGTGATCATCGCCGAAGATCCGTTGACCTGTGTCGCCCGCGGCGGCGGTCGCGTGCTCGAGATGATCGAGGAACACGGGCCGGACGTGCTCGGCCTGGAGTGAGTTTCATCCACGGGAATTCTTGAACAGGTTCAGCCGAGGGCAGCGCGATCAAACCACTGTTCATCAACACGCCTTCCGCCACGGCCCGGTTCGTGACCTGCGCCATATTGTCGTTTCTGTGTATCTCCATCGATCACGCGCACGATCATCTCTCGTCGATTCGCGCGGCGCTGTCGGTGGCCACCTATCCCGTCCAGGTGGTGGTCAACATACCGGTGCGGGCTGGCGCGGCGGTGATCGAGAACGTCTCCACCCGACGCCAGCTGATCGCCGAGAACGAACGGTTGCGCCATGAGAATCTCATGCTCAGTTCGAAGTCGCAGCGTTTTCTCGCACTCGAGCGCGAGAACGAACGGCTGCGCGAGCTGCTCGATTCCTCGGTGGTGTTCGATCAGGAGATCATCGCCGCTGATGTGCTCGCCATCGAGACCACGCCCACCTCGCAGCAGATCGTGATCAACAAGGGAAGCAACCAGGGTACTTTCGTCGGCCAGCCGGTGCTCGATGCCTATGGGGTGATCGGCCAGGTGGCATTCGTCGGCCCGTTCTCGAGTTCGGCCTTGCTGGTGACCGATCCGAACCACGCACTGCCGGTACTGGTGAATCGCAACGGCCTGCGGGCGATCGCCGTCGGCGGCGATGGCCCGCAGCAGCTCGCGCTGTCGTTCGTCTCGACCAATGCGGACATCAAGGTGGGCGACTTGCTGGTCACGTCCGGCCTCGGCCGGCGCTTTCCGGCTGGTTATCCGGTGGGGCGGGTCAAGCATGTCAGCATTGCCCCGGGCGATGCCTTCGCCACGGTCGTCGTCGAGCCCAGTGCCAAGGTCGGGCACACCCGTGAGGTGCTGCTGGTCGGCCCGCGCCCGCCTCAGCTCGAGGACGAACGGGTGACCGTGGTCGAGCCGCCCGCGGAGGCGCTGCGCTGATGATGGACAAGCCGCATCGGCTGTGGGTGATCGTGCTGAGCTTCGTGGTCGCGTTCATGCTGACCGCGGTGCCGCTGCCGGACTGGGCGGTAATGTGGCGCCCGGCCTGGATTGCGATGGTGCTGGTCTATTGGTGTATGGCGCTGCCGGAACGGGTGGGGGTGTTGAGCGGCTGGGCCATCGGCCTCGTGCTCGATGTGTTGCACGGCTCGATCCTCGGCCAGCACGCGCTGGGGCTGGCTTTCGTCGCTTTCGTCGCGCACCAGTACCATCGCCAGGTGCGGGTGTTCCCGCTGTTGCAGCAGGGCGTGTTCGTCGGCGCGGTGGTGCTCGTGTATCTGTTCATGATGCTGTGGATCTACGACTTCCTCGGTTCGGTCGACTATGGCGCGAGTTATCTGCTCGGCGCGGCCAGTACGGTCTTGCTGTGGCCCTGGATCTATGTCGTGTTGCGCGATGTCAGACGCCGCGCGCGGGTGGCGTGAGGGCGACGGCGGGCCGGCCACGCAGCGCCGCGTTTCAACCCTTGCCGGTAGCGCAGCGTAGCGCGGCTGTCCGGCGTGGCGTACTGAGGCGGTGATGCGCGGTCTGCCGACGCTCAAGAACGTTGATCGCGAACGGCGCCTGTTCCAGCGGCGCATGCTGATCGCCTGTGCCCTGATGGTGCTCTGCGCCGCCGGCATCCTGGCGCGCCTGGCCTGGCTGCAGGTCATCCATCACGAACGTTATTCCACGCTGTCGCACGACAATCGCGTGAAAATCGTACCGCTGCCGCCGCCGCGCGGGCTCATCTACAGCCGCGACGGCGTGGTGCTGGCGGATAATCGGGCGTCGTTCGCGCTGACCGTGGTGCCCGAGAACGCCGGCGATATCGGCGCGGCCATGCAGGCTCTCGGCACCCTGCTCGAGATCTCCGAGGAGGAATCCGAGCAGTTCGCGCGCCAGCTCAGGCTGTCCAGGCGCTTCGAGGCCATCACTGTGAAAACCAATCTCTCGCCCGAGGAAGTAGCGATATTCTCGGTCAACCGCTTCCGTTTCCCGGGCTTTTCGATCGAGGCCGGGTTGTCGCGTCACTACGCGCTCGGTGAAAGCATGGCGCATGTGGTCGGCTATGTCGGGCGGGTCAGCGAAGCGGATCTCGAGACCATCGATCACTCCAACTACAGCGCCACCACCCACATGGGCAAGATTGGCGTCGAAAAGGCGCGCGAAGATCTGCTGCACGGGAAAGTCGGCTACCAGAGCGTGGAGGTCAACGCCCAGGGGCGGGTGCTGCGCATCGTCGAGCGCACGCCGCCGAGGCCGGGTGCGGATCTGTATCTCACCGTAGACAGCGCGCTGCAGGCGGCAGCGATCGAGGCCATGGCCGGGCGCACCGGCGCGGTGGTCGTGCTCGAACCGCCGACCGGCGCCATCCTCGCTTTCGTCAGCAACCCGTCGTTCGATCCGAACGCCTTCGTCAACGGCATCAGCCGTGCACTCTACGGTGAATGGAGTTCCTCGCCCGAGCGGCCGCTCTACAACCGCGCCCTCAAAGGCCAGTACCCGCCGGGCTCGACCATCAAGCCGCTGGTGGCGCTGGCCGGGCTGGAGTACGGTGTGCGTACGCCGGACGCGCATACCTGGTGCCCGGGTTTCTACCAGCTGCCGGGGCAGAGTCATCGCTATCGCGACTGGCTCAGGGGCGGCCACGGACATGTCGATATGAAACGCTCCATCGCGCACTCCTGCGATGTGTATTACTACGATCTGGCGCGCGATCTGGGCATACGTCGGCTCCACGAGATGCTCGCCCGCTTCGGCCTGGGCGCGATCACCGGGGTCGACGTGCCCGGCGAGAATGCGGGCCTGCTGCCTTCGCCGGAATGGAAGCGCCGCGCGCGCAATCTGCCTTGGTACCCGGGCGAGACACTGATCGCCGGCATCGGCCAGGGTTTCATGTTGACCACGCCGCTGCAGCTCGCCCATGCCGCGGGCATCGTTGGCATGCGCGGCGAAGTCGCGATCCCGCATTTTCTGGAGCAGTTCGAGGGCGGCGAGAGCGCCGGAGAGGTGATGCCGTCGGGAATATACCGGCGGCCGAGTGTCGCCTTGTCCAACCCGGCGCACTGGGACACGGCGGTCGAGGGCATGGTCGCAGTGGTCCACGGGCCGACCGGCACGGCGCGCCGCAGCGGTGCGGGTGCGCCGGTCGAGTTCGCCGGCAAGACGGGCACGGCGCAGGTCTTCGGGGTGGCGCAGAATGTCGATGTCAAAGATCAGATCGTGCCCGAACACCTCAAGGATCACGCCTTGTTCATCGCCTTCGCGCCGGTCGACGAGCCGCAGATCGCGCTGGCCGTGGTGGTCGAGCACGGCGGCGGCGGCAGCAGTACGGCCGCACCGATTGCGCGCCAGTTGATCGATCATGTGTTCGGGCCGGCCGAGACGCCGGTGCCGGAGGCTGCGTCCGGGCGCGATACCATCATGGACACGCCTCCCGGTCCGGCTGCCACGGCCGTGACTGCGCCGGCCCCCGCTCAGAGTCCGTCCGCTGATGATTAGAACGCCATCGCTGTTGTTCCGCCTGCATATCGACGTGCCGCTGATCGGTGGCGTGCTGGTGACCTGCGCGCTCGGCCTGGTGGTGCTCTATAGCGCCTCGGAGCAGTCGAGCGACGTCGTTATGCGCCAGGGCGTGCGCATCCTCATCGGCCTCGCGGCCATGATCGGCATTGCGCAGATCTCGCCCCGGCGGCTGATCCGTCTCGCCCCGGTGTTCTATCTCGCGGGGCTGGGCATGCTGGTGCTGGTGCTGGTCATCGGCATCGGGCGCGGCGCGCAGCGCTGGCTCGATTTTGGCTTCATGCGTTTTCAGCCGTCGGAGATCATGAAGCTCGCCGTGCCGCTGACGGTGGCCGCCTTCATGGCGGAAAAAGTCCTGCCGCCGACGCTGCGCACGACCATGGCGGCCCTGATGCTGGTCCTCCTGCCGGCAGCGATGATTGCCGAGCAGCCGGACCTCGGCACTGCGCTGCTGGTGGCCGCCGCGGGCCTGTTCGTGCTGTTCTTCGGCGGGGTCTCCTGGCGCCTCATCGGCATCAGCGGGCTGATTGCGCTCGCCGCGGCGCCGCTGGCCTGGTTCTCGATGCATGACTACCAGCGGCGCCGGGTGCTCACCCTGCTCGACCCTACCCAGGATCCGCTCGGCGCCGGTTACCACATCATCCAGTCGACCATCGCGGTCGGTTCCGGCGGACTCAGTGGCAAGGGCTGGCTGAACGGCACACAGTCACATCTCGAGTTTCTGCCGGAACGCGCCACGGACTTCATCTTCGCGGTCTACTGCGAAGAGTTCGGCCTCATCGGCGTGGTCGTACTGATGCTGGCCTATGCCATGATCCTGGTCCGCGGTGTGCAGATAGCGCTCGACGCACAGGACATGTTCGGTCGCCTGATCGCGGCCAGCATCACCTTGACCTTGTTCATTTACATCTTCGTCAACATGGGGATGGTCATCGGCCAGCTGCCGGTGGTGGGTGTACCGCTGCCGATGGTCAGCTACGGTGGGACGTCCCTCGTGACTATCCTGATCGGTTTCGGTATCCTCATGTCCGTCCAGACGCACCGCAAGTTCATTGCGGAAACCTGATTCGGAAACCCCGCTTTTCAAGCTTCATGCGCATCCATTCTCTGATTCTTACCGCGAGCCTGCTGTGCACGGGCACGGCCGGGGCCGCGCCCATCGCCGAGGCGCCGCTGGCCGACTTCATCACTTACATGCAGCGCACGCATGATTTCGATGAACAGGCGCTGCGTGAACTGTTCGCCGATATCGAACGCTCCGATCGCATTATCGATCTGATGACCCGCCCGGCCGAGAAGGTCAAGCCCTGGTGGGAATACCGCCAGCTGTTCATCTCCGAGAAACGCATCAACGACGGTCTCGCGTTCTGGCGTGAACATGCCACGACGCTCGAGCGCGCCGAACGCAAATACGGCGTGCCGCCGGAAGTGATCGTCGCCATCATCGGTGTCGAGACGTCCTACGGCCGCATCACGGGCGGTTTCCGCGTGATCGAAGCTTTGGCGACGCTGGCTTTCCACTACCCCGGCGGCAATCAATCGCGCAGCGATTTCTTCCGCGCCCAGCTCGAGCACGTGTTGTTGCTGGCGCGCGAGGAAGGCTTTGACGCGCTGGAGTTGCAGGGGTCTTATGCCGGTGCCATGGGCATGCCGCAGTTCATGCCGGAGAACTTCCGCAAGCTCGCGGTCGATTTCGATCACGACGGCGTGCGCGACATCTGGGGTAACCCGGCCGACGCCATCGGCAGCGTCGCCAATTACCTCCACCACCACGGTTGGCAGCGGGCCGGCCCGGTGGTGGCGCGGGCACAGGTCAACGACGCCGCCGCGGCGGCGAGCTTTGCGCAGACTTCATTGCCGCCCAGCCACCGTTTGAGCAATCTCGTCGCCGCCGGCATCGAACCGGCTGCGGGGCGGAGCAGCGGCGATGAAGAAGTCGCGCTCTACGAACTCGAAGCGCGCCACGGCAGCGAATACTGGATAGGATTCACCAATTTCTATGTCATCAGCCGGTACAACCCGCGCATCAAGTATGCGATGGCGGTTGCCCACCTCGCCGAGGACATTCGCGTGCGGCGCCAGGGCTCGGGTTCCTGAGCGGCGCGGCCGGGGCCGGGGCGTGAGGAGCCTGCGCTGGCTGGCCCCGCTCCTGCTCGCGGCGATGCTGTCTGCCTGTGGCGGTGATGCCACGGTGCGGCGCGCGCCGGCGGTCAAGCCGGCGCCCTATCCGTACGATCCGGAACCCCGCGCCGAACCGCTCAGCAAGTACGGCAATCCCGAATCCTACGTGGTTTTCGGCAAGCGCTATTACACTCTGAAAAGCGCCAGGGGCTTCACCGAGCAGGGCATTGCCTCCTGGTATGGGCAGAAGTTCCACGGCCGGCGGACCTCGAGCGGTGAGATTTACGATATGTACCAGATGACCGCCGCGCACAAGCATCTGCCGCTGCCGACCTACGTCGAGGTGCGCAATCTCGAAAACGGCCGGACGGCGGTCCTGCGGGTCAACGATCGCGGCCCGTTTCACGAGAACCGGGTAATCGACCTTTCCTATGCCGCGGCACTCAAGCTCGATGTCGTTCGGAAGGGCACGGCTTTCGTCGAAGTGCGTGCACTCGATCCGGGTCAGCGCCAGCGGCCACGCAGCGCGTCGGCCCCGGCGGTCGAACCACGGGCCGCGCCGCCTGCCCGGACCAGCGCGCAGCAGGCCCCGCCGCCGGCCGCGCCAGAGCAGATAGCGGCGGCCAAAGCGTCGCCGGCGACACAGACACCGGAAGCGACGCAGACACCGGAGACTCCCGCCGAGGCCGCGGCGGCGCCCGTGGGCGACGCCGCTGCCGCGCCGATGGTGGCCGATGTCTACATCCAGCTCGGCGCCTTTCAGGACATCGCCAACGCCCGGCGTCTTGCCGAGCGCATCGAAGCCGTCGCACCCGGTGCGGTGCACATTCGCGAGCTGTCCAGTCAGGGACGGATCCTGCACCGGGTGCAGATTGGTCCCATCGTCTCCGTCGACTACGCTGATGCCGTGGTGGTCGGGCTCGCGCGGCTCGGCATCAGCGAACATCATTTCGTCACACAATGACTGTATCTGCAGTTCAGGAGGTCAAACACCAGTGTCACAAGTTCTCATGAACACTGCGCCCACGGCTGCCGGCGCTGTTCGCCGCGCCCCGGGCGCGTGCGCCCCCCTCACTGCGCTGGTCCTGTTCGCGGTGTTCGCTATTGCCTTTTTCGTGGCGTTTCCCGTGGCGGCCAAGGTCAACATTCCAGCCCCCTCCGTCGCCGCCAAGTCCTACGTGCTGATGGATCACGCCACCGGCCGCATGCTGGCTGAGCACAACGCCGATGAGCGGGTCGAACCCGCCAGTATTACCAAGGCGATGACGGTCTACGCCGCCGGGCACGCGCTGGCCAGCGGCCTCATCAGCATGGGCGACGAAGTGCTGGTGAGCGAGAAAGCCTGGAAGATGGGCGGCTCGCGCATGTTCATCGAAGTCAATACACGGGTCACGGTGGAGCAGCTGCTCGATGGCATCATCATCCAATCCGGCAACGATGCCAGCGTGGCCCTGGCCGAGCACATCTCGGGTAGCGAGGAGGTTTTCGCCAGCGTGATGAATGAGCACGCCAGGAATCTCGGCATGGAGGATTCCCATTTCTCCAACGCAACCGGCTGGCCGGATCCCGAAACCTACACTACCGCCCACGATCTCGCCCTGCTGGCTTCGGCGCTGATACGCGAGTTTCCCGATCTCTACAGCCGTTTCGCCGTCAAGGAGTACACCTACAACGAGATCAAGCAGGCCAATCGTAACCGTCTGCTCTATCGTGATGCGAGCGTCGACGGCATCAAGACCGGTCATACGGAGAGCGCGGGCTATTGCCTGCTGACTTCGGCCGAGCGCGACGGTATGCGGCTCATAGCCGCCGTCATGGGCACGGCCTCGGACACCGTGCGCACCGAAGCGAGCCACGCATTGTTGAACTATGGCTATCGCTTTTTCGAGACCCGCAAGATCTACGCTGCCGGCGACGTGGTGACCACGCCGCGGGTGTGGGGTGGGGCGGTGGAGACCTTTCCGGCCGGCCCGGGCGAGGCTGCCCACCTGATCATTCCGCGCGGTCGTTATGCCGACATGAAGGCCGTGGCCAAGCTCGACGAGCCGATCAGGGCGCCGCTCGCCAAGGGCCAGACGGTCGGCACTGTCGAGGTTTCACTCGAAGGCGAATCCTTTGGCGAGATCCCGCTGCGCGCACTCGAAGCCGTGCCCGAGGGTTCGATGTTCTCGCGTCTGATCGATTCCGTGATGATCCTGTTCGAGTGAGTCCGGGCCATGCGCGTGTGCTATCTCGATGGGCAATATCTGCCGCTGGCCGAGGCGCGGGTCTCGGTACTCGATCGCGGATTCATCTTCGGTGACGCTGTCTACGAGGTGATTCCGGTCATCGAGGGGCAGCTGTTCGCCCTGACGGAACACCTCACGCGCCTGGCCAACAGCCTCGCCGCGACCGAAATCGCGAATCCCTTCGATGGACCGAGCTGGCAGGCGCTGCTCGAGGCGCTGGTCGCCGCCAACGGCGGCGGCAATCAGTCGCTTTACCTGCAGGTTACCCGCGGCGTGGCCGAGCGCGACCATGCTTTCCCCGTCGGCCTCGAGCCGACGGTGTTCGCCATGTGCAAGCCGCAGGCGATGAGCGGCGGGCTGAGCTGCGTCAGCGCGGTGACGCTGGACGACAATCGCTGGGGGCGCTGCGACATCAAGTCCACCGCGCTGTTGCCCAACGTGCTGCTGCGCAACCAGGCGATACGGCGCGGCGCCTACGAAGCTATCCTGCTGCGCGACGGCCTGCTGACCGAAGGTGCGGCGAGCAATGTGTTCGTCGTCCGCGACGGCGTGGTGCAGACGCCGCCGCCGTCGGCGCTGCTCTTGCCGGGGGTGACCCGCGCACTGTTGCTCGACGTCATGCGGCGCAGCGGCGAGGCGGTCGAGGAGTGTGCAGTGGCGGCCGCGGCTTTGCACGCGGCGGACGAGGTGTGGATTACGAGCTCATCGCGCGATCTCGTGTGCGTGAGCGAACTCGACGGCCGCCCGGTCGGCGGTGGGCGCCATTATGCGGTGGCCGAGCGGGTGCTGGCGGCCTTCCAGGCCTGGCGCGCGACGGGCCTTTAGGGTCCGCCGCAAAATAACTGGGCGATTCTGGGGCGTCGGGAGTTCGGGGGACAGTTTACTTATCTCAGAGAAACCTCCTGTGGCAGCTGGACTTCGCCGTGTGCGAGATAAGTAAACTGTCCCCCGAACTTCTTAGCTGCGCAGGCCGACGCCGCGATCGAGTAGATACAGGCTGAAGGCCGTGAGCAGAACGACGAAGGCCGTGATCACAGCGAAAGCGTGGACGAGGCCGATATCGCTGACCCCGAGGATGCCGTAGCGGAAGGCATTGACCATGTACAACACCGGGTTGACCAGTGACAGCTCGCGCCAGGGATCGGGCAGCAGATCGATGGAATAGAACACCCCGCCGAGATAGGTCAGGGGCGTGAGTATGAAGGTGGGCACGATGGAGATGTCGTCGAACTTGCGCGCGAACATGGCATTGATGAAACCGCCGAGCGAGAACAGCGTGGACGTGAGCACGACCACGGCCAGCGTCACCAGATAGGAGTGGATGCGCAGATCGGTGAAGCACAGGGCGACCAGCGTCACCACCGCGCCGACGATGAGGCCGCGGCTGACGCCGCCGATGACGTAGCCGGCGAGGATCAGGCCGTGCGGCACCGGGGCGACCAGGATCTCCTCGATATGGTGCTGGAACTTGGCGCCGAAGAACGAGGACACGACGTTCGAATAGGCATTGGTGATGATGGCCATCATGATGATGCCGGGCGCGATGTATTCGATATAGTCGAAGCCCGCCATGGTGCCGATGCGCGGGCCGATGAGATTGCCGAAGATGACGAAATAGAGACCCATGGTGATGGCGGGCGGCAGGATGGTCTGCAGCCAGATGCGCAGGAAGCGCGAGAGCTCCTTGATGACGATCGTCTGCAGCGCCACGGCGTGCCGCGCGGCCGCGCTGGTGCGATGGACGGGCTCAGTCATCGCCCTGCACCAGGTCCATGAACAGCTCCTCGAGCCGGTTGCTCTTGTTGCGCATGCTGCGGATTTCGATGCCGGCCGCGCTCAGCTGCGCGAACACATCGTTCAGACTGCGGCCGCGATCGACGCACACTTCGAAGCTGTGATCATTGACGGCGACGAGCGTCGCGTTGGGGATCGCGGGCAGCGCGGCGAACGGGCGCACACTGTCGAGGATGAAACTCTCGCTGTGCAGCTTGGCGAGCAGCGCCGGCATGGACGTGTTCTCGATGATGCGGCCATGATCGATGATGGCGATGTTGCGGCACATCTGTTCGGCCTCTTCGAGATAGTGGGTGGTGAGGATGATGGTGGTGCCGCCGCGGTTGAGATCGCTCAGGAAGCGCCACATCGACCGCCGGATCTCGATGTCGACGCCGGCGGTGGGCTCGTCGAGGATCAGCAACTGTGGTTCGTGGACCAGTGCGCGCGCGATCATCAGGCGCCGCTTCATGCCGCCGGAAAGGTTGCGCGAGATATCGTCGCGGCGATCCCACAGCCCGAGTTGGCGCAGACAGAGCTCCGCGCGGCCCAGTGCCCGGCGGCGCGCAATGCCGTAGTAGCCGGCCTGGTTGAGGACGATTTCCAGGGGCGATTCGAACTGCGAGAAATTGATTTCCTGGGGCACGATGCCGAGACAGGACTTGGCGCGTGGAAAATCCTCGTCGATGTCGATGCCGAATACCTGCACCGTACCGGCGGTCTTGCGCACTAATGAGCTGAGGATGCCGATGGTGGTGGATTTGCCGGCGCCGTTGGGACCGAGCAGGGCGAAGAAATCGCCGTCGGCGACGTCGAGATCGATACCGTGCAGGGCGACCAGGCCGCCACGGTAGGTTTTGGTCAGGCCGCGGATACGAAGCGCGGAGCCGGGGTCGGTCATGGTGGGTGAAATGCGGGACGTGTTCCTGGTCGTGGGGCGACGTGGTGTTGCAAGATGCTGCCGAGTACGCGTGGTGGTACCGCGAACGGCGCGGAACTCTAACATGGATCGGCGCCTCCAACAGGGCAGAGTCTATTCCAGCATGGTATGAGTCTGGAGCTGGGGTCGTATTTCCAACGAG
>JBBDTC010000223.1:0-13846 GCA_040904625.1 Gammaproteobacteria bacterium
ATGGCTCCCTTCGGTCCGCTTTATTTCCGCCAAAGGATCCCCCGCAGGAGAGGCCGGACCGGTCCCGAAACCCGTTGTCGCCTAACGTAAGTGACATTGACTCCTTGACTCTTTACCAACTCAAGGCCACGAACCGCTGGGCGCCGTCCTGGCGAACCAGCAGCAGCACGCGCTGATCCTTGCTGGCCGCGCCCACGGCGCGCTCGAACTCGGCGGCACTGCTCACCGGTTTGCGATTCACCTGCAGGATCACGGCGCCAGGCTCGATCCCCGCCGTGTCCGCGACGGAGCCCCGTTTGACGCCTGCCACGACCACGCCTTCGCCTGGCTCGGCATCGAACTGTCGTGCCAGTTCGGGCGTTATGGTCTGCACGGCGAGCCCGAGTTCTTCTGAGCTCTGCAGCGCCGCTTGCTCAGTCTGCTCGTCTTCCGATAGTTCACCGACGGTCACCGGCAGATCGAGTCGCTCACCGTCGCGCAGCACACCGAGCATGACACGGCTGCCGGGCGCAGTCAGCGCGACCTCGTTACGGAACCGCCCCACATCGCGCACCGGTGCCCCGCGGTAGGCGACGATCACATCGCCCTGGCGCAGCCCGGCCTGGTCAGCTGGAGAATCCTCGGAGACCTGCGCAACTACGATGCCGCTCCCCGGTTCGATGTCGAAGGATTCGGCGAGCCCGGCCGTGAGCTGCTGGATCACGATACCGAGATAGCCTCGGGTCACTTCGCCTTTGTCGATCAGCTGATCGGCGATGGTCTTGGCCAGGTTGATCGGAATTGCGAAGCCGAGGCCCATGTAGCCGCCGCTGCGGCTGAAGATGGCGGTATTGACGCCCACGACCTTGCCGTCCAGATTGACCAAGGGGCCGCCGGAGTTGCCGGGGTTGATGGCGGCATCGGTCTGGATGAAATCCTCGTAGTCGTTGATGCCAAGGCTGGTACGGCCCTTGGCGCTCACCACCCCGACCGTGAGCGTGTGCTGTAAACCGAACGGGTTGCCTATCGCGACGACCCATTCACCGACTTCCAGCGCAGAAGAATCGCCCAACGGCAGCGCCGTCATCCCGCCAGCTTCGATGGCGATTACCGCCAGATCGGAGCGCGGATCCCGGCCCACGATTTCGGCATCGAATTCGCGCCCGTCCTGGAACCTGACCCGGATCTTCTCGGCACTCGCCACGACGTGGTTGTTGGTCAGGATATAGGTCTTGTCCTCGAGCAGACCGTCATCGACAGACAGCACGAAACCCGAGCCCTGGCCGATGGCACGGCGCCCGCGCGGAGTGCCGGATTGTGGGCCCTGCGGTAATCGATCGCCGAAGAAGCGTTCGAAAAAGTCGCGGCCGAATGGCCACTCGTCGCCGAATGGCGGCTGTAGTGGCATCGTCGACCGTGCGGGCGCGGCACCCTCGACCTCGATGAAGACCACCGACGGCGAGACATCGCGCGCCACCGCGGCGAAGGCCTTGCCCGTGCGCCGCAGATCCTCGACCGCTTGATCGAGGCCGTGGGCCGGGAGAGCGAGTAGCCAGGATAAAAAAAGTACCGACCAGTGAATCGAGTTCAACCGCATCATGCAACCTCTGCCGTGATGATGTGACTACGTCGGCGTGGCTGCCACGCCGCTGCTTATCATTTCGTATGGGCACGCCGGGCGAGCATTTCAAGTCCGCCGGCCCGTTCAGCTGCTCCCGATGCACAAGCCTCACCGCCCGCGGACGACTCGGCGTACCATGGTCGCTGGCCAGCCCGACAGGAATCTCGCCCATGCACAAGGAAGCCGTCTTTGCCCCTGGGCTGCCCAAACCCCGCGTCGCCTACTCGCCGCTGGTCAAGGCCGGCCCTTTCCGCTTCATCTCGGGCCAGCTCGCCTCGGATCTGACTACCGGCACCCCGCCGCAGGCCACCATCGACCACCGCTTCCCCCACCACGGTTCGGACATCGAGCGCCAGACCGCCTTCGTCTGCGACACGGTCGACAACCTGCTCGCCGCCGCTGGCGGCGCCCGCGAGCACGTGCTGTCCTTCACCAACTATCTGACCGATCCCGCTGACCTCAACGGCGCCGAGCGCATCCTGCAGAGCCACTTCGGCGGCACCGTGCCACCGCATACGACACTGCTGGTCGAGGAGCTGCCGATCCCGGGTTGTCGCACCGAAATCGATCTGATCGCCGTCGTGCCGGAGCGCAGCGAGAGCGTGCAGATCCTGAACCCGCCCTCGCTGCCGGCGGCGGTGCCGGCAGCCCTGGGAGGCGCGCCGATCGGCCACTACGGCATGCGCTGCGGGCAATGGATCTTCACCGCCGGCCTGCTCGCGACAGACTTCGCGCACGCCATCGCTCCTGCGGCCGACACCACCCCGGCATTCCCCTATTACGGCGAGCGCGCGCGGCTGCAGACAGCCTATATCCTCGACCGCCTGGGCAGCATTCTCGACGCCGGCGGCGCCGGCTTCGGTGACGTCGTCAAGGCCGACGTCTACCTGACCGATCTCACCGATTTCTTTCGCGTCGACGAAGTGTGGCGGGAATACTTTCCCGACCAGCCGCCGGCCCGCTGCACGGTACCGGTCGAGGACCTCGGCATTCCAGGCGCATGCGTCGCCATCAACCTCACCGCCTACCTGCCGCGCCAGGGCGACGTGAGGCGCATCATCCAGACCAACGACGCACCGGTGCCGCTGGCTCACGAACCGCAAGCCGTGCAGGCTGGCCCACTGCTGTTCTTCTCGCAACAAATGGCCACTGATTTTCGCACCGGCATACCGGACGAGGCACGCCTCAATCCAGCGTTTCCGTTCTATGGATCGGAGTCCGCTGCACAGGTTGAGTACATCGTGCGCAACGTCGCCGCAATCTGTCGCGCTGCCGGCACTGACGCGGCGAATCTGGTTCGCCGGCGCGGCTTCTATACGGACTTCGGTGAGTTCTTCACCTCATTCGCGGCCTGGGGCAAAGCCTTTCCCAGCGAGCCGCCGGCAAGCACCACCGTACGTGTGCCGAAGCCGCTGCTGGTACCGGGGTGCAAGGTCGCGATCGACTTGATGGCGATCATCCCTTAGGGTCCGTGCCAAAATAACTTGGCTGTTTGGGGCGTCGAGGCGCCCGGCTGGCAAGGCGCGAGGAAGGCGAATAGTGGTTCTATTCAACTGACGAGCAACGCCGCCAGACGGGATGGATCGGCGTTCCAAATAGCTGAGTTATTTTGGCACGGGCCCTTAGGCGGCCAAAACAGGAGACCCACTTATGATCACCTATCTCTACTGGGCCGCTGTCATCGCCCTGGTCGTTGCTGTAATGACCGTACTGGCCGGGCGTATGAACGATATCCGTATGGCCTTGATCGTTTCGGCCGTGATCCTGATCAGCGGCTGGGCCGCGTATTATTTTCACTTTCAGCAGATCTTCGTGAAACGCTTCGGCGGCGTGATGTCGGTTTCCGTCCCGGCCGGACAGCGGCACATCAGTGCCACCTGGAAAGACGACAACCTCTGGATCGAAAATTACGATCCCGAAACGAACACCTGCATTTTTTCCGAATACGCCCGCGGCAATCTGCTCGAGGGCCGTGTGCGGATCAAGAACTGCAATCCACTGGCCTCGAAAAACGGCGGAAACGGTGGAGTCGGCCTCGATTGAGAATTTCGCGCGAAGTTCTCACGGCACCCTGGTGGCTTGCAATTTCAATCGAGTCGGACCCCATCGACCTCACGCGCCAAAATTCCCTGCCGCTGCCTTAGAGGGTGTTTACAAAACAATCGCTGTCGCGAGAAACGCCTCGGGACAGCGATTGTCTTGTAAACACCCTCTTACGCCGTCAGGAAGATCCGGCGCAGCTCCTGCTCGCCGTAGGGCTTCGCGATGAAGCCAGCAAGCTCCTGGTGAATCGACGGCGCGGGGTCCCCGGCCGGGTCGGTTTCACCGAACGGCGATCCCGGCCCGCCCCGTCCTGGGCCTGGGGACGACCCCGGCGTCGCGCCATGCGAGAAGCCGCTCGTCATCCACACGTCGACACTCGAGATCTTGCGGATCTCGAACAGCACCTTGTCGCCGCTGCGGCGCGGCATCTGGTAGTCGAGCAGCACGGCACGCAGTCGCCCGTCGTCCTTGCGGACCACGTCCAGCGCATCGTCCGGATCCGTGGTCGCGTGTGCCTCGAGACCAAGGCGCGCGAGGCTCTGCCGCGCCAGCGCGAGCAGTTCGGGTTCGTCATCGAGCACCACCACCAGCGACCGCTCGCGGCGGGCCGGATCCACGGGTCGAAAGGCGGTCTCTGGCGGCGGCTCGGTGCGGAAGGCGATGCGGATTCTGGTGCCACGGCCCGGTGTGGAATCGACGAACAGTGCTGCCCCGTGGCCGCGTGTGATCCCGTGCACTGCAGACAGGCCCAGTCCGCGTCCCGTGAAGCGCGTCGAGAAGTAAGGCTCGAACATCCGCTCCACAACATCCGGCGCCATGCCGGGGCCGTCGTCAGCGACCTCCAGCACGACGAAGCTGCCCGGTGCGAGCTGGTGCTCGACACGCGAGGTCGCCAAGGTGTCGGCGTCGAAGGTCTCCAGGTAAGTGCTGATGCGGATCTCGCCGGCCCTCGTATCCTCCTGCAAGGCCTCGCGGGCGTTGTCCACCAGCTCCTCGACCAATTCGCCGAGCTGGCGCTCCGCGGCCTCGATGTGCGGGAGCCCATCCGCGAGATCCGTATGCAGGCGCGGCAACGATGCGTCCGGGGCCCCCACCTTGGCGCGCAGTCCCTCGATGGTGGGACGGATGCCGGCGTTCAGATCCTGTAATTCGAGCAGGAAATGACCACGACCGGAATAAGCGAGCATGCGTCGGCACAGGCCGGCAGCACGTTCTCCGGCCAGTTGGATCGCGCTCAGGCTGCGCTGGTGCTGCGCCAGCGCGGGTTCACGCTCCAGCGTTTCCGCGTTACCGAGGATCACGGTGAGCAGATTGTTGAAGTCGTGTGAAATGCCTCCGGCGAGCGTCGTGAGGCTGTCGATGCGCTGGCGCAGCTGGACGTTGAGGGCCTCGATCTCGGCGTTGCGCGCCTCGAGCTGCACGGGGCTCGGAATCGCTACCACCCTCGGAATCAGCGGCCACAGCACGACCGCGGTGGAGACGGAGATCAGCGCGGTTGCAAGTTTGAGAAAGCCCTGGATGACGTACAGCGGCTCCCACACCACGACGATGCCCATCGCGTGGGTGACGCCGCAGGCGAGGATGAAGCCCGTGAACAGCAGCAGCAGCTTGCGGAAGCGGATGTCCGGCCGACGCCGCACGAAGGTCAGCAGCGCGGCAGGGATCGAGAAGTACGCAAGTGCGATCAGCAGGTCCGAACCGACGTGCAGGGCAAGGATATCGGGGCGCCACAGGTAACACATGCCGTGCGGCATGAAGGCGTCCACAGCCAGGTGATTCATGGATGTCCCTCCGCCTGGTCGCAGGATCAGCTAGCCCTGAGGCGAACCTCGGAGTCCTCGCAGCAGAACGGCCTCGCGCTGAAGCTGGAAAGATCCGCTTAAAACTCCTGATCCCGGATTTCTTTGCAGCTGGAGCCCCGCGTCAGGCAGATGTCACGGGCCGGCAGCTATAGATTTTGCGAGACACCTGGTCTCCGGGCCGCAACGGGATCGGAAAGTCGAGCCTCGCCGTCTCGTATCGGGCGCTCTGTGCAAGCGATTTTTATCGGAAGTATAGACCACCCCTTGCGGGGGTCGGGCGACCGGCAGTCATTCTCGAGGTGCTCCCCTACGCCTTGCCCGGCACCCGCGAGAATTGCTTCGCAGCGGATCCTTAGGGCCCACCGCAAAATAACTGAACGATCTGGAACGCCGATCCATCCCGTCTGGCGGTGTTGCTCGTCAGTTGAATAGAACCACTATTCGCCCTCCTCGCGCCTTGCCAGCCGGGCGCCTCAACGCCCCATACAGCCGAGTTATTCTGGGACGGACCCTTAGTAAACACGCTCTTCGTCAGGCGGCTCTCGATGTCAATCGAGCCCGCCCCGTCGACCTCACGCACCGTCCGGTCGGGCGGTGTACTTGTACAAGCCCTTCCAGTAGTGCTCGAGTACGGCGTCGTCGGCGCAGTCGAGGCATTCGAGCTCGGGATCGCTCACTTCGAGGAGGCCCTGCTTGATCAGGGTCTCGGCATAAGGCCCGCGATCGATGAGCTTGGGCGGACCGCGCCTTGCGGCAATCTCCTTGCGCAGGCGTTCCGTCGCAGCGGGGTCGACGGCGTGCGCGGCCGCATCCATTACCACCCCGTAATCGCGCTCCGCGCTCGCCGGCGAAACCAGGCGGCGCACGACGTCCATGCGCACGGCTTCCACATCGCGCTCGAGTGGGTCGCCCCAGCCGCCGCCGCCGGGTGTTATCAAGCGAATCAGATCGCCGGCCTTGACCGGCACCGCATCGCGGCTGAAGAAAACGTGTTCTTCGTCAGACGTATCCGGATTCTTGACCGACCCGCCAGGTGCGCCCCAGCGGCCGCCGTTGATGCCGATGCAGGCGAAGGCGGTACGCTCGGTGACCGTGGTGTAATGGCCGTCGACCAGCGTACGCAGTTCCTTGACGTACCCCAGACCGCCGCGGTACTTGCCCGGGCCACCGGAATCAATGGCGAGCCCGACCCGTTCGACCGTGACCGGGAAGCGCTGCTCGATGAACTCGGCCGGCAGATTTTTCGAATAGGGCACGAGATCGACCGCATCGGTGCCGTCGGCATGCGGGCGCGCGCCGGAGCCGGCGCCGAAAATCTCACGCATCAGGAACAGCTTGCCGGCCAGATCCTGGCCGTAGAGCCCGTAGATCTGGATGTTCTGCATGTCGGCGACGACCTGGCCTTTGAAGGCCTTGGCCAGCGCCACCGTGTAGGCGCTGATCATGCGCAGCATGCAGGTCATGCGCGAGACCACCGGCGCCGGGAATTCCGAACTGAGGATGGTGCGCCTGGGGATGCGGCAGCGGAAGACATCGGTGACGCCTTCATTGATGATGATGCCCGGGATCTGGGCCTTGAAGAACGCGCCCAGCCATTTCGAGTAATGGCGGCCGTCCAGCGGCCAGTTGATGGGGCCGCGCGCCTGCGGCGCGGTACCGTCGAAATCGAGGATCATTTTTTCCGGGTACTTGCGCATGGTGATGCGCATCTTGACCGGGCGGTCCAGGCTCAGGCCGTCATTCTCGATGAAATCCTCGCCGATGTACTCGCCCTCGGGAAAGAACGGCAGGCCCTTCTCGCGCACCACCTCCGCACAGCGCGCGATGATGGCGTAGAACGATGCCTCGACCTCATCGACACCGAAACGATCACAGAGTTCGACTACGCGACGGCGAATGATCTCATTGGCGCCGACGAAGGCATCGATGTCACCGCGCAGATCGTCAGGAAAACGGGAATTGCGCAGGATGACGTCGTAAAGGGCGTCGTTCAATTCTCCCGCGGCATAGAGCTTGACCGGCGGGCACAGCGTGCCTTCCTCGAAAATACTCTGCGAGGTATTCGGCCACGAGCCCGCCATGCGACCGCCGACATCGCTGACATGGCCGAAGATCTGGGCGAAGCCGATCAGACGTTCAGCAAAGAAAATCGGCGTGACGACGCAGTAATCGGGCAGATGACCGATAGTGCCGGCGGATTCGTAGACATCGTTATAGATGAACACGTCACCGGGCCGAATCTTATCCAGCGGAAATTTCATGCGAATAGGATCGGCCGTCGCCGCCCATGACACCCGTGATACCGACAGGCAATCGAGCGTATTGAGCGATGCGCGGTAATCATGCTGCTCGCGAATGATGGTCGAACGCGCGGTACGTTCGACCGCGGCCTCGGCTTCCATCACCGCTGCCTCGATGCCGCCGTCGACGATATCGATCAGGATCGGATCGAGCGTCTCCCGGCGCGCGGCGATCCGCGCGAGATAAGCCTCGTCGTGCTCGATCTGGCCGTAGCGGAACGGCGCGTAATCGCGGAAAGCCGCTTCTTCATCGGCCTTGTCGTAATAGGTCTGCGCGAACTGTTCGGTCCCGCTCATGCTCTCTCCCATGTCACTGTTACTCTTCGCGGGACAACACCAGGCTGCCCCATTGATCGAGGCGACCGAGCCAGCCCGGGTTCACCACCGTGGTCGAGTCATATTGCTCGACGATGGCCGGCCCGGTAATCCGGTCGCCGGCGCGCAGGTGCTCGCGCACGTAGACCGGGCAGCTCACCTTGCCGCGGCTCTGTGGAAACCACACTTCGGCGTGGGTACGCAGCGCGGCGCCGGCATCGCCGTTCCCCGCGGCGATGGCCGGGATCCGCGGTCGTTCGAGCAGGCCGAGCCCGGTCACGCCGACGTTGACCAGCTCGACCGGTTCGCGGCCTTCGTAGGAATAACCGTAGAGATCGCGATGCGCCGCATGAAAGGCGGCTATCGCGCGATCGAGCGGCGCACTGCCGGCCGTCGCATCGACGGTCAGCGGCACGCGGATCTCGTAAGCCTGCCCGCCGTAGCGAAGATCGAGAAAGCGGCTGAGTTCGGCCCGCGCGCCGCTGAAGCCCTCGCCCGCCAGGCGCCGTCCGACCTCGGCTTCGAGTTCGGCGTAGGTCGCACCGATCCGCTTGCGGTCGAGCTCGTCCTCACGCTGCACATCGGTATGCACGAGATCGATGCGCACGTCGGTCAGCAGCAGACCGTAGGCCGAAGTCACGCCGGGGCTGGGCGGGATGAGAACCTGGCGCATGCCCAGCCAGTCGGCGAGATAGCAGGCGTGCAGCGGGCCCGCTCCACCGAAGGCGACGAGCGCATAGTCGCGCGGGTCGCGGCCGCGCTTGACCGAGACGGTACGGATTCCGGCTGCCATGTTCTCGATGGCGATGCGCAGAATACCGTCGGCGGCGTCTTCGAGACCGAGTTCGAGCGCCTGCGCGATGGGCTCGACCACCGCCGCCGCCCGCGCCGTATCCAGGCTCACCCCGCCACCGGCCAGCGCCGTGGTCAGACGGCCGAGCACGACATTGGCATCGGTCACGGTCGGCACTTCACCGCCGCGCCCGTAACAGGCCGGGCCGGGCTGGGCGCCGGCACTGTCGGGGCCGACCTTGAGACTGCGGCCCCCGGCCAGCCAGGCGATGGAGCCGCCGCCGGCGCCGACCGTGTGGATGTCGATCATGGGCGTCTTGACGTCGTAGATGTCGACCCGGCCCTCGGTCAGCATGCGCGGCGCGCCGTCCTCGACCAGGCAGATGTCGGCCGAGGTGCCGCCGACATCAAAGCAGATGATATTAGGGAAGCCGGACAAGGCGCCAAAATGACAGGCGGCGATGACCCCGGCCGCGGGCCCGGACAGCGCGGCGGCGATCGGCAGGCGCGAAATCTCCTCGGCCTGCGCGAGTCCGCCGCTCGAACGCATGATGTAGAAGGGCGCCTTGATGTCCTGCGCACGCAGGTGCTGCTCGAGCTTGTCATGATAGCGCGACAACAGCGGCATCAAGGCGGTATTGAGGCATGTGGTGTTGGTGCGTTCGTATTCGCGGTACTCGCGCAGGATGTCCGAGGAAATGGAGATGAAGCAATCCGGATAGACCTCCCGGATCAGCGCACGCACCGCCTCCTCGTGCACGGGATTGCGGTAGGAGTGCAGTAGCGAGACGGCAATCGCGTCGACCCCCAGGGCCTGGAACTCACGCGCGATGGCACGCACTTCATCGGCATCGATGGGCGCAGTCTCGTCGCCGCCGACATCGAGGCGCCCAGCGGCTTCACGCACGAGTTCGAGCGGTACCACGCGCTCGGGCTTGACCCACCAGGTGATATCACCGAATTCGCCCGGCACTGTCTGCCGCGCAACCTCCAGCGCTTCGCGATAGCCGCGCGTGATGACCAGCCCGAGCCGCGAATACTTGCGCTCGAGAATCGCATTGGTGGCGACGGTCGTGCCGTGGAACACGGCAGCGACGTCGGCCGGCGCAATGCCAGCCGCGGCGACCAGATGATCGATGCCGTCGATGAAACCGTTGGCGGGATCGGAAGGCGTACTCGGCACCTTGGCCAGATGGATTTCGCCGGAGCCCTCTTCGAGCGCGACGATGTCCGTGAAAGTACCGCCGATATCGACCGCGAGTCGCCACGCCATGCATTTCGTCCTTCTCTGGTGATTCGATTCATCGCCTGCAGTATCGCCTACCTGCAGGGCCGCAGGTCAACCGTGGACGGCGACGCGAGCGAGGACGAGGTTGCCGCAGCGATCGACCGTGGCCTGCCACGCTGGTGGAACGAGTGTGGTCGATTCGTGTTGTTCGATCACGGCCGGGCCGCTTATGCACTGACCCTGTGCCAGTGCAGCGCGACTGTAAACAGCACTTTCCACCGCACCGCGATGGCCGAGGAAATCGACCTCGCGCAAACCACGCGGCCGGCCTTCAGCGTGGGCAGCCGCAGGGCTTTGCACCAATGCCGGGCGCTCGCGGCAGCCGTGCGCGGTGACTCGTGCGTTGACCACCTCGACCTGTTCGCGGTCGCGCCAGGAACGTCCGGCGAGGCGTTCGAATTCGTCGTGAAAGCGGCTGATGGTGGCCTCGATTAACGCCTGCCTATCCGTACGCGGACACACCACGCTCATCGTATGGCTCATGCCGGCATACCGCAGATCGAGTTTGTGCTCGATGACACAGGCCTCGAAATCGCCCCCGCTCACCGCGAGCCAGGCTTGGCCGGCCGCTTCGAGTTCGGCCAGCGTGCGCGCCAGCACGGCGCTTTCGAGCGCATCATGGACGACACCCACAGGGCTGACGAAGTCGCGCGAGACATCGGCGACCAGCACACCGTAGGCGGCAGCGAGTCCGGGCTGCGGCGGGATGACTACAGTGACCATGCCGAGCAGATCGGCGAGTTCGGCACCATGCAGAGGCCCTGCTCCGCCCATGGCGAACAGCACCTGTGCTGCCGGGTCGTGGCCGCGGCGAACGCATACCCGGCGAATCGCGCCGCACATGGCATGGCTGGCGATGGCGAGAATGCCGCGCGCAGTGGTCTGCGCATCGAACCCGCGGTCGCGGCCGAGCACCGTCAGCGCCCGTTCGGCGCACGCGCGATCGAGCGGCAGGCTGCCGCCGAGCAGCGCTGGCGGCAAGCGGCCGAGGAACAGTTGCGCATCGGTCAACGTGGGTACACTACCGCCGCGCCCATAGCAGGCCGGCCCCGGGTGTGCCGCGGCGCTGTCGGGACCGACGTGCCAGCGGCCATCGGCAGCGGCATAGGCAATCGAACCGCCGCCGGCGCCGATCGAGAGCACATCGAGCAGCGGCGTGCGCAGCGGAAAGCCCGCCACGCTGCCGTGGGTGGTCATGCCGTAGCGGCCGTCGGCGATCAGCGCGACATCGGTCGAGGTGCCGCCGACATCGAGGGTGACGACATCGCGATAACCGGCCTGCGCCGCCAGACTATGCATACCCACCACCGCCGCTGCCGGCCCGGACAGCGCGGTGGTGACGGGCGTCTGCCGCACCGCTGCGGCCGCCGCGAGCCCCCCCTGCGCCTGCATCACCCACAGGCTCTGGCGTGGCCCATGTCGCTGTAGTTCGTCGAGGTGCTGGCCGAGCAGCGGCAGCAGGCTCGCGTTCAACGCCGTGGCCAGTGCGCGTTCGTACTCGCTCTGCTCGGGCAACACGGTAGACGACAACACCACTTCGATGTGCGGCGCGACCTCGGCAAATACCGCCGCCAACGCCCGCTCATGCGCAGGTTCCAGATAGCTGTGCAGCAGCGCCACGCCGACGACGTCGATGCCGGCCGCGGTGAAGTCACGGGCTATCGCCGCCACCTGCTCGACATCGAGTGCGCGGACTTCCGTGCCGGCGGCATCGATGCGCGCGTCGATCTCATGCACGCGTTCGAGCGCGATCAGGCGTCGCGGCAATGGCGCGGGCGAGACGGTCCCGGCAGTGTCCGGCAAGCGCGCGGTCTCGAGCAATTCGCGAAAACCCGCCGTGACGATGAAGCCGACTGGCGGCAGCAAGCCTCGCAGGAGCGCATTCAGGGCAACGGTCGTGCTGTAGCAGACCTCATCGCCATCCTGTTGGCCCGCGACGGAGAAAACCTCAGCAAAATCGGCAGCCCCGGCCGACGGCAGTTTGTAGCTGTCGAGGACGCCGCTGTCGTCGACGACAAGCACATCGGTAAACGTACCACCGACATCGATGCCGAGTCGCCGAGCGGCCGTCATCCTAGCAGCCTGTCGGACTCAGGCCGCATCTACTGCGGCGGTGGGATAGCGGCCCAAATAAGCGCGCATTCTCGTTAAATAGCCCCACTATTCGCCTCGAACGCGCGCTCATTTTGCCTCGCTCTCCCACTCGCCTCGTCACGATGCCCTAAGTCCCGCAGGCTGCTGTTGACGGCCAACGCGAGGCCCAGGGCCGTGCCGCTTCGAGCTGGGCGGCTGCGCGAAACAGGGTGGCCTCGTCGGCATAGCGCCCGATGAGTTGGATACCGATGGGCAAGCCGGCGGCGGTGGTACACAGCGGCAAGGAAATCGCCGGCTGCCCGGTGATATTGGCGAAGGCCGTGAAGCGTGGAAATTCTTCCATGCGCGTGGTCGCCTGATGCGGATGAGCGGGGTCGAAATCGAACCAGCCGAGCGGCACCGGCGGCTGCGTCTGGGTCGGGGTGAGCCAGATATCGTAGTCGTCCCAGAAAGGTGCCGCCTGGCGCGCGAAGCGGTGCATGTCGTTGATCGCGAGCAGGTAGTCGGAGGGCCGCCTGGCGGCGTCGAAGGAGAGCATCTTCCAGGTATGGCGCTCGAACTGGTCGGGCTCGGGCGGTCGCCCGGTGCGCGCTTCCCAATCGCGCACCATCCACGCCACCATGCCGAGCCACAGCGTGGTGAAAATTTCCTGGAAGCGGCTGGCGTCGACCTGCGGTTTGGCTCGCTCGACCTGATGACCGAGTTCTTCGCACACAGCGGCGATGTCCTGCACCGCCGCGCGACAATCTTCGTGCACCGGTGTCGGCAGCACCGGCTCATCGCTCCAGGCGATGCGCAGCCGGCGGGGCGGCGCGCCGACTTCGTCGGCGAAGGGTCGCACGGGCGGCGGCGGGTAATAGGGAGCACCGGGATCGGCACCCGCGGTGACGTCGAGCATCAGCGCATTGTCGAGCACGCTACGCGTGACCACGTGTTCACTGATCAGACCGGCGCCGCCGATGTCGCCGTAATCGGGGCCGAGCGGATTGCGCCCTCGAGTCGCCTTGAGACCGACCAGACCGCAGGCGGCGGCCGGGATGCGGGTCGAGCCGCCGCCGTCGTTGGCGTGCGCGACAGATACCATGCCGGCAGCGACCGCGGCGCCGGAGCCGCCGGACGAACCACCGGCCGAACGGCTCAGATCCCAGGGGTTGCGGGTGGCGCCGTAGAGTTCCGGCTCGGTCGTCGGTTTGGATGCGAACTCGGGCGAGTTGGTCTTGCCGCAAACGATGAAGCCGGCGCGGCGAAAGCGCGCCACGAGTTCGGAGTCGCGCGGCGAAACATAGCCCTGCAGATAGCGCGAGCCTTCGGTCATGGGAGCGCCGGCATATTCGGCGAGGACATCCTTGAGCAACATGGGCACGCCACAGAAAGGTTCATCGCCGCGCAGTCGGCCGACTGCCTCGCGGGCGAGGTCGAACATGGGGATGACGACCGCGTTGATGGTCGGATTGAGGCGTTCGATCTCGGCGATGGCGGCGTCGACGAGCTCGGCCGGCGAGACCTCGCCTTTCTTCACCAGGGCGGCCTGATCCGCCATGGTCTTGCGCATTAGTTCTCGCATGAGGTGATGGTCTCCGGCTTTGCGATCATCTGAAAAAAGGAACCCGGT
>JBBDTC010000223.1:13946-24146 GCA_040904625.1 Gammaproteobacteria bacterium
TGAAAAAAGGAACCCGGTTACGCTATCGCGCGGCCGTCACCAACACACCTTCTCGCGTCAGCGCCGCCACCTGTTCGGGCGCATAGCCGAGCAGGCCTTCGAGCACTTCGGCGTTGTGCTGGCCGAGCGTCGGCGCGACCAGGTCGAGGCGTTCGGGTTGGACGGAGAAGCGCAGGGGGAAACCCGGTACCGCCAACGATCCCATGACCGGATCGACGATCTCGCGGACCATGCCGCGGGCCTGGTAGTAGGGGTGCGTGATGGCATCGACCGGGTCCATTACCGGCGCACAGGGTACGCGATGAGCATCGAGGGCCGCGATCACGGCGTCGGTGTCGGCGAAGCCGAGCATCCAGGTCTCGATGAGTTCTTTCAATTCGCCGCTGCGCGCGGCGCGGGCGGCGGGCTCAGCGTAGCGCGGGTCCAGCTCGAGCTCCGGGCGACCGATGGCCGCACAGACATTCTTCCATTGTCGCTGCAGGGCGAGGATGACGACGTAGCCCCCGGGGCCGGCAAAGACTCCGAACGGCGCGATCAATTCATGATGAGCGCCTTGCCGGCGCGGGCGCCACTCCCCTCGAGTCAGCGTGTGGCCCTGCAGGGAGATGTCGTGCATGTGGAACATGCAATCGACCATGGCGATGTCGAGCCACTGTCCCTGGCCGGTTTGGGCGCGATGGAACAGCGCGTAGCCGATGGCGGAAAAGGCATGCACGCCGCTGCCGACGTCAGCGATACCGATGCCTACCGGCAGCGGCGGACCGTCCGCTTCGCCGTTCATGTGCATCAGTCCGGAAAATGCCTGCGCCGCCCAATCGTAGCCGGTCTTGTGCGAAAGCGGGCTCTCGCGCCCGTAAGCCGAAAGCGAGGCCATGATGACGCGCGGATTGATGGCCTGGACGTCGGGCCAGGCCAGTTTCTTCTTCTCCATCACGCCGGGGCCGAAATTCTCCAGCACGACGTCGGCTTTGGCGATCAGCTCGCGCACCACGGCGTCGCCCGCAGGCTCACGCCAGTCGAGCGCGAGGCTCTTCTTGCCGCGATTCTGCTGAATGAAATAGCCGCTGCGTCCCTCTTCCGAAATTGGCAGCAGGCGCGATGGGTCGCCGCCCGGGGCGAGCTCCACCTTGATGATTTCCGCGCCCATCTCGGCCATCAGCCGCCCGACTGTCGGACCGGCCAGGTATTGGGTGAAATCGACGACACGTATCCCCTCGAGTATCAACATCGCGCTCCCCTCAGCCCCTGGATCGAGGGTGCGACTTTATCATCGAACGCCGAGCAACCGTGCAGCGTTACCGAGGGCACGGGCCGGCGCGGCGGGAGCGCCGCACCCGCTGCATAGCCTTCATCGTCAGACGGCCGCCGGCTGGCCGACGACTCTCGCGTGCATCAATCGACATCGTAGCGTCGAAAATAGTCCTGCATGGCCGCCAGCACCTTCGGCGCCAGCAGGACGGTCGCGGTGAGATTGGGAATGACCATCAAGGCGTAGGCCGTGTCGACCACATTGACCGTCGTCGTCGGGCTCCATACCGCGGCCGCCGGGATCAGGGCGAGATAGATCCACACGAAATGACCGCCGCGCGCCTCGCCGAACAGGTAGCGCGCGCATTTCAGACTGTAGTAGGCGTAGGTGATCATCGTCGTCAAAGCGAACGCGCCGAAAATGACGGTGAGAAACGTGCCGCCGGCGCCCGGCATGCTGGTCTCGAACGCCTGCGCCGTCATCACCACACCGGCGTCCGCGGCCGGCACGCTGGCGGTCAGGATGACCAGCGCCGTCAGCGTGCACACGACGTGGGTGTCGATGAACGGCCCGAGCATGGCGACCAGACCCTCCCGGACCGGTTCGTCGGTCTTCGCCGCGCCGTGCGCCATGGCCTCCGTGCCGATACCCGCCTCGTTGGAAAACACAGCGCGGCGTACGCCGGTGACCAGAATTTCCTTGAACGTCAGGCCGGCCGCACCACCGAGGCCCGCTTCCGGACTGAACGCGCCGTGGACGATGGCAGTGAGTACCAGCGGCACGCGATCGAGATTATCGACGATCACGACCAGACTGCCGATGAGATAGCCGACACACATGACCGGCACGACCAGTCCGGCAACGCCACCGACCCGCACCGTGCCGCCGATGACCACGTAGCCGACCACGCTCATAGCCAGCAGCCCGGTCAGGATGGGCGGCACCGACCACTCCGACGCAATCAGGTTGGCGAGTTGATTGGACTGGAACACGCCGAGACAACCGACCAGGCCGCATACCGCGAACATCATGGCCAGGGGCTTGAAGCGCGGCCCCAGACCGACTTCGATGAAATACATCGGCCCGCCCTGCATGACCCCGACCCGATCGGGTTTGCGATACATACAGGCCAATGTGCAGGTGAAAAACTTGGTCGCCATGCCGAATGCGCCGGCCACCCACATCCAGAACACGGCCCCCGAACCGCCCGCTGCGATGGCGATGGCGACGCCGGCAATGTTGCCCATGCCGATCGTGCCGGAGAGCGCGGCGGAGAGCGCACGGAAGTGGCTGATTTCACCTGGCGCGTCACCGCGATCGTAGCGGCCGGTGAGGAGCGCGAAACCGTGCCGCGCATGGCGCAATGGTACAAAGCGGCTGATGACGGTGAAATACAGTCCGGCCAGGCCGAGAGCGGCGACCAGCGGCAAGCCCCACACCATACCGACGACCTCGGCCGAGAACGCTTCCATCACTTCTCCTCGATGACGTATCGGGGTGCCGGGCACGGAAAATGGGTGGCGAGCAGTGCTTCGACGACCTGTGACGCCGGCTGTGCGCCGATGGCGGGGTTCGCACTAATCCGCTCGAACAACAGGTCAGCGCGGGCCGCGACGGTCGTGCCTTCAGGCACACACCACCGTTGCGGCGGCGCATCGGGTGCGCAGGCGTTGCAAGGGTCGAGATACCATTCGCAGGCTGCCGCGGCCACACCGTGAAAAGCCGACGCCTGCGCCGTGCGGCAAGTCGCCGCCAGCTCGGCCGCGTCGATTTCGCCGCAGAGCCCCGCGGCGGGGCAGAAACAGGCAGCCAACAGCGCGCAGCACCACCCTCTGCGCTGATTCGTCGGTTTGGCGATAATCGCCGCCCTTGGTCGCATGATTTCCAATCGATGTATTTCGGAGGACAGTTTACGTATCTTCTCAGCTTCAGCGGGTCGTTTGTCCCGCGCGTCGAGGAAGATAAGTAAACTGTCCCCCGAACTCCGCGGCGTATCTTCTCAGCTTCAGCGGGTCGTTTGTCCCGCGCGTCGAGAAGATAAATAAACTGTCCCCCCGAACTCGCGGAGAAGATAAGTAAACTGTCCCCCGAACTCCCCCGAACTCCCCCCCGAACTCCACGCGCTACTTGAACAGGAGAGCCTGCGCACCATGCCACTGACCGGACATTACACGCCGCCACCGCCGCAGGAAGTCATTTACGGCCAGTCGGCAGCCAAGGCTCTGGATGCAAGCCTCGCAAGCCGTGACGCACATCGCGTCGTCTTCGTGACCAACACCAGTCTCGCCGGCCCCGGGCGTCTCGGAGCACAGGTCACCGCCGCGCTCGGTGACGCCTGCGTGACAGTCGTCAGCGGTGTTCGTGCGCACACTCCGCGCGCCGACGTCATCCGCATCGCCGCGGCGCTGCGGGATTTCAATGCCGATCTGGTCGTCGGCCTCGGCGGCGGCTCGGTTTGCGATGCCATCAAGGCGGCCACCCTGTGTCTGGTCAACGATATCGACACGGTCGAGGGCGTCGACGCGCTACGCGCCGGCACGACGCTGCGCGCCCCTACCTTACCCTTCATCGCCATTCCGACCACGCTCTCCGCCGGTGAATACACGGCCTTTGCAGGTGTCACCGACGAACGCGTGCCGCGTAAGGAAGTCCTGTTCCATCCAGGCATGGCACCCGACGTGGTCGTGCTCGATGCGGCGATGACCGTCGCCACCCCGCCCAGGCTGTGGTTCGGCACCGGCATTCGTGCCGTCGATCATGCAGTGGAATCGTGGTGCTCGATCAATGCGACGCCGCTGGTCGAAGCGACGGCCTTGCATGCGTTGCGCATTCTGCCGCGCGCGCTGGCGCGCTGCCGCGAGGAGCCCGAAGACATCGCCAACCGCCTGGAGTGTCTCATCGGCAGCTGGTTGTCCGTCCAAGGCGTGGCGACCGGGGTCGATCTCGGCGCCAGCCACGGCATCGGCCATGTGCTCGGCGGCACCGCCGGCATGGCGCACGGAGAAACGTCCTGCGTCATGCTGCCGCATGTATTACGCTACAACGCGGCCGTGAATGCGACGCGTCAGCGCGCCCTCGCCGAAGCCATGGGCGACACGGCAATCCCCCTGGCCGACCAGATCCAGGCTCTGGTCGCAAGTCTCGGGCTGCCGGGCAGCCTGCGTGACGCCGAGGTGCCGCGAGATCTGCTGCCGACCATCGCCGAAGAAGCCATGCTCGATTTCTGGGTGAAGACCAATCCGCGGCCGATCGACGGCCCACAGGATGTCCTACCGCTGCTCGAAGCCGCCTGGTGATCCGATCGTTCGCCAGCCACGAATTTTCCAATCGATAAACGACGAGGAACCTCTCCATGCGCCGCGCCGCCATCGTCTCACCCTTGCGCACCGCCGTCGGCAGCTTCGGCGGCACGCTACGCCCACTCGCCGCCGATCAGCTGGCGGCACAGGTCTTCCAGGCGGTCATCGAACGCAGTGGCGTCGAGCCCGGGCAAATCGACGAAGTGGTCGTCGCCCAGTCGTATGCCTCGAGCGAAGCACCCTGCATCGCCCGCTATGCCGCACTCGCCGCGGAACTGCCGGTGGAACTGCCCGGATATACCCTCGATCGGCGCTGTGGATCCGGCCTGCAGGCAGTCATCGACGCCGCGATGCTGGTGCAGACGGGCAACGCCGATGTCGTGCTCACCGCCGGCGTCGAATCGATGAGCAACATCGAGTATTACAGCAACGACCTGCGCTGGGGATCGCGCGCCGGCTCGGTCACCTTTCACGACCGCCTCCAGCGTGGGCGCGAACGCTCGCAGCCGGAGGCGCGTTTCGGCTTCATCTCGGGCATGCCCGAGACGGCCGAGAATGTCGGCAAGGAATACGGCATCACGCGCGCCGAGGCCGATGCCTTCGCCGTGCGCAGCCATCAGCGCGCTGCCGCGGCCTGGGAATCCGGCCGCTTCGCGGCAGAAGTCGTGCCCGTCGCGGTGCCGCAGCGCAAGGGTGACGCCATACTGTTCGAGCGCGACGAGGGCATCCGCCCCGAAACCAGCGTGGAAACCCTCGCCAGACTCCGGCCGGTGCTGAAAGACGGCACCGTGACTGCCGGCAATGCCAGTCAACAGAATGACGCTGCCGCGGCCTGTCTGGTCGTCGCCGAAGACTGCCTCGAGGCGCTCGGCCTGACGCCGATGGCCTACCTGCACAGCTGGGCCGCGGCCGGCTGCCACCCGGCGACCATGGGCATAGGCCCGGTGCCGGCGGTGCGCAAATTGCTCGCTCGCAATGGTCTGACATTCGACGATTTCGATCTGGTCGAACTCAACGAAGCATTTGCCATGCAGGTGTTGGGTGTACTCGCCGGCTGGGACTGGCACGACCCGGAGCGCCTCAACGTCAACGGCGGCGGCATCTCCCTCGGCCACCCCATCGGCGCCACCGGCTTGCGCATCATGACCACCCTGCTGCACGAGCTCGAGCGCCGCCGCGGCCGCTTCGGACTGGAGACCATGTGCATCGGCGGCGGCCAGGGCCTCGCCGCGGTCTTCGAACGGGCAGCGTAAGGCGTAGGGTCCGTGGCAGGATAACTGGGCTATTGGGGGCGTCGAGGCGCCCGGCTGGCCAGGCGCGAGGAGGGCGAATAGGGGTTCTATTCAACGGACGAGCAACGCCGCCAGACGGGATGGATCGGCGTTCCAAAGAGTTCAGTTATTTTGCGGCGGGCCCTTATCGCCGATACACCCACTGCAACAGGGAATAGGGTGGATCGGCCTCGTCGTGATGCTCGAAGACCCCGTCTACCTCGGCGCCGATGACGAGTTCCTGCATGGGGTCGCCGAGCAGGTTGCCGACCAGGCGGATGTTGTCGGCGTGGGCCAGTTCTACCAACACGATGACATAGGGACCCTGTTCGCGCAGCGCCGGGTGTACCGGATGCCACACGCGCTGGTGGGAAAAAAGCATCCCGCGCGGCTCGACGTCGACGAAATCGAGATCGACGTTGAGGCAGCGGTGGCAGATCCATTCCGGCCCCCATTGATAGCGCGCGCAGCGTTTGCAGCGTTGCACGAGCAGGCGCTGCTCGCGCAGACCCTTCCAGAACGGACGGTCGAGGTCGGTCGGCGCGGGTGCCGGCAGCCCCGGCTTCAAATAGTGCGCGCTCACAGGGTCGCCTCGCTGCCGAAGATACAGCTCGACACCGGCGTCACCATCGGCCCGGAAATCACCATCGAGACTTCCGCGCGCGGCACCTGTGCGCTGGAAGTGCGACGGATCTGGCGCACCGCTTCGAGATTCAGCCCGAGACCATGCATGTAACACTCGGCGAGATTGCCGCCGCTGGTGTTCAGCGGCAGCTGGCCATCGGGAGCGAGGAGATTGTCGGGGACGAAGAAGTCGTTGACTTCTTCCGGCCTGCAGAAGCCGTGTTCGACGATACTCATCAAGACGCCGCCGGTGAAATTCTCATAGCTCTGGACGACGTCGATGTCGGCCGGCCCCATGCGCGCCATCTCGTACAGGCGCGGGGCCAGGGTCTTGAAACTCGACGTCGCGTAATCGGGTGTGTTGTGCACCGGCGCCCCGGCGCGGTATTGACTGCCGGCAACCGCGGCGAGCAGATAGCAGGGCGGGTGGGGGATTTCCCGGGCGCGCTCGGCCGAGACCAGCACCAGCGCCGCCGCGCCGTCGTTCTCGAGGCAGCAGTCGTAGAGATGCCAGGGCTCGACAATCCAGCGCGAAGCGTCATAGGTCGCGGCGTCGAGCGGACGGCCGTACATGACGGCGCGTGGATTGCTCTGGGCGTGTTCGTAGCTGGCCAGCGCGATGGCCCGCAAGGCCGCCTGGTCGACGCCGTGCTCATGCATGAATCGACGGTACTTCATGACGAACATATGCGCCGGTGACAACAGACCGTAAGGCACGGTGTGCGCGAGATTACCGCTGACCGCGGCCGTTTGCGCACCTTGACCGAATCTGCCGTACTGCCCCTGCGCAAGGGCGCGGAAGACGACCACGCACTCGGCCATGCCGCTCATGATCGCAGCCGCGGCATTGCCGATGGCCGCTGAGCCACCGCCACCGCCGCCGCCCCATTGCATGTTGGCGAAACGCAGTTCGCGACAACCGAGCGCCGCCGCCAACCGCGAAGGATCGCTGCGATCGTTGCTGAACGAGGCAAAGCCATCGATCTCACGCGGGTGGATATTGGCATCGGCGCAGGCTTCGATAATCGCATCGAGCGCGAGCCTGAATTCCGCCTGTGGCGCCTGGCCGCGTTTGTAATAGCGGGTCTCGCCGATGCCGGCCACCGCAACGCGGCCACGGAGACTACGCTGTGTCATGGTCGGCGACGCGCGCTCAACGCGCGCTGGCGCGCAGCGACGCCGTTGCACCAATCTGGTCGCAGCCGGGCTGTTCGAACGGGCCTCATGGTCAATCGTTTGGGCAGCATCGTCACATCGCGTCTGGTAAGCGCGCAGTGTAACGGTTGTCGGCACGGATCAGGCGATATCGTACTCGGCCAGCTTGCGATACAGCGTGCTGCGGCTGATGCCGAGCGCGCGAGCGACCTTCGAACGGTTGCCCGCATGGGCGTCGAGGTGGGCGAGGATCGCATCGCGCTCTAGCCCCGACATCGTCTTCAACTCGACCGGCGCACAGCGTTCCGGCGTGGCTGGCGCAGACCCCGGCTCGACCGGCAAATCGCGCAGTGTCAATCGATCGTCGGCCGCCATCACGTACATGCTCTCGATGACGCCGCGCAGCTGGCGCACATTGCCGGGCCAGGGCTGCCGTTCGAGATGCGCCAGGAGTTCGGGCGCCAGGCGCTTGGGTCCGAATCCATAGCGTTCGTTGAACTCGGCAATGGCGGCCTCGGCAAGCAGGGCAATGTCTTCGCGCCGTTCGCACAGGCGCGGCAGTTCGAGCGCGAGAACCTTGAGCCGATAGTACAGATCGGGCCGGAAGCTGCCATCAGCCGCGGCAGCTTCGAGATCGCGATTGGTCGCTGCGACGATACGCACCCGGACCTGGCGCTCACGGTGCCCGCCGACCCGGACGACGATACCGTCCTGGACCACGCGCAGGAGGTGAACCTGCACCTCGGCCGGCAATTCGGCGATTTCATCGAGAAACAGGGTGCCACCATCCGCTTCCTCGAACTTGCCTGCAGCGCCGCGCGGCGCTGCGCCGGTGAAGGCGCCGGCTTCATAGCCGAGCAGCTGGCTTGCCGCCAGCTCACGCGTCAGCGTGCCGCAGTTGACCGCGACGAACGGCCCCGACGCGACGGCCGAGGCGGCGTGCACGGCACGTGCGACGAGCTCCTTGCCGGTTCCGGTGTCGCCGAGGATGAGCACCGGCGCCGACGCGGCGGCCATCCGCGCGGCGCGTTGCTTGACCTGCTCCATCACCGCGCTCTGCGCGACGATGGCTCGAAAGGCGCCATTCGCGACCGGTTCATCGGGAGCGGCCGCGCCGGTGAGGCAACGCTGTCCCGGGACAATGGTCCGCACGGCATCGAGCACCAACAACCCGCCTTCCCATTCACCGGAATGCCCGTAAGCTTCGAGCGCGTGGGTACGCAGACCGTGGGGCAATCCCGCGAGCTCCGATTCACTGACACGCCTGCCGCCTACCGCGAGTAGCGGCGCGCCACGAACCATGTGTTCGACCAGCTGCCGATCACGAAACAAGGATTGCGCGTGACCGTTGCTGGTGACAATGCGGCCCTTGCGATCGAGCAGCAACAAGGCATGGTTGGACCAGCGCGGCAGATTCGATTGATACCACTGCAGCAACTGCACGTTGCGCGCCAGATCGCGCGACTGCAAGGTCTGCTCGATCTGGTGCGCCGTGGTCACGGCAAGCGCGAGTGAATGACCGTGCCAGCCTTCATCGAAGGTGGTGATGTCGATGACCCCGACCATGGAGCCGTCGACAGTGTCGCGCACCGGTGCCGCAGCGCAGGCCCAGATCTTGGCCACGCTGCAGAAATGTTCGACGCTGGAGACCTCGGTCGGCTGTTCGGTGGCAATCGCGGTACCCACCGCGTTCGTCCCGATGGCGGACTCACTCCATTTGTAGCCCGGCGCCACGTAGAGTTCGCGGGCGCGCTCGACGACCATCGGATCGCCGGAGACGTCGAGGACGACGCCGCGCGGATCGGCAACCAGCAGTATGCTTTGCGTATCGGCGAGAATGTCGGCCAGCAATCGCCAGGTGTTCTGCGCCGCAAGCATCAACTCACGATTGTGTTCGCGCATGTCGGCGAGACCTTCGCCGCGAGCAACCACAGGCGGCAGCTGACTGGTGGGTGAAACCCCGTGGCCCAGACAGCGGCGCCAGGATTCGGAGACGTGATCGCGCAGATCGGTGGTGATCACTTCGCCAGATAGCGTCAGATGCTCCCAGGCACGTTCGACCGCGGCGCGATAGCGCCGCGCCGACTGGCGGCGGGTGCGTTCGAGTTGGCTGTGATGCATGCGATGAGATTCTCCCCGATTGATCGGTAACCCGCCAAGCCGGGCGGCCAATTATCCCCGCCGCGTCCGTTGACACACCATACGACGGACTGCGAATCGGACAGTTTTGTTCCATATCGGGACATGGCAATTGTCCGGTTACGTGACAATCGCTGCCGCTAGAAATACTCCAGGGCGTAACAATAACTGGCAATTCAGAAGCTTGCGAATCCAAACGATAGTGGCATGGCATTTGCATATACGCTGCCCCGTAACGTTGACGGACCTCCATCGTTTCGACGCTGCCCTGCTACCCTAGTGGTCTGCGTCGGGCGCGTGCGCCTGGACGGTCCGTTCGACACACCACACTCGTGATAAGCGCGCGGCAAGTGACCACGCCTTGGACATCACCTTCGCTCTCGGGAGACTCTCATGCAAATTGGCGCTTTTTATCTTCCCTCCGTCGGCCACCGGGAAGACATCGAACAGGGTATGGCCGGCA
>JBBDTC010000224.1:0-24090 GCA_040904625.1 Gammaproteobacteria bacterium
CAGGAGAGGGCCTTTGGCGGAAATAAAGCGGACCGAAGGGAGCCATTCTGCCAAAGGCCCTCTCCTGCGGGGAGGCCTATCCGCGCTTTAGGGCCTGTTTATCTTTCATTGTTCGGAACAATGAAAGATCAACAGGCCCTAATGTGAAGCGCGTCGCAGCGCGATCGATTGCGCTGCAACTATTTGTTAGTAATCGACACGAGATACCTATTATAATGCCTTGATTCCATTGCAGCCGAGTCGGAGGGGCCGGCATGCTTTTCGCACCCAGCATCCTGACCCTCGGCAGCTTTCGCTACCTGAAACTCAGTGCGGTGCTGATGCTGGCCAGCATCAGCACCTATATCTGGCATACGCCGGCCATCGCGCCGCACGGCGGGACCTGGCTCGGTTACACCCTGGGCACGGCCGGCGCTGCGCTGATCGTCTGGCTGATGCTCTTCGGCCTGCGCAAGCGCGATTACCGTTCGCGCCTCGGCAGCGTGCGCGGCTGGCTCTCGGCCCATGTCTATCTCGGCGCCGCCCTGGTCGTCATCGGCACGCTGCATACCGGCTTCGAGTTCGGCTGGAACGTGCATACCGCGGCTTACGTGCTGATGCTCGCGGTGGTCGCGAGTGGCATCTGGGGCGTCGTACTCTATTTCCGTAATCCGGCGCTGATGAGCGGCCTGCTCGAAGGCAGGACACTCGAGCAGCATGCTGAGGTCTTGCGCGAGATCGATGCGCAGAGTCGCCGCCTGGCGGCGGACCTCGATGCGGCCGTCCAGGCACTGGTCGAACGCTCTGCGCAGGCGCCGCTGGTCGGCCGCCTCGGCGGACGCTTGCGCGGCCATGTCATGGCCTGCCCGACCCGCCGCGCCGTGGCCCGGCTGGAACCCCTCGCCGGCAGCCAGGGGCGGGCGGTGCGGGAACTCTACGCCCTGCAATTCCAGCGCCTTGCTCAGCTCGGCAAGATGCGCGGTTTTCTGCGGCTGAAAGCCTGGACCGATGTCTGGTTGCTGTTCCACGTGCCGCTGTCGTTCGCGCTGCTGGCCGCGCTGCTGGCCCATATCGTCGCCGTCTTCTTCTACTGGTGACGTCGTGGCAGGCGCGCGCAGCGATCGCATCAGCGACGACATCAAACGCCTGCAACGGCCTCCGCGCGGGCGGCGCGCACTGTCCTGGTTGCTGTTCCTGTCCATCCTGGCAGGTTTTTTGATCCTGCCGCTGCTGGCGTCTTCGCACGGTGCGGCGGTGCTGTCCTGGCTGCGTGGCATGCCGGCACTCGAAACGCGCGTCAGACCGGTCATCGAGCGCCATACGGCGGCCGTGCTCGACCGCCGCCCCGTGTTCCCCGAGCACAGCGCGTTGTCGGCGGCTGCACCGCGGACCCTGGCGCCGCCGACGCTGCTCGCCCTCGATCGCAGCTGGGATCCGGGCAGCGTCGCCGCGGCGCACGGCCCCTGGGCGGGCGACTGCAAGCTGTGTCATACCACCCCCTTCGTGCGGGTCCAGGACAGCGCCTGCCGCAGTTGTCATGCCGGCATCGGCGATCATGTCGACCCCCTGCAGCACGCCAGCGTACCCGGCCTGACCGATGTGCGTTGTGCCAGCTGTCACCGCGATCACCGGGGCGTATTCGGACTCGCCGAGCAGAACCGTCACTACCTCGGCGCCGAATGTGCGTCGTGTCATGCCGACATCCGCCGCCATGCGCCTGCGAGCAGCAGCGCCAACGTCACCGATTTCGCTGCCGATCACCCCGAATTCCGCGTCCAGATACGCCGCGCCGCCGACGATCCGGAACTCGAGCGCGTGCGGCTGCAGCCGGCGGCGCCGCTGCGCGAACCGACCAATCTGAGCTTTCCACACGACGTCCATCTCGCCGCCAGGGGCATCGACAGCCCGCACGGGCGCGTCCGCCTCGACTGTGCCGATTGTCACGTACCCTCTGCCGTCGGCCTGGGTTTCCGTCCCACGACCATGCGCGAGCATTGTCAACAGTGTCATGCTCTTGCGCTCGAGCCGGCATTGTCGGACCGGGAGGTCCCGCACGGCCCGGTCACTGAGGTGGTCGCAAGCGTGCGTGAGTTCTATGCCTATCTGCAATTGGCCGGCGAGCGGGGCAGTGCCACCAGGTCCGCGCCGGCGCTCGGCGTACAGCGCCCCGGGCAGGGCGCGCGCGCCGTCGCTGGTTCCAAACGATCCTTACCCGACCACGCGCAGCGTGCCCGGGCGGCGGCCGTGCGCTTGTTCGAGGAGACGTCCTGCACCGTGTGCCATGTCGTTTCCCGCAGCGCAGAGGGCCCGCCGGACGCGACGGCCATGCCGGATTGGCGCATAGCGCCGATCGACCCTGCACATGCCTGGATGCCGCAGTCTGCCTTCGATCATCGCTCACACCACCAGCAGCCCTGTACGGACTGCCATGACGCGGCGCGCTCTGCGCATGCCGAGGAGGTACTCATGCCCCGTATCGAGATTTGCCGCGACTGCCATGCCGGCAGCCAACCCAGCCCGCTGCAGGTGACCTCCGATTGCGGACTGTGCCATGGCTTCCATTTACCCGGCCGCCTGCCCAGCGCCCGTCCCGCCACCGCGATGCGGGCGGCCGGCTCATGAGCGGCGTCAGGACCCTGGCCGGCATCGTCTGCGTGCTCGCCCTCGCCACCGCGGCGCCGCTCGAAGCCCGCAATCTGACCGTCGCCGATGTCAGGCGCATCGCCGGGCAAGCCGAGCAGGCGGCGCAAACCCTGGGCCAGAGCCGCTACACCGTCGCCGTCGTCGACCGTGTCGGTAATGTGCTGGGGGTCTATCGCCGGGGCGGAGCCAGTGTCGTCACCCTGGCCAGCGGGCTGCCGGTGAGAGGGGGACTGGAAAAAATCTCGAGCAGCGCGACCGGGCTCGACCTCGCCGCCCTGGCGGCGATCGCCAAGGCCGTCACCGGTGCCTACCTGTCGTCGTCCGGCAATGCGTTCAGTACGCGCACGGCCGGCTATATCATCCAGAATCATTTTGCACCGGGGGTGCGCTTCACGCCCGGCGGCCCCCTGTTCGGTGTCCAGTTCAGCCAACTGCCCTGCGGCGATGTCGTGCAGACCCGCAATCCAGGGGCGCGGACCACCATCGGGCCGCGTCGTTCCCCCCTGGGTCTCGCCGCCGATCCGGGCGGTTTCCCGCTCTACAAGCGCGGCCAGGTCGTCGGCGGTGTCGGCATCGTCGCCGGCGCGCGATCGACTTACGGCCTCGACCTCAATCCGCGCCGGCCGCGGGCCGATCTCGAGGAGCGCATTGCCTTGGCGGCGGCCACCGGCTACCGGGCAGCGCCAGCGATCCGCGCCGATCGGATCACGGTTGCCGGTCTCAGGTTGCCGTATTCCTCCTCTGATCGGCAGATCCCGCGCGTCTCGCGCCGCACCCCGCTGCGCGCCAAACCGATCGCCGTGGCCGGCTATACCACGGCACGGCCCAAGAGCGGGCGCATCATCGGACGCATCGGTTCGGGCCTGATCCGGGCCAATGCGCGCAACGCCAGCACGGCGCTGGCCCGACGCGGTGCGTTCATCCTCGAGAACGGGCGCGGCGCCAACCGCTATCCGGCCCGTTCGGCCGCGGCCAGTACCGGCTTGTCGCGCGCGGTGGTCAACGAAATCCTGCAGCAGGCACTCGGTGTTGCCAACCAGACGCGCACGCAAATCCGCAATCCGCGCAACGCGCGCGCCCAGGTTTCGGTGACGGTGGTCGATGCCAACGGCCGCATTCTCGGACTCGCCCGCTCCGCCGACGCACCGCTGTTCGGTATCGATGTGGCGGTGCAGAAAGCACGGACGGCGACCTTCTTCTCGCGCCCCGACAGCGCCGCCCGCCTCAACCGGGTGCCGGCGCACGGTATCGCCGGGATCCGCATTCCCGGGGGCGCCGGGCGGGTCAACGCCACCCGCCAATTGCTCGGCAATGTGCTGAACGGCACTGCCTTCAGCACGCGCAGCATCGGCAACCTCGCCCGGCCCAATTTTCCCGATGGTATCGACGGGCGCCGTCCGGGGCCCCTGTCGAACGGCTCCACCTGGAGCCCGTTCAATGTCGGGTTGCAGCTCGACCTGGTCCAGCAACGGGTACTGCGGTCGGCGATCAGTCCGACCCGGCCACTGCGCAGCTGTACCATCCGTCCGCTCGGGCTCGACAATGGCATGCAGATCTTCCCGGGTGGCATGCCCATCTATCGGGGCAATCGCGTGGTCGGGGCGATCGGCGTCTCCGGTGATGGTGTCGACCAGGATGACATGGTCGCTTTCCTCGGTCTGCAGCGGGCGAGCCGTAGCGCGGTGGTGCGCGGCCGCATTGGTCATGCGCCGCCACAGCGCCGCGCCGATCAGGCGGGTCTGCGCTACGTGCAATGCCCTCAGAGCCCGTTTGTCAGCAGCAATCAGCAACGGGTCTGCGACGGGATCTGAACGATGGTGTCCGCCACCACCGCCAAGGTCCTCAGGGCCCGCCGTATGTTACGGCGCTCGCTTGTTGGCGCCGCCCTGGTGATGTGGGGGGTGTCGACACTGGCCGACGATGCGCCGATGCAGGCGCCGGCTGCGCCGCAGCCGGTCGCCGAGCGCGTGCAGGTGTTGGCCGCGCGCATCGTCGTGCGCGCCGCGCCGCAGCGCGAGGCCCGGGCGCTGGCCGAAGTCGAGCGCGGCCGGCAACTGCCCGTGCTCGCGCGCGAGGGTGACTGGTTCCGGGTTCGCTACGGCACCACCCCGCGGGCGGTGGGCTGGGTATTGCGTGAACGCGGCGCCTATGACCAGGCTACCGTCGAGCTATTGGACGGCGTCGCGCCGTCGCTCATGCCCGCCCTCGATGCCGCTCTGCCCGAGTCATCCCCGCTGGGTGTCGCGCGGCCCGGGGGCAGTACCGTCAGGGCGCCCGTTCTGCCGCTCATCGATCCCAGTCAAGTTTCGCCCCCGGCGCCGAATCTACCGCGCGAATCGGTCCCGCTGCCGGATCGCTGGCGCATCATGCAAGCACTGGGGTTCGGCTTTCCCTGGTTCGACCCCTATAACCAGAATGTCCTCAAGGGCGATCTGCCGCTGACCCGCTTCGGCCCGGATATCTTCTTCAACGGCATCGCGGTATCGGACACCCTGTTCGAATACCGCACGCTGCCCAATCCGGTACCGCAGGCCGTCTCCTTTCGGCCCGGCGCCAACGACATCTTCGGGCGCCGCCAGCAGCACGTCGTCGCCACCACACTGCTGGCCGGTTTCTCGGTCGTCCGCGGCAACACCACGTATCGTCCACCGGATTGGGAATTCCGTATCCTGTCGGCCTTCAACTACAATCATGCGCGCGCCAGCGAAGCCGGTGTGCTGCGCATCGACCCCACGCGCGGCCGGGGGCGGCAGGACGAGTTCGTCGGTATCCAGGAATTCTTCTACGACTATCATCTGCGCAACGTCTCCGATCGCTACGATTTCGATTCCATTCGCGTCGGCATCCAGCCTTTCACCAGCGATTTCCGCGGCTTCCTGTTTCTCGACCAGGCGCTGGGCGTACGCTTGTTCGGCAATCGCCTGAACAATCGCCTGCAATACAACCTGGCCTGGTTCCGGCGTCTGGAAAAAGACACCAACAGCGGCTTGAACACGATTTTCAAGACCCCGCGTCACGACGACACCTATCTCGCCAACGTCTATTTTCAGGATTTCCCGATACTGGGCTTCACTGTGCAAGGCACGGTACTGCATAACCGCAACCGCGAGACCCGCGATCACTATGACACCAACGGCTTCCTGGTCCGGCCGGCCCTGGTCGGCGACGTCCAGCCACATGCCTATTACGTGACCTATTTCGGTTTTTCGGGTGACGGCCATCTGTTCTGGCTGTGGGACCGCCTGCGCCTCAATCTGAGCACTTCGACTTACCTCGCGCTGGGCCGTGACGATCGCCATCCGATTGCCGGCCGCGCACAGCGCATCTTCGCCGGCTTTCATGCCAGCGAGATTTCGCGCGATTTCGACTGGATTCGGCTGCGCGCCAATCTCCTGTTCGCCAGCGGCGACAGCGATCCTTTCGACGGCGACGCCAACGGCTTCGATGCGATTTTCGAAGCGCCCCAGTTCGCCGGTGCCGATACGGCCTATTTCATTCGCCAGGGCATTCCCTTGATCGGCGGCGGCGCGGTCGCGTTTTCCGGCCGCAACGGCATCCTGCCGTCGCTGCGCTCCTCGCGCGAGCAGGGCCAGTCGAATTTCATCAATCCCGGCCTGCAACTCTATGGGGTGGGCGCCGATTTCGATGTGTTGCCGCAGCTGCGGGTGACCGTCAACGCCTCCTATCTGCGCTTCATGAACACCACCGTGCTCGGCGTATTGCGCCAGGAACGCGATCCCCACCGTGAAATCGGCACTGATCTCGCCATCGGACTGCAGTTCCGGCCGTTCCAGAATCAGAACGTGGTCCTCAACGCTTCGGGCAGCATGCTCGTTCCCGGCCGCGGCCTGCGTGATCTCTACGGCCCCGATCAGGGGCCGTTATATTCCACCTTTGCCAATGCCATTCTGGCTTTCTGAGCACGCCATGCATCTCGCCCGACATTGCCGCCACAGCCAGCGCCCGTCCGCTGCCGGCACGCGCTCACGGCAGACCGGGTTGTCGAGTACCGTTGCGCTGCTGCTGCTGGTCTCGCTGCCGCTGGCGGCGGCCGAACAGGCTACGCTGGTCGAGCGCGATTACGTCATGGCGCCGGCGGCGCCGGCGCAGCAGAGCCGCGCCGCCGCCATGGACAAATCGCACGGCTGTCTGAGCTGCCACGAACGCACCGATCAGCCCACCATGCACGCCAATCCCGGCGTCGTCCTCGGCTGCACCGATTGTCACGGCGGCGATGCCGGCGTGGTCCATGCGAGCCCCGGTCGCGGCCATGACGACGCCGCCTACCGCGAGGCCCTTGCGGCGGCTCACGTGCTGCCGCGCGACACGGCGTACTGGGATCCTTTGTCCTCGGCCAACCCGGTCGGCTCCTATGCGCGTCTGAACCGCGAGCATCCGGCCTTCATCCGTTTCATCAATCCGGGCGATCTGCGCGTCGCGCGCGATGCCTGCGGCGCCTGCCATCTGCCCATCATCCAGGCCCAGGAGCGCAGCCTCATGAGCACCTCGGCGATGCTGTGGGGCGGGGCGGCCTACAACAACGGCATCCTGCCCTACAAACGTTACATTCTCGGCGAGGCCTATCTGCCCGACGGCACGGCGGCGACGATCAAGAACCCGCTGCAGGTCGACGACGCACTCTTCCACGCCAAGGGTATACTCGACCAGCTCTACCCACTGCCGGCCTGGGAAACCGTGCCGCCGGCCGATGTGTTCCGCGTGTTCGAGCGCGGCGGGCGCGTCATCAACAGCATCTTTCCCGAAGTCGGCCTGCCCAATGTCACCGGCCAGTTGCAGCGCCTCGACGAACCCGGACGCCCCGATCTCAAACAATCCAACCGCGGTCCGGGCACCGGCAATCGGGTTGCGGTGCCGGTCATCAATCTGACCAAGACCCGGCTCAACGATCCCCATCTGTGGTTCCTCGGCACCAATGACAATCCCGGCGATTACCGCTCCTCGGGCTGCACTGCCTGTCACACGGTCTATGCCAACGACCGCGATCCTCTGCACGCCGGCGGCTATGCGCGCTTCGGCAATCGCGGCCACAGCCGCAGCGTCGACCCGACCATCCCGCGCGAAGAGGCCGGCCACCCGCTGCGCCACGAGTTCACCCGTGCGATCCCGTCCTCGCAATGCATGGTCTGCCACATGCATCAGCCGAACATCTATCTCAACTCCTACTACGGCTACATCCAGAGCGACTACGAAGCCGATGCCCCTTATCTGTGGCCAGAGCAGCAGAAATATCCGACCGACGCAGACATCCGCGCGATCAACGAGCGCAATCCGGAAGAGGCGGCGATCCGGGGCAAGTGGTCCGATGCGGACTACCTGGCCGACATCGCGGCACTCAATCCGCAGCTGCAGGACACCCAGTTCGCCGACTACCACGGCCACGGCTGGGTCTTCCGCGCCGTGTTCAAACGTAATCGCAAGGGCGCCCTGCTCAATGCCCGCGGCGACATCGTGGCCGACGACGATCCGCACAAGTTCGACAAGGCCGTGCACCTGGCCTCGATCCACATGGAACGGGGCATGCATTGCGTCGATTGTCACTTCTCCCAGGATACCCACGGCAACGGCCACATCTACGGCGAAGTCGCGTCCGCGATCGAAATCGATTGTGCCGATTGTCACGGCACCGCCACGCGCTATCCGAATCTACGTACCTCGGGTCCGGCCGCCGCGCCGGGCGGGCGCGATCTGTCCCTGCTGACGACCCAGGACGGCCGCAAACGTTTCGAGTGGCGCGACGGGGCGCTCTATCAACGTTCAGCCCTGCACGCCGATCGCGAATGGCAGTTGTCGCTGGTGCGGGACAGCGTCAACAAGAGCCATCCCGAGTACAACGCCAAGGCGGCGCGCGCCAAGCTCATGGCCGCCGGCAAGGCCGGCCGCAGCGGGCAATGGGGACCGGGTGTGGAAGCAATGGCGCATGGCGACGACAAGATGCTCTGCTACACCTGCCATCTGTCCTGGACGACGAGCTGCGGCGGCTGCCATCTGCCGATCCAGGCCAACTGGAAGACCGATCGCAAGCACTATGAAGGCGGCGAGACCCGCAACTATGCCACCTACAATGTGCAGGTAGCGCGCAGCGATGTCTTCCAGCTCGGTCGCCACGGCCCGGCCAAGGGCAATCTCATCGCCCCTATCCGCTCGAGTTCGGCGCTGGTGCTGTCCTCGCAGAATGCCAACCGCGAACGCATCTACATCCAGCAGCCGCCGATTGCCGCGAGCGGCTATTCGAGCCAGGCCTTCGCGCCGCATTACCCGCACACCGAGCGCAAGGAGGAAACCAAGACCTGCACCGACTGCCATGTCTCGGCGGCCAATGACAACAACGCCATCATGGCCCAACTCCTGCTGCAGGGGACCAATTTCGTCAACTTCATCGGCGGCTACGCCATGCTCGGCGAACAACGGCATATCGAAGGGGTGGCAGTGAGTGAACTCGATGAGCCGCAGGCCGTAATCGGCAGTTACCTGCAGCGCCACGCCTATCCCGATTTCCATGCCGCCCACCTCGCCCGCGAGCGCCAGCTGCCGGAGGCGCACCGTCACCGCACGCGGGGTGCGGCGCGCTGCGTCCAGCTGCGCGGCGAATATTTCTTCGTCGCCGAAGGCGAGGGCGGGTTTCGGGTCTACGACACGGCATCGATTGCCAACAAAGGCGTTTCCCAGCGCATCGTGAGCGCGCCGTTCTCGCCCCTCGGCCACGATTCGCATGTCGCGAGCCGCAACGCCACCTGCATGGCGCTGCCGACCAATCAGCCGATCGCGCCAGACCGCAATACGGGAACGTTGATGCGCGAGGTCAATCTCGAGCAGCCGGTGCACCCCATCTACCATTACGCCTTCATCAGCGATGCCGAGGAAGGCCTGATCGTGGTCGACGTCGATACGTTTGCCGATGGCGAACCGCGCAATAATTTTCTCAGTCGCGCCGCGACCTGGAATGCCGACGGCGTGCTCGACGGTGCCAGCCATATCGTGCTCGGTGGTCACTACGCCTACCTCACGACGCCGCGCGGTGTCGTGATCGTGGATGTCGACGATCCCCTGGCGCCGCGTCGGGTCGCCAGCGTGCCCTTGCCCGGCGCGCGCGCCAGTGCGCTGCAGTTCCGCTATCTCTATGTCACCGCGGCCGACGGTCTGCACGTCATCGATGTCACCGAGGTCGCCCGCCCGGTGCTGTTGCCGGCCAGGGTCGAACTCGCCGATGCCAGGCGCGTCTACCTGGCCCGTACGTATGCTTACGTCGCGGCGGGCAGGGACGGCCTGGTCATCGTCGATATCGAGCAGGCCGAGCACCCGCGGATCTACCAGCGTTTCGACGCCGGCGGCACCCTCGATGACGCCAACGACGTCGTCGTCGGCTCGACCAATGCGTCACTGTTCGCCTACGTCGCCGACGGCGTCAATGGTCTCAAGGTCATCCAGCTCACCGCGCCGGATACCCAGCCGCGTTTCTATGGCTTCTCACCCGAGCCGAAGCCGCAGCTGATTGCCGAACGCAAGACCGCGAGCCCCGCATTGGCCCTGTCGAAGGGCCTCGACCGCGATCGCGCCGTCGACGAGACTGGCGGGCAGATTGCCGTATTCGGCCGTATCGGCTCGCGCCCGTTCACGGCCGCGGAAATGGCCAGGATGTACACCGACCCAGAGGGCCGCGTGTGGACCGTCAGCGACGAGGTGCGCGATGAAGACTACGTGCCGCGCGACCAACCATGAGGGGTGCCTGCATGAATTCAAGCTCTCGTCGGATGGCACCGCCAGGGAAGCTCGCTCACTTTTGCAGAGTCTCCCCAGCGCGCATCGCGCTGCTCGCCGCAGGCCTCGTGTGCGCAGCGTGGATGCCGCCGGCCATGAGTCAGCCGACTTTGCCCCATCAGTCGCCGCACCGCACCATCGGCACGGTCAACTGCGCGAGCTCGACCTGCCACGGTTCAGTGGCACCGTGGGCCGGCGGCACCATCCTGCGCAACGAGTACAGCACCTGGCTGCGCGAAGACAAGCACACCCGCGCTTACGCGGTGCTCGACAATGCGGTGTCGCGACGCATGGTGCGCAATCTGGGCTTGAGCGGGCCGGCGAGCGCCGCGAAGATCTGCCTCGACTGTCACGCGCACAATCCACCGCAAGACCTGCGCGGGCCACGCTTCGTACAATCCGAGGGCATCGGCTGTGAGGGCTGCCATGGTCCGGCCGAGATCTGGATCGGCCCACACACGGACGCGGGCGCCACCACGGAGAACAATGTCGCGAACGGCATGTATCCCAGCCATCGGCCGCGGGACCTGGCACGCTTGTGCCTGTCCTGCCATTTCGGTGACGACACGCGCATGGTCACCCACCGTCTGATGGGCGCGGGACATCCGCGCCTGTCGTTCGAACTGAAGACCTTTACGACCCTGGCGCCGGCGCACTATGCAATCGACGCGGACTATGTGCGGCGCAAGGGCAACTATGATCCGGTGCGCCTGTGGGCCATCGGCCAGGCGATCGCCGCCCAGCTGCAACTCGATACGCTGACCGATCCTGAACGGGGCAGGGCGGGCCTGTTCCCGGAACTGGTGGTTTTCGATTGTCATGCCTGTCACCGGCCGATGAGCGCAGCGCGCTGGTCGCCGCGCCTGGGTATCGGACCGGGCCGAGTGCGGCTCGACGACAGCCACCTGCTGATGCTCCGCGCCATCGTCCGCGCCGTCGAACCGGACCAGGCTGCGGCCTTCGAAGCCGACGTGGCGGCGGTTCACGCGGCGATCGCCGGCGACTCGCCGGGCCACGGCGCGGCGGCGCTGCAACGGGTGGCGCAGTTGTCCCGCCGGATTGCGGCCTATCCGTCGCGCTGGGAACAGACCGCTTTCCCTCCCACGGTGCAGCGGCGTATCCTCGGCGAACTGGTCGAGCAGGCGCTGAGCGCGAGTTATGCGGATTACGCGGGCGCTGAGCAGGCCTACATGGCCATCGTGACCCTGGCCAACGATCTCGTCGCGAACGGTGCGCTGCGCAACTCCGCGGCCTTGCAAGGCGCGCTGGCAGCCCTGTTGGCGAGCCTGGCCGACGACGAGGCCTACCGTCCGCAGCCGTTCAATCGTGAACTCGCACAGCTGCGCGAACTCATCGCCGCCGAGGTCGAATCCTGATGGCCGTTTCCGCTTCCGCCCCGGCTTCCCTGCTCGAAGGCGCTGCCGGCGCGCAATACGACATCGTCATCGTCGGTTCCGGACCGGGCGGCCTGTCTGCTGCGTCCCGGGCCTGCCAGCACGGCAATAGCCACGTGCTGCTCGAAGCCATGCCGCACCCCTCGGATACCCTGTACAACTATCAGAAAGGCAAGTTCGTCATGGCCGAGCCCGCCATCATCCCGCTGCGCAGCGGAATGAGCTTCGCCGAGGGCCGCCGTGAGCAGATACTCGAGACCTGGGACGCGGAGATCGCCGCGCAGGGGATCAGCATCGTCTATCAACGCCGCGTGGAACGCATCGCCCGCGATGCCGACAGCGCAGTATTCACCGTCGCCTGTGCCGACGGCTCGAGCTATACCGCGAGGGCCGTGATCCTGGCGATCGGTCTGCAGGGCAATATCCGCAAGTTCGGCATGCCGGGGGAGGATTTGCCGGGTGTGCAGTACACACTGTCGGATCCGGACGAGTTTTGCGGCGAAACCATCATCGTCGTCGGCGCCGGCGATGCCGGCATCGAGAATGCCGTCGCCCTGGCGGCGCGTAATACGGTGCACCTGCTCAACCGCGGCGAGGAGTTTGCCAGTTGCAAGGACGGCAATCGCACTTTGCTGTTGGCGACCGAGCGGGCCGGCGCGATCACCTTGCATTACTCTGCGCAGGTCGCCCGCATCGAGCAGGCCAAGGGCGAAACGCCGCTGCGCTTCGTCTTCAACGCCAAAGACGGCGAACGCGCGATGGCCTGCCACCGTGTCATCGGTCGCCTCGGTGCCACGCCACCGCGCAAGCTGGTCGAGAGTTTCGGCGTGCAGTTTTCCAGCGCCGCGCCCACCGCCTTGCCCGCGTTGTCCGAACACTACGAATCGAACATACCGGGGCTGTTCATCGTCGGCGCGCTGGGCGGCTATCCGCTGATCAAGCAGGCCATGAATCAAGGTTACGAGGTCGTCGACACCATCAACGGTATCGCCGTCGAGCCGGTCGACGAACCCATCCTGCGCGAGCGCCTGGGCGTGTGGCGGCCGGCCGCCCAGGTCTCGCCGCTGATCGACCGCTTGATGCGCGACGTGCCGCTGTTTGCGGCCATGACCCGACTGCAGGTACGTGAAGTCCTGCTCGAAAGTACCGTCAGGCGGGTGCCGGCCGGTGACATCATCTTTCGCAAGAACGACTACACCAACACGTTCTTCACCTTGATCGATGGGGTCGCGATGATCGACCTGGTCGATGACGGCTCGGGCAGTACGCCCCGCGACGCTGGGAAAAGCGCCAAAGGCGGGCGCGTCCTGTTGTCCAAGGGACAGTTCTTCGGCGAAATGGGCTTGATTGGCGGTCGCCGGCGCACCGCAACCATCCTCGGTGCCGACAACTGCGTGGTCGTCGAGACGCCGCGTCGCACCATGCTCAAACTGATCAGCGCCGCAGACACCGTGCGCGCGCTGATCGACCAGGCGTTCGTGCGCAATGCCTTGATGGCCTACATGCGACTTTCGCCGCAGGGTGTCGCGGAGCTGGTCGAGGGCGGCATCGAGCTGCGCCGTTACAAGGCGCGTGAGGTGATGTTCCGTGAAGGCGACGAGGCCGACGGGCTGTATCTCATACGCAGCGGCTCGGCGACCATCACACGCGGCACGGGCGATGCAGCGTCCTTCCTCGCCTACGTACCGGCCGGCGATTATTTCGGCGAGATAGCGCTGCTCGATTCGAGTCCGCGCAGCGCCACGGCGACCGCCAATGTCGCATCCGAAGTCCTGGTGCTGCATCGTGCAGGCGTGCAGCGGCGGCTCGCTGCCGGCACCCAGTTCGCTGGCGGCATGCGCCAGACCATGCTTGCCCGCACCGAGCAGAACATTCTCGCCGAAGTCGGCGGGGCCATTCCGCAGCGTGACATCGACCCGCTGCTGCGCGAAGGCCTGGGCGAGGCCACCAATGTGCTCGTCATCGACGAAAATCTCTGCATCCAATGCAATAACTGCGAGGTGGCCTGCGCCGAAACCCATGGCGGCGTCTCGCGGATGCAGCGCGCAGCGGGTGCGACCGTCGCCCGCGCACATATTCCGGTCGCCTGTCGTCATTGCGAACATCCCCATTGCATGAAGGAATGTCCGCCGAATGCCATCGCCCGCGGCCCGGACGGGGAAGTCTTCATCAACGAGACCTGCATCGGTTGCGGCAATTGCGAACGCAACTGCCCCTATGGCGTCATCAAAATGGTGCCCGAGAAACGCGCCAAGCTCGGCGGCGGGCTGCTGTGGTTGTTGTTCGGCCTCGGTGCGGCGCCGGGCCAGCGCGCGCCCGACTACGCTGCGGACGTCAAGAAAAAAGCGGTGAAATGCGATTTGTGCATGAACTTGAAGGGCGGTCCGGCCTGCGTCCGCTCCTGTCCGACCGGCGCTGCCATCCGCATGTCGCCGGAAAGCCTGTTCCGCCAACTCGGCCCCGGTGGTCAATGATGATCAGTTCAAGCACTCCACAACACCAAACGCCAATCGAGCACGCGGCTCTCTTCGTAGTCCCCCTCACCGCCGGGCCGCCGTGCCCAGGTCTGGACGGTGAGTTCATACAGAGCGCCGCCCTGATCGAGTTCGGCCCGCGTATCGACCGTGAATTCGCTGCGGATGATGTCTTCTTCGAGGACCGGGCCGAGATGGTCGCAGCCCTGCCAGCCGACCAGGGTGACGATGTTGGGCATGGCGCGGGCGACCTGGGCCAGGGCCAGCGAAATGGTATGGCCGCCATAGACCAGCCGTTTGCCGAGGTAGCTGCGCGAAGCATCGGTGTGGGCGAAAGCGATATTCCCGGTCATGCGGACCAGTTCCGGCGCGCAAGTCACGGTGTCCTGCGCCTCGATGACGACGTGATCGCCCGCGGCGAGCGCCGGCGCCGGCACCGCGAATGACGCCGGATCCAGTGGTGTGATGTCCCAGGCCGCCGGCAGCGCGCCGCGCAGGGTGGCGTCGTCGAGACGCTCCGGGATCCAGTCGAAAGCATCGTCGTGCCCCGTCTCGGCCTTTTTATCGCGGCAGGGGATCATCGGGCAGCGCCAGTACTTCAGCACACAGCCGCCGTCCTGGTTGGTCGTCTCCATCTCGAGCGCGACCATGCCGGTCGCGGCTCGTCCCGGCTTGGCGGTGTTCTGCTTGAGGCCGACCACGCGGGTCGTCGTGGTCAAGGTATCGCCGACGAACACCGGCTGCTGCAGCAGCAGTCCGCGATAGAAGAGATTGCCCTTGACGTGTTGCGACGCATAGGTGGTCTGCCCGTTGACGAGATTGATCACGAGCATGGGGTGGACCAGTGCGCGGCCGTCACCCGTGACCCGGATCGCGAGGTGGCGATCGAGCGGCAGGCGCAGCCGATCCCCGGTAAGCGCCTGGTAGAAAGCCGTGTGGCCGTCGGTCACGGTCACCGCGGGTGCGGTGAAATGCTGATCGGCTGAGAAATCTTCGAAATAGGGGCCGTCTATATGGTGGGTGGTCATGGTTGGAGCGTAACCTCGTACCGGGGCGAGCGTGGCGATCGTGCGGCCCGCTGCCGCGCAGCGGGCCGCATCCTGCAGGCGATCAACGGATGGCGATGGGGTTGATGATCATCTGCACCGCACCGGTCATGCGCGCCGGGCCGAGCACGAACATGAACTCGTAGGCTTCATCCGCGGCGAGCTCGCGCGTGTCCATGTTCTCGAGCATGTAGATGCCGTGATAGTTGATCAGGATCTGATGGCCCTTGTACTTGATATTCGGGTCTTCGAACGGAATGGCCTCCACACCCCAGGTATCGGCGCCGACCGCCAGCACGTCCTTCTCGGCGAGGTATTCCGCGCCGTCCACGCCGAGCCCCGGTTCGCCCTTGCCGAAGCGTTCGGGATCGCTGTCCAGGATCGACATCCAGCCGGTATGGAACAGCACCACGTCACCTTTCTCGATGGTCACGCCGAGCTGCTTTTCGCAGGCCATGATCTCCTTGCGGTTGAAGGCCTTGCCTTCGGGCAGCATGTCCTGGCCCATACACCGGGCCATGTCGAGCAGTACACCGCGGCTGACGATGGGCGGATAGTCTTCCACACCCATGCTGGTCAGGCCGTCGACCTTGGCGAAATCCTTGGCCAGGAAGCCGTTGTAGAACACGCCGTCGGTCGCCGCATGGCCGAGACCGTCGATCTGTGAACCCACCCCCATCCAGCCGGATATGATGTCGTCGAAGAAGTTGAATTTGTTGTCGCCGTATGCCGAACCGCTGTACTGGTTCGGCCAGATGACGTGGATCTCGAATGTCCTTGGCGGGAAGGCCGGTGTGGCGCTGTTGGTCTCGATGCCGAGGCGGTAGGTCTTGCCGGTCTTGATCAGCTTGGCCGCCTTCAGGGTGAGTTCCGGGCCGAGCATGTTGAACGATCCCAGGGTGTCCTCGGCGCCCCATTTGGATGGCCACCACTTCTCTTGTTCCGCGGTCGCGGGGCCGGCAGCCAGGCTGAGCCCCAAAGCGCAAACTATCGTTCTATACATCATCCCCTCCTCGACATTGATAAGCGGGCGTACTCGAGAGTGCGCCGTTACAGGCGGCCACTACTGGCCACCATTCAGGAAACTCTGCAAAAGTGGCTGCGCCGCCCGCTGGCTTCGTTGCGCGGTCTCCTGCGGTGCTCATTTATACCGCATAAACTGCGCTCCTCGGCGCCCGCGCGCCTTGCCCCCGGGCATGCTCGCTCACTTTTGCAGAGCTTCCTTCAGGAAAACTCCGCGCGCACGCGTGCACCGTGCTCGTCCAGATCCGGCACGACGGCAACGTCTTCGGCGGCGCCGGCGCGCTGCACCAGCGAAACTTCGTGCCCCGAACTGCGTACCATCCGGCGCTGCAGTGCCGGGTGGCGCCCGAGATCGGCAATATCGTTGATGCTGCCGCAGGCGATCCCGGCCTGCTTCAGTTTGGTCAGTGCATCCGCCCTGGTGTAGGCGCCGAGTGCAGATTCGATCTCGATGCGCAGGCTGGCTCGATTCTCGACCCGCAGCATGTTGTTTCGATACAGGTCATGCTCGGCCAGATCGGGCCGATCGAGTCCCTGGCGGCACAAATTCAGCCATTCCTGGTGGTTCTGCACGACCAGGAAAATCTGGCCATCGGCGGTGGCGTAGGCGCCGTAGGGACAAATCTGTGCGTGGTCGAGACCAGTGCCGGTGAGCAGCTTGCCGCCGTATTCGAGATAAGCCAGCGGCACGGCCAGCCATTCGGAGAGCGTGCCGAACAACGACACCTCGACATGTGTGCCCGCGGCGCCGCGCGTGCGCGCGTGAAGACTTTTGAGGATTTCGCCATAGGCCGTGAGCCCGGTGGCGATATCGCAGATCGAGGCGCCCACCTTGGACGGCTGCCCCGGCGGGCCGGTCACCGAGCACAAGCCGGTCTCGGCCTGGATCAACGCATCGTAGGCTTTCATGCCGGCGTACGAACCCGACAGGCCGTAACCCGAAATCGAACACATGATGAGCGCCGGATTGAGGGCGTGAACAGCGTCGAAACCGAGACCGAGACGATCGACCGCGCCGGGGCGCAGGTTCTGGATGAACACATCGGCGCGCGCCAGCATGTTCTGCACCAGGCGACGATCGCCATCGCTGGACAAATCCACCGCGACCGATTCCTTGCCGCCGTTCAACCACACGAAGTAGGCACTGTCGCCTTCGATGACGGTGTCGTAGGCGCGGGCGAAATCACCCGCGGGCCGTTCGAGTTTGATCACCCGCGCGCCGCTCTCGGCGAACAGGCGGCTGCAGTAGGGCGCGGCGACCGCTTGTTCGAGCGACACCACCAGCAGATCATCGAGCGCAGCGGTCATGATAGGGGCTCCCGGGCAGCTTCGTTACCGCCTCAACGCATGACGAAGGGGTTGGGCACGTCGTCCGCGGTCGAAATCCACACGCTCTTGGTTTCGAGATACTCGCGTATGGCCTCGATGCCGTTTTCGCGGCCGAGCCCACTCTGTTTGTAACCGCCGAACGGTGACATGTAGCTGACCGCGCGATACGTATTGACCCACACCGTGCCGGCGCGGATCGCCTTGGATATCTTCAGTGCGCGTTTGATCGACTGGGTCCACACGCCGGCAGCGAGGCCGAAGGCAATGTCGTTGGCAATCTCGACGGCCTGCTCGTCGGTATCGAAGCGGATAATCGAGAGCACTGGGCCGAAGACCTCTTCCTGGGCAATCCGCATCTGATTGGTTACCCCGCCGAAGATCGTCGGTTCGACGAAATACTCACTGTCGCCGGTGCCCGGTTGGCCGCGTGCCGCGCCGCCGCCGAGCAGGAGTTCCGCGCCTTCGTCCCTGGCCACCTGGATGTAGGAGAGGATCTTCTCGTACTGCGGCGGGGTGGTGACGGGGCCGACCTGGGTGTCGCGGTCCATGGGATCGCCCATTCGAGCGGTCTTCGCGAACGCCACCAGCCGTTCGACGAAGCGCTCGTAGATGCCGCTTTGCACGAGCAGACGCGATCCGGCGATACAGGTCTGGCCGGTGGCGGCGAAGATACCCGAAATCGCCCCTTTCACCGCGTCGTCGATGTCGGCGTCGTCGAAGACGATGTTGGGTGACTTGCCGCCGAGTTCGAGCGTACAGCGCTTGAGGTTCCTGGCTGCCGCCTGATAGACCCGTGAGCCGGTCTCCGAGCCGCCGGTAAAGGCGACCTTGGCGACCTTGGGATGTTCGACCAGGGCGCTGCCGACCTCCGCGCCGAAGCCGGTGACCACGTTGACCACGCCCGGCGGAAAGCCGGCCTCACCGAACAGTTCGACAAAACGCAGCGTCGAAGTCGAGGTGAACTCGGAAGGCTTGATCACCACTGTGCAGCCGGCGGCCAGGGCCGGGGCCAGTTTGAACGAGAGCAGCAGCAGGGGAGAATTCCACGGTGTGATCGCGGCAACTACGCCAATCGGTTCGTGCAGCGTGAAATTGAACGTCTCGGCCTTGTCGATGGGGATGACCGCACCTTCGATCTTGTCGGCGAGCCCACCGAAATAGTAGTACCACTGCGGCAGGTAGTTGCACTGTGCGGCCATCTCGCTGATGAGCTTGCCGTTGTCGCGCACCTCGTATTCAGCCAGCTCGTCGGCGTGCTCGGCGAGGAGGTCGCCGAAGCGGCGCAGCAGTGCACCGCGCTGGGAGGCCGTCATCGTCGCCCAGGGGCCGCGCGTGAACGCCTCGTGGGCAGCGTCGACCGCCTGTGCCGCTTCGGCAGCGCCGCAGCGCGCCACCCTGGCCCATATCTTCGAGGTATAGGGATTGACGGTTTCGAAATACTCGCCCGATTCCGGTGCGCGCTTGCGGCCGCCGATATAGGCGTCGAAATGGGGTAATGAATTATCGCCAGGGGTGGCTGCCATCGAGCCCTCCTCAATCAATACGAACGCGGCAGGTCGAGCTCACGCTCCGCGAGATAGGACAAAATCAGATTGGTCGAGATGGGCGCAATCTGATACAGGCGGGTCTCGCGAAATTTGCGCTCGACGTCGTACTCTTCGGCGACACCGAAGCCGCCATGTGTCTGCATGCAGCTCTCGGCCGCAGCCCAGGAAGCTTCCGAAGCGAGGAGCTTGGCCATGTTGGCATAGGTTCCCGTGGTCTCGCCGGCCTCGTAGAGCCGGCAGGCCTTGTCGAGTATGGCCTCAGCCGCTTCGGTCTGGGCAAAGGCGCGCGCGATCGGGAACTGGATACCCTGATTCTGTCCGATCGGGCGGCCGAACACGACGCGCTCGCGCGCGTAATCCGACGCCTTCTTGATGAACCAGCGTGCATCGCCGATACATTCGGCCGCAATCAGAATGCGTTCGGCGTTCATGCCGGACAGGATGTAGCGAAAGCCCTTGCCTTCCTCGCCGATCAGGTTCGCCGCCGGCACCGGCACGTTGTCGAAAAAGATTTCCGTCGTCGAGTGGTTGATCATGGTGCGGATGGGATTGATGGTCATGCCGTTATCACGCGCTTCGCGCATGTCGAGCAGAAACACCGACAGGCCATCGGCGCGCTTGACGACTTCTTCCTTGGGCGTGGTGCGCGCCAGCAGGATCATCAAATCCGATTGCAGCGCCCGCGACGTCCAGACTTTCTGCCCATTGACGATGTAGCGGTCACCGTCGCGCACGGCCACGGTCGAGATGCTGGTGGTATCGGTGCCGGCGGTCGGCTCGGTGACGCCGAAGGCCTGCAGGCGGAGTTCACCCGAGGCGATGCCCGGCAGGTACTGTTCTTTCTGCGCCGCACTGCCGTGGCGCAGCACCGTGCCCATGGTGTACATCTGCGCATGGCAGGCGCCGGCGTTACCGCCGAACTCGTGTATGGCCTTGAGGATCTCGGCGCCGACGGAGATGGGCAGCCCGCTGCCACCGTATTCCTCGGGGATCAGCGAGGCGAGCAGGCCGAGCTCGGTCAGCTTGTCGACGAACTCCGTCGGATAGGCCCGCTCGCGGTCCTTGGCGCGCCAGTATTCACCGGCAAATTCGTCGCAGACTTTCGCCACGGTATCCCGGATCTGGGTGATGGTCTCGGCATGTTCGTTCAACATCGGAATTCGGTCCACGTCAGCAATCAGGTCTCCCACGCGCCGCGAATCGGCGCAGGGTGTCGTTATTGCGCCGATCCCGGAGCAGTCCGGGGTCGGCCTTTGGAATGCCTCAATTCTGGGCCAGGATTTTGTCCAGCACCGGCATGAGATAGCGATTGAAGACCTCGGGATTCTCGCTCATCGGGAAGTGACCAATCTCTTCCATGATGATGCATTCGGAGTTCTTCGTCTTCTGCGCGGTAGCCTCGGTCATCTCGGGCGTACAGGCGAAATCATAGACACCCGTCATGTAATACATGGGTACCTTGCCCGAGAGTTGCTCCGTCTTGCCGCGGAAGTCGTGGTCGACGCTGTAGAAATACAGGTCGCCCTTGAACACACCCGGTCCGCCCTGCGAGTAATACCACCACGTCTCCCAGCGGTATTTGTCCGGACTCTGCGGCGCCATCAGGCCGTAGACGGATTGCGCGCAGGTCTCTCCGCCGTGGATGTGCGAATGGCGCAGCCAATCGAGGTGCCAACCCGGTGAGTGCTCGCAGGCTTCGATCGCGATCAATGCGCGGACGTCGTTTTCGTAGTTCGCGGCGAGGTGCAGGCAGATGTTGCCGCCCATCGAGCTGCCCATGATGACCGGCTTGTCCAGCTCCAGCTCTTTGCAGAACGCCATCAAGATCCCCGAATAGAACTTCGCGGTGAGCTTGTACTCCTCGTTCTCCTGATACCACTCGTAGGGCGGGATGGACTTGCCGTGGCGCGGCAGGTCGAGCGCAATGACGCGGAAATTCTTGTTGATGGCCGGATCACACAGTTGATGACGCCACTCGCGTGTATCGGTGCCGGCGGTATGCAGACACACCATCGGGATCCCTTCGCCGGCTTCTTCGTAGAAGATGCGGTACTCGGTACCGTCGTAGGGAACCCAGACGTAATGCCCGGTAATCGGTTCGATCTTTGCCATGGAAACTTCCCCCCGCGCTCAGATTTCGCGCATGCGATCGAGCGCCCACATCAGCGCGCGCATGTTTTGCCACAGGACCATCTGGTCCCCCTCGAGCGTGACGCGGCCGTGCAACGGGTGCGCCATGGCCCACAGATCGTTGTACATCGGCGGCGGCACCGGCTCGCAGAATTTCTGCCAGCTTTCGGCCGGCCCGCGGATGGCGAGCTGATAGCAGGTTTCCGGGCCCAACTGGTCGCTGATGGCGGCCAGTTTGCCCTTGTCGAAATTGACGACGTATTGCTTGTCGCCGAAACCGAACAGCAGATCGGCGGTGAAGTGCTTGCCGATCCACTGCATCGGCCCGTTCTTGTTCACCGCGTCCTGCCATTGCTTCATCCAGGACATGTCGAACATGTGATACCTCCCTCGAATTACAGATTACCCCACCGTGCGGGCGGCCGGCGCAGCACGTCGGCCTGGGCCGGACGAAACCGCGGCGAGCCAAAGCCCACGAGCCAGGAGCGCTCCCGCGATTGCGTAAATATTACGCGGGAACCACGGTCAACGGGAAATCTGGCGATTCCATGCGGCGCGCACGGGGGACGTCAGCCGCGCTATACACGAAGCTCAACCCTTCGCGAGCGTTTCGAGCTGCTTGGCCCAGTTCTCGTACGGGCGCAGCGTCTTGAAGCTGATCTCAGGCACGATATGCGCGTATCCGAGTTTCCAGATTGGCAGGCTGTGGACGATTTCGTCGATCTGGTCGCCGTCGTCGACTTCCATCACGGCAATCACCTGGTATTGACCGGCGACTTTCCAGATCGCCTTGATCGCGCCGGCCTTGACCGCCTCGATGGCGGCAACGGATTCCTGGCGCCAGACTTCGAAGAATTCGTGGTTGGACAGAGATTCGGGTTTGGCCAGATCGGCGGTCATCATGACGAGCATGGGATTTCTCCTTTTAGGGTCCGTGCCAGAATAACTCATTTGTTTGGGGCGTCGAGTTCACCCTGATTGCGAGTTGTCCGCACGCTGTCGGCATCGGGCACTGCCGCGACTGCCTCAATCTGGGACAGGTAGGCGGGCGGAAAATCATGCTGTCGGGCGCCGGCCAGGACCAGCGCTTTGTACCAGTCGAACGGCGCCAAGTCCCGCTGCCGCCAGCGATCTTCGGCGAGATAGACGTAACACGGCCCGCGGTTCTCGATTTCCAGCCAATGGCCGAGATAACCCTGGCCGACGCCCTCGATGCGATCGAGGATCGCGCGGGCTGCGCCGCTCAGGGTATAGATGGCACCATAACTCACACTGCCGGGCCGCGCTTCCAGCGTACATTTGCCCGAGCCGTCGGCGCCGCGCTTGTCGAAACACAGCGCCCAGCCGTCGAGCCGCACTCGGTCGACGGTCGCGACGGGGCCGACGCGTGCGGCCAGCCGCGGCGGCCACAGATTGGAGCCGTAGGCGAGGTAGGACAGCGTATCCATGAAGCCTCCGTGTGCGCGGTTGCACATCCTGCACGCCGCGGCATGCCGTGTAAACTTGCGCCTTTCCCAGGGGACCGAGACGTGACCGACGATTACCAACCCACGCATCCCGATGACGTCCGCGAGTGGCGCCGCCGCCACGTACCGGCCTTCAACGACAATAAACTCAAGCTCGGCATTTTCGGCCAGAACTGTTCCAACGGCTGCACCATTACCCATGCGCCGACCAGCTTCGAGCCGACTTATGCCCACAATGTGAAACTGAGTCAGCTCGCCGATCGGTCGGGTCTCGAAATGCTCGTGCCGGTCGGCCGCTGGAAGCATTTCGGCGGCACCACGCAATTCAATGCCGACAATCTGGAAGTCTTCACCTGGGCCACGGCAATGGCCTGCAATACCGAGAACATCATGGTCTTCGCCACCTCTCACGTGCCGACCGTGCACCCGCTGTATGCCGCGAAGCAGGCCGCGACCATCGACAATATCTCGGCCGGGCGTTTCGGGTTGAACGTCGTCTGTGGCTGGTTCCGGCCCGAGATCGAGATGTTCGGCATCACCCAGCTCGATCACGATGAACGTTATCGCATGGCGGACGAATGGCTGACGTGCATCAAGCGCGCCTGGACCGAGCAGGATTTCGATCACGACGGCGATTACTATCACATCCGCGGCGGCTTCCTGCTGCCCAAACCCGTGCAGCAACCGTTTCCGGTGCTGGTCAACGCCGGCAGTTCCGATGCCGGCCGCGAATTCTCCGCGCGTCATGTCGATTTCAACTTCATCACCATCACCACCGAGGACGAGGCGCGCGGCAAGATTATCGATCTCAAACGCCGTGCCGCCGCTCATAAACGGGAGGTCGGGGTGATGAGCTACGGCCTGGTGTGCTGCCGTGACACCGAGCGCGAAGCGCGCGAACTCTACGACAACATCGTGCGCCACGGTGACTGGGTCGCGACCGAGAACATCATGAGCCTGCTCGGCATCGAATCGAGTTCGTTCGGCGACAAGGACACGGTGCGCAATCTCGGTGAGCGCTTCATCGCCGGATGGGGCGGCTACCCCCTGGTCGGCACGCCGCAGCAGGTGGTCGACCAAATGCTGCATGTCCATGGCATGGGCATCGAGGGTTTCATCCTGTCGTGGCTCGATTATCTGCCTGAGCTCGAGTACTTTGCCGACCGCGTCATGCCCTTGTTGCGCCAGGCCGGCTTGCGCAACTGAAGTGGGCCCTTGGTGCGGAGAAGCCTCCCCGCAGGAGAGGTCCTGTGGCGGAATGGCTCCCTTCGGTCCGCTTTATT
>JBBDTC010000225.1:0-2027 GCA_040904625.1 Gammaproteobacteria bacterium
CTGTCTTAGCAATATTCCAAAGCGCTGTCACCCGACCAGCGCCATCCCGCTTCCGCGCAAGCCCCGTTTTACCCACTCAGTTGCTGAGGTGGGCTCCTATGACGAATTTCTACGGGTAGGAAGTCGCGGCAAATAGTCGCGGGTTTCGGTCAGCACTTACACCTAGAGCGATATCTCCGCGCGTGAAGGTCGTTTTCGATACGAACATCTTCATATCGGCGTTGACCTTGCCGGGCGGTCGCGGCGACCAAGCCCTGGCTAGGATTATTGAAGGCGAGGACACACTCACGTTCTCCAAGCCCATCCTCGACGAGCTGCTGTCCGTGCTCGCTCGCAAGTTTGAATCGTATCGGGAAACTTCCTCACCATCAGAATCAATGCCGCGGCCTGAGCATTGGGCCGGGCCCGTGCTTGCTCCCAGTTTTCCAAGGTACGGGTCGATATGCGCAAGCGACGGGCAAACACGGCACGGGAGACGTTCATTCGTTCACGCATGTCGCGGATGAGATCCGCGTCCACTTCGAGCGGAGGGAGGTCCTCGACTTCATGCGAACGCAGAGTGAGTTTTCCCTCACGCTGTTTCTGCATGGCATCGACGCCTTCCATCAGCTCATCGAACAACTTGCGCTTTTGCTTCATGGCTTTCGCCTCCTGGCTTCCAACTCGACCTGGATAGCTTTCTTCAATACCTTTCGCTCGCCGGCCAGGTAGTCGCCGAGGAGCCGCGTGAACAAAGGGGTTTCCAGGAAAACCAGCTTCATCGACGATCTATACGCAATTTGCGTATAGATCGTCGATGAAGGTTCTGCCACGCGGTAGCCCATTGCGCGATAGCCGCGCTGGCGCTTCTCCCACATCCGGAGCAAAGCGGGATGGGCGGTATCGACGAAATCGATGATCCGAACGTCAGTCTTGGCGGCATGTTCCCGATGCAAGCGTCCGGCGTACTGCTGTAATGTCCCTTTCCACGACACCGGCATGGCCAGGACTGAAGTGTCGAGCGGGGGATGGTCGAAACCTTGCCCGACGAGTCGCCCGGTCGCAAGCAGGACCCGCGGCGAGTCGGGCGGCAGCGCGTCGAGTTCGGCAACCAGATCCGCACGTTGCTTTTTCGACATGCGTCCATGCAGCACGAAGGGTTTCAGATTGTGTTCCTCCAGCGAGCGCCTGATGCTGTCGAGAGGATCGGTGCGTTCTGTCAGCACCAGTACCTTGCGACCGTCCGCGACGGCTGGTTGCGTCTCGTCGGCGATTGCGGCCGTGCGTCCTTGGTCATCGGCCAAGGTTCGAAATATGTCCTGGATCCCGATGTCGTTTGATATTGGCGTTCGTTGGGGAGCGTATCGCGGAAAGACCTCGACATCATGCGGCGCGCTGGCAGGAGGTGCTGCGCAATGTCGAATCGGCCCACACCGCATAAAGATGATCGGCTGTTGTCTGTCACGGCGAGTGGGTGTGGCGGTAAGTCCGATGACGTAGCGTGCCTTGACGGACTTCAGGATCCCGTCGAACGAGACCGCGCCGACATGGTGGCACTCGTCCACGATCCCCTGGCCGTAGTCCTCGACCAGTGGATCCACCTCGCCCTGGCGTGAAAGCGACTGCATCAAGGCAATGTTGATCTCGCCCGTAGGTTTGGGTCCACCACCGCCGATGGTGTCGACGAGCACTGAGCTCACCGAACTCACGGCGACACTGGCGCGGCGTATCGGCCGACATCTTGAGCGGCAGGGGCTGTTGGAACGCGACGCGGAGAACAGCTATCTGGTCGGCGATGACCTTGAGGCCGGGCCGATGGAACAACTCCTGGGTTCTTCGATTACCTACCGCATTGCCGTCGGCCCACATCAGGTCCGCAAAGTTTTTACGTTGCAGACGCTGCCGGGGTGCGACGATCGGTTCGACGATGGGGAGGGTAAGGTCGCCGGGTGACTCCGGGTATCCTGTCCGGCGTAATTCATCGCCCGGCTGGCAGCCCTGGTGCCAAAGCCGCGGGTGAACCTGACCCGATTGGAGGCGCGGCCCCC
>JBBDTC010000225.1:2037-24001 GCA_040904625.1 Gammaproteobacteria bacterium
CCCCTCCTGCGGACGCACTGCGTGCGTCCAAATTCACTCCCGGTGTAGTGTCACGGTGTGTTCGCGCCCAACAGCAAGTATCGCGCGCGGGTGACGCCGGCCAGGCGGGGCAGAGGAGACGAGCGTGCCACGACAGCGGATCCGGAGGAGCCGACAGCAGTCGAATGCCGAGCCGCGATGACGTGGGCGCAACGGCTCAAGCGGGTTTTCGGCATCGACATCGACCAATCGGCGGGACTGCCGATTGGCACAGCCGCCGGCTGCTGCGAAGCGGTCGGGGACAGGGATGTCCTCGATGAGGCCTGTTCGGTCTGTGGTGGGGCGGTATGGATCATCGCGTGCATCGAGGATCCCGCGGTCATCGCGAAGATTTTCTCTCATCTGGATACACAAGGGGCTGAGCCCGAGGCCCGCTGACGGCCACCCTGCCGTGCACCGCCGCAGCGGGGGCTGTGCGACGAGACGGGGTAGGCGCACGATGACTCCGTTCGGACTATGCCCTCAGCGGCGCGGCAACGGCGTCACCTGTCCGGAAAAACGGTGGGAAGGGGTGAAGTGCGCCGGCGAGTCCGTCTCCGGGGAGGATTCGGGGGGGGGCGTGGACCCGCTCGCGCACCGGGCGATTGTCGGGGCGGCCTTTCCAATCGGCCATGGTCGTCTCACCTTCCGCGCTCAGCCGGTGATGTGGTGTTTGCCCACCACGTGCGCGGTGCTTGCCTGAGGGCCTTCCTCGCCCGCCTCCTCAGCGAACCACACCTCGGCGCCGACGTCGAGGCGCTCGAAGTCGGCGTCGATCACGCTGTTGCGATGGAAGTAGACCATGCGGCCGTCGCGGGTCTCGATGCGGCCGTGGTCGTCGGCGAGCTCGACGATGCGCCCGTGCGGCGGCGCCTCGTGGTGCTTGACCTTGTTGCGGCGCTTGCGCTGGTAATCCTCGATCTGGCGGCGTATCGCGTCGAAGGCGTCGCGCAGCGCTACGTAGGCGTCCTCGTGGGCATGGTGGGCGTCCGGGCTGCGGCTCGAGACGAGCTCCGCGCCCGGCACCCGCAGATCGATGCGGACGTGGAACAGGGTGCCCTGGTGCTGGTGATGGTGCGGGTTCTCCACCACCACCCGGCAGCTGGTGATGTCGCCGCAGAGCGGCTCGAGGCGTGCCACGCGCTCGCGAATCTTGGCTTCGATGGCGGGCGATGGCTCCATGCCGCGGAAGGCGATCTGTAGCGCTGACTGCATGGCTGCGTGGACCTCCTGGGTGCGGATGGCGGCACTGTACGGGACGCCGCCGGCACGCGTGATGACCTGGATCATAGTCGCGCGCCGATGGGCGGCAGACGCGGTGCGAGCGCGATCCGATGTGACTGCGATCAGCGCATGCTGGCGGCCGCGGGGTTTCAATCAGGGTATATCAACAGTGGAAGCTCATCGATGAGCACCGAGCGCAACCCGTGCGCGCGGCTGGGCCGCGCCACGATCTCGGCTTCGCCGTGTGCGCTCGACCGTGGACGGTCAGCCTTTGATCACGGCCAGCGGCCGCAGCCGCGCGACCTTGCGCGCCAGATCCGCGGCGTGCACGACCTCGATCACCTCGTCGATGTCCTTGTACGCCTGCGGCGCCTCCTCCAGCAGGCCCTTGGCCGAGCCGCTGCGTACCACCACGCCGTAGTCGGTCAGCTCGCGGCGCAGGCGGTTGTAGTCGAGGCTGCGCTTGGCGCCGCTGCGCGAGAGGCGGCGGCCGGCACCATGGCAGCAGGAACCGAAGCTGTGGGTCGCCGCGCCTTCGCTGCCTGCGAGCACGTAGGAGGCGGTGCCCATAGAGCCCGGCACCAACACCGGCTGGCCGGCGTCGCGGTAGCGCGCGGGCACGGCCGGGTTGCCGGGCGCGAATGCGCGGGTTGCGCCCTTGCGGTGCACCAGCAGTTCGCGGTCGTCGTGGCGCTCGAGCTTGGCGATGTTGTGGCACACGTCGTAGAGGACCTCGAGGCCGCCGACGCCGCCGACGATGCGGTCCCAGGCATGGCGCACGCGGTGGGTGATCACCTGGCGGTTGGCGAAGGCGAAGTTGGCGGCGGCGCACATGGCGGCAAAGTAGTCGCGACCCTCGGGCGAGTCGAATGGCACACAGGCGAGCTGCCGGTCGGGGAGCAGGATGCCGTAGCGGCTCATCGCGCGGTCCATGGCGCGCACGTACTCGGTGCAGGTCTGGTGGCCGAGCCCGCGCGAGCCGGTGTGGACCATGATCGTCACCTGGTCCGCGCGCAGTCCGAAGCGCTCGGCCCGCTCTGGATCGAAGATCTCGACCACCTGCTGGATTTCGATGAAGTGGTTGCCGGCGCCGATGGTGCCGAGCTGCCCGGCGCCGCGCGCCTTGGCGCGCTCGGGCACCCGCGCCGGATCCGCGCACGCCAGGCAGCCGCCGTCCTCCAGCCGGTCCAGATCATCGGCGGTCGCGAGATCGCGGTCCACCGCCCAGCGGGCGCCGCGTGCGAGCACCTCGTCCATCTCGGCCGCACCCAGCGCGAGGCGTCCGCCGCGGCCGATCCCCGAGGGCACGTCGCGTTGGATCTGGTTGGCGAGTGCGACCACGCGGTCGCCGATCTCGGCGGCGGTGGCCGGAGAGGTCAGCAGGCGTACCCCGCAGTTGATATCGTAGCCCACTCCGCCCGGCGAGATGACGCCATCGCGCGGGTCGATGGCGGCGACGCCGCCGATGGGGAAGCCGTAGCCGAGGTGGATGTCCGGCATGGCGAGCGCGTAATGCACGATGCCGGGCAGGGTGGCGACGTTGACGAGCTGCTGCGCCGAGCCGTCGGCGACGATGGCCTCCAGCATCGCCGGCGTGCCGTAGACGCGCGCCGGCACGCGCATGTCCTCGCGGAAGCTGCGCGGCACCTCCCAGGTGGCGGGGCCGGCGGCGACGAAATCGGCAGCGGTGAGTTTTTTCATCCTCGCCTCCTGCGCGGGATGTCGCGGATCCGTCGACCCTCACGGCCGGTGCAGCGATTCCGGCAAGCGCTCGGAGGCCGCGAAGGCAATGTCGGCCATGGACAGCGAATCGCGCCGTTCTCCGCATCGTCTCTCAGACATCGTAGACGACGTCGGCGCGCCAGCCGCCGTCGCGCTGCGCGATGCGCAGATCGTTATAGGTCACGGCCTTGATCTCCTCCACCGGCTCGGCCGGCAGCCAGCTCGCCTGCGCTGCGAGCGCGGTCTCGTCAATGCGCTCGAAGTGGAAGTCGACGAATGCGCAGGGGGTGGTCTCGGCGCGGAACAGCAGCTCCGACAGCCAGTCGACGAGCAGCGCATCGCGGTCGGGGGCGCAAAGCTCGATGCGTGTCCGCCGCGCCGCCGCGGCGTCGCACGGCAGCCGGTCACCAAAGAGGTATGCCATCATGCCGTGGCCGGCGTTGGCGAAGAGCTCGGCGAGCGTGCGGCCGTTGGCGCGGATGCGGATGTCGCCAGTGTGATCGAGGAACTCATAGCGCGGCGCGGCACTCATCGCCCGTCCCTCGCGGGCCGGCGGGCGCCGGGAACCGTTCGTGTGTGTCATCGTACCCATGATTCAGGCTAGGGCGTTCTTCGAAGCATGCCATTGATCGCGATCATGTGTCCGTGCCGCGGGTCCCGCCGTCGCAGTTGCATCCCCGCACCTGCATCCTAATGTCGCAGCGCAGCCGGGTGAGGCCGCTGGCGATCTCCCGCGGTCCTGACAGCGGCCGCGCTGGCCGAGCTCGGGATTCTGCGCGACGAGATCGGCTGAGCGATTGTCTCTTTCCCTCTCTCCCCTGGAGGCAGAGAAGGTATGGACTCCTCCGGGTTAATCGGTGGCAGTAAGGGCATTTCGGCGACTGCACGACCTATTTGCCGTTCACGCGCGGCGTCGGCTGGCGGATTGATCGCAGTCAGTTTGCTGCCGCAGACGTACGGGTAGCATGCGTCTCACCCACGACGAGAATTAAGGGGCGCACATACCATGCCCTGGTGACGGAATCGCGAACGCGACTACCGCTATGTTTCTGCTGATCCTGGGGGCTAATCGGTGACAGTAACTGTAATACCTCGGGTCGACAGTCGCCGAAATGCCCTTATTGTCGCCGAATTATCGTCGACCGCATGCTCAACGCGGAGGGTGCGCAACTCCAATGCAGGTACCCGAACATGACATATCGAATCCGACTCTCCGCAGCATCCATCGTTCGACGCGCCACGCGTCACCACCTCGCAGATAAGCCGTAATGGGTGCGCCGACGAGTGCGTTCACCGCCCTACGCAAGAAGATGGTCGAGCAGCAGGTCGCTGCGCGCGGCATCCGTTCGCAGCAGGTGCTCGATGCGCTCGGCAGCGTACCTCGTGAGGCTTTCGTGCCGGACGACCTACTGGAGTTCGCCTACGACGACACGCCCTTGCCGATTGCCGCGAACCAGACCATCTCGCAACCCTACATCGTTGCACTCATGATCGACGCCCTCGACCTGAAGGGCGGTGAGAAGGTGCTCGAAATTGGCGCCGGCTGTGGCTATGCTGCCGCGGTGCTGGGCCAGGTAGCGGGCGAGGTCTACACTGTCGAGCGCCTCGAAGTGCTCGCTGAACAGGCCGGCGCCACCCTCGCTCGGCTCGGCTACCGCAACGTGCACGTGAAGCATGGTGACGGCACCCTCGGCTGGGCTGAGCACGCGCCCTACGATGCCATCGTCGTGGCTGCCGGTGGACCGGCGGTGCCGGAAACCCTCAAGGCCCAGCTCAAGGTCGGCGGCCGCCTGGTTATCCCCGTCGGCAGTGACCCGCAGGTGCAGGAACTGGTGCGGATCGTGCGCGAAACACACGATGATTACCTGATCCAGGAAATCGCCGACGTGCGCTTCGTCCCTCTGGTCGGCCGCGAAGGCTGGGGGCAGGGTCGGGATATCGGGCGCGGCCTGGGGGGACGTGCGCCCGGCGCGCGGCGCGAGGGTGAGACCATCGCCGCAATCGATAGTCGCGCCGAGCACTTTGACGACCTCGAGACCTGTGACCTCGGTCCCTTGCTCGATCGCATCGACAACGCTCGCGTGGTCCTGATTGGCGAGGCCTCGCATGGCACGTCCGAGTTCTATCGTTTCCGTGCGCGGCTCACGCGGGAGTTGATCGCACACAAGAATTTCTCTTTCGTTGCCATCGAGGGCGACTGGCCGGATGCGGCCCACATTGATCACTACGTGCGCCATTTTGAATACGCGCCGGCCGAATGGGTCGCGTTCGCGCGTTTCCCGACATGGATGTGGCGAAATCACGACGTGCGTGAATTCGTCGAGTGGCTGCGCCGGCACAATGGCTCGCTCGATGCCGCACATCGCGTCGCCTTCTACGGCCTCGACCTCTACAGCCTGTACAGCTCGATCGAGTCGATCCTGCGATACCTCGACACCGTCGACCCGGACGTCGCCGCGCGCGCTCGCCAGCGTTATGGCTGCCTCACACCGTGGCAATCCGACCCCGCGGCCTACGGTCAGGCTGCCCTCAATGCGCGCTTCCGCACCTGCGAGCAGGAAGTCGTTGCGATGCTCGGCACGATTATCGAGAAGCACCAGTCGTATACCACCCATGATGGCGAACGCTACCTCGACGCGATCCAGAACGCGCGTCTGATCGCGAACGCCGAGAAATACTATCGCGTGATGTATTACGGCTCGCGCGAGTCATGGAACCTGCGCGACAGCCATATGTTCCAGACCCTCGAGACGATGCTGAAATTCCGCGGCTCGCGCAGCAAGGCGGTGGTATGGGCGCACAACTCGCACGTCGGCGACGCCACCGCGACCGAGATGTCCGCGCGCGGCGAACACAATATCGGCCAGCTCTGCCGCGAAGCCTTTGGCGATCAGCTCTACACCATCGGTTTCGGCACCGACAGCGGCACTGTCGCCGCGGCCTCGGACTGGGATGGCGAGATGCAGATAAAGACCGTACGCGCAGCACTCGACGGCAGCTACGAAAAACTCTGCCACCAGGCACGCGCGGCGAACTTCATGCTGCCCCTGCAAGACTTCCGCAGGGCGGGCCGCGATCACGGTCTGCTCGAGCCGCGCCTCGAGCGCGCCATTGGCGTGATCTACCGGCCTGAAACGGAGCGTGCGAGCCACTACTTCCAGGCATTGCTGCCCTACCAGTTCGACGAGTACGTCTGGTTCGATAAGACGCACGCGGTCAGGCCGATCGAGACGCATGAACTCGAAGGTCTGCCCGATACCTATCCGTTCGGCCTGTGAAGACGATAGCGCGGAGCGCGAACCTCGATTACGTGCTCGCGCGGTTGGCCTGGATGCGGCGCGAGGGTATCTGGCCGAACGGCCTACGTTACCTGTGGACGGATGCCTTCGGCGTGATCCTGCTGGCCTCGCTCTACCACGAACTCGGCGATCGGCAGTATCTCGAACAGGCCGAGACGCTGATCACCGAGGTCGAGCGTGTGCTCGGACGCACACGCGGCATCCGCATTGGTGAAGAAGCCGATCGCGACGGCCAGTATTTTCACTATCTCAGCATGTGGCTCTGTGCGCTGGCCGTTATCGCCCGCTACGAACCGTGTTACCGCCAACGCGGCATCGCCCTGGCGCATGCCATCCATCCGGCGTTCTTTGTGCCCGGGTGCGGGGTGTGGTGGAAGATGCGCGAGGATCTGTCGGGGCCCTACCCCGGCTACGGCTTTGGCGCGCTCGATGCCTTCGACGGCTACGTCGCCTACCGCATGCTCGACGAGCGTGCGCTGGCGCACGAGATTGCCGACATGCGCTTGCTCATAGACCAACTCAATCCTGAACTTGTCATTCGCCAGGATCTCGGGATCGGCATGATGTTATGGATGAGCCACCTTTACCCGCATGAGGAGTGGGCCGTGATCCAGCGTGCGCGCAACCTCGCCATGCTTGAGCACATGTGGGTCGAGGACGGTTATTTCTGCCGTGAGCCGGGCATGCGCAACGTCAAGTTCGCATTCACGAACTACGGTGTCGCAATCGGTCTGCAGGCAGTAGCGGCCTGCACCGACCGCGTGCAGCGCCTGCACCAGTTCTTCGATCACTATGCCGCCGGCGACGAATACGACCGCGCCGCGATCACCCATGTCATGGCCTGCAATTCTCACCTTCCCGGCTTCTTGCTCAAAGACTACGCGGCATCGTGAAAGATCACACCAAGCGTCAGGCGCTAGCCGCCGATCAGCGCTGGCAGCGGTGCCGCGAAGCAGTTCGTCGCAATCGAATTCTGCAGCCAGTGCGGCACCTTTCGCAGGGTCGGGCACGCCGGGAAGCACGACATATCCGCGCGCCCCATCGTAGCGGCGTTTGAGGCCATCGGCGTCTCGATGGGTGAATGTCCCAGCCGCCCCACCGCCGCGCCATGCGTGCGTTCACTTATACTGAGAGCATGGCAGATCGGTACTTCAGCGATGAGCTGTCCCACTACGTCTGGGCTTCCAAGTATCGCTACCGGCCGCCGGGCGGCGCAGGGCCCGGCGCGGAGAGCTCGATTGCCGAGACCTGGGACCGGGTGGCCGAGGCGCTGGCCGGCGTCGAAGCGGGCGATGCGCGCAAGTGGCGCAAGGCCTTCCGGGGCATGCTCGACGACTTCCACTTCCTGCCGGCCGGCAGAATTCTGGCGGGCGCCGGCACGACGCGCAAAGTCACCTTGTTCAACTGCTTCGTCATGGGTTTCATCGAGGACTCGATCGACGGCATCTTCGACCATCTAAAACAGAGTGCGGTGACAATGCAGTGGGGCGGCGGCATCGGGGTCGACTTCTCCACGCTGCGCCCGCGGGGAACCCGAGCGGTCGCGCATGGAGCGATTGCGTCCGGTCCCGTTTCGTTCATGCGAATCTGGGACGCCATGTGCGCGACGATGTTGTCCACCGGCTCCCGCCGCGGCGCGATGATGGGCACGCTGCGCTGTGATCATCCGGACGTGGCGGATTTCGTCGACGCGAAGCGCGAACGCGGCGAGCTGACCAACTTCAACCTGTCCGTGCAGGTGACGGACGAGCTGATGGAAGCCGTCGCGGCCGATGAGCCGTGGCCGCTGTGCTTCCCGTTCGAGGACGAAGGTGGCAAAGCCTCGGGCGCGGACACGAAGCGGATTCGCTGGCCCGGCCGCGACCAGGAAGTCGCGTGCCGCGTGCTCCGCCGCGTGCCGGCGAAAGCATTGTGGCAGCGCATCATGGACGCTGCGTACGACACGGCCGAGCCGGGCGTGCTGTTCGTCGATCGGATCAACCGCGAGAACAATCTTTATTATCGGGAACACATTACGTCGACGAATCCCTGCGGCGAGATTCCGCTGCCGGCCTACGGTGCCTGCGATCTCGGCTCGGTGAACCTGACGCGCTTCGTGCGCCGGCCGTTCTCATCACGGGCCGAGCTCGATGTCGCTGCCATCGAGGATGCGGCGCGCCTCGCAACCCGGATGCTCGACGACGTCATCGATCTGTCCTACTACCCGCTCCCCGAGCAGGCGATGATGGCGAGCACGACGCGACGCATCGGCCTCGGCGTCACCGGTCTCGGCGATGCGTTGATAATGCTGGGCCTGCACTATGACAGCGAGGCCGCCAGAAGCGTCGCGGCCGGCGTGCTGACGGCGATCCGCGATACCGCCTACCGCCAGTCCGTGGCGCTGGCGCAGGAGAAGGGCGCCTTTCCGCTGTTCGATCGCAAGGCCTTCCTCGACGGGCGCTACGTTGCCACGCTGCCTGCGGAGCTGCGCGAGGACATCGCGCGTCACGGTATCCGCAACAGCCATCTGCTCGCGATCGCGCCGACGGGCACGATCAGTCTGCTTGCGAACAATGTCTCGAGCGGCATCGAGCCCGTCTTTTCGCTCGAAGGGAAGCGACGCGTAATCAACGAGAACGGCGCACTCGAAACGCACGCGACCGTCGACTACGCTTATGCGCTGTGGCGCCGCGAGCAGCGCGGCGCTCTGCCGGCGACGTTCGTGACGGCCGACGAGCTGCCGCCGGAGGCGCACCTCGCGATGGCCGGTGCGCTGCAGCCGCTCGTGGACAACTCGATTTCGAAGACGATCAACGTGCCGGAGGGCATTTCCCGCGCTGCGTTCGCCGACATCTATCGGCGGGCGTACGAGCTCGGGCTGAAGGGTTGCACGGTATTCCGGCCGAACCCGATCAGCGGAGCGGTGCTGTCGCACTCGCCGGCGCGCGTGCATTGCTGTACACCCGACAGGGAAGGTGACTGACCGGACGGCGCGGGGGGCGAGATGTCCGACACGGTCACAATCTGTCTGTGCGGCGACGTCATGACCGGCCGCGGGATCGATCAGGTTCTGCCGCACTCCGGCTCGCCCGAGCTGCGCGAAACCTACGTTCGTGACGCCCGGGACTACGTGAAGCTCGCAGAGGCAGCCAACGGACCGATCGCGCGGCCGGTCGGTTTCCGCGAGCTGTGGGGCGATGTGCCCGCCGCGCTGCGCCGGGTTCGAGCCGACGCGCTCGTGATCAACCTCGAGACCAGCATCACGACGAGCGACGACTTCTGGCCGGACAAAGGCGTGCATTACCGCATGCATCCGGCCAACGTCGCAGCGCTCGGCGCACTCCATCCGAGCTGCTGCGTCCTCGCGAACAATCATGTGCTCGATTTCGGCTACACCGGTCTCGAAGAGACGCTGGAAACGCTGCAGCGCGCCGGCCTGGTGTCGGCCGGTGCCGGCCGCGACGCGGCCGAGGCGGCCGCGCCGGCCATCGTTCACCTTCCCGCGGGCGCGGGGCGGCTGCTCGTCTTTGCATTCGGAGCGGCGTCGAGCGGGATCCCGCGCACCTGGGCGGCCGACGTGGGCAAGGCCGGCGTCAGCCTGCTGCGCGATCTGTCGCCGTCTACTGCACGCCGCGTCGTTGCTGCGGTCGAGCGCATAAGGCAACCACGCGACATCGTCGTCGCATCGATCCACTGGGGCGGCAACTGGGGTTACACGATCGAGCCCGAGCAACGATCGTTCGCGCACGCGCTGATCGACAGCGGGGCGGTCGACGCCGTGCACGGCCACTCGTCGCACCATACCCAGGGTCTCGAGATCCGGCGCGATAAACCGATACTCTACGGCTGCGGAGACTTCCTGAATGACTACGAGGGCATCTCCGGCTACGAGTCGTACCGCGGCGACCTGGCGCTGATGTACGTTGCCGCCTTCGACAGCTCCGGCCGCTCGCTGGTGGAGCTGCGCGTCCTGCCCTTCGAGATCCGCGGCTTCGTGCCGCGAGCCGCGTCGGCCGCGTCTGCGGAGTGGGTCGAGTCGATGCTGACGCGCGAGGGCGCGGACCTCGGGACGGTTGCGGCGCTGGGGGCGGACGGAAGCGTCGTCGTCAAACCTGCGACACGGGCGTGACGATCTATCTTGAAAACTACCGTCCCTTTGGGTTCCCAAGTTGAAGCGCGAATGGGCAAGGCGCCTGGCCAGTGCGAACTCGTTGAACCGGGGCGGACGCGATCACGGGATGTCGACCGAAGCGGTATCCGGCAGTGCTATAGCCCGGTTAGGCAGAACGCGCCCCAGTCCGACGGCGCCGAGAACGGCCTGCTGCGCGCCTCGTATTGCGAAAGCTCCGCCTCCAGCTGCCGCAGCGCGGCGTCGACGGCCTCGTCGTGCGGCGCCAGGCATTCGCGGATCTCGGCGATGCGCGCGATCAGCGCGTCGGCGTGCGCGGTCCTGAGCCAGTCACGCGCGCCGGCCGTGGCGGCCGCCGGGGCGAGCCCGCTATCGAGCAACAATTCGTAGAAGCGCGTGACGAAGAACATCGCGGCGGCGTCATCGACGGACCACATCGTGCTGAGCACCGCCGGCACACCGGCCAGCATCAGGCCCATGGGAAACCCGGTCGCTTCATCGGAGGAGCGATAGAACTCGACGCTGCCGGTCTCGCACGCCGACAGCGCCGCGAGCCTCGCGCGCGAAATCCCGACAGCACCGAAGAACAGATCGCCGAGTTCGAGCTCGTCGTCTCCGGCCAGCGCAAGCCGCGATTCCATCGGGTCCGAAGGCCGGAACTCGCCGTGGCAGGCGAAGTGCACGATGCCCGCATCCGGCAGTATCGCCTGCACTGCATCGCGACTCGCGTCGCCCGATGCCAGCACCGTGACCGGCCGGTCGGCGCCGGCGAGATGCTCGAGCCAGCGGCCCTCGGCCGTCGCGTATTGGAGGGTCTCGGTGTCATCGCGCTTCGGGTCGGCGACGACGACGGCGGGCGCATCGAGCGTCCGCTCCTCGGTCGGCAAGGCCGCGGACAGCGCCCGCGCGGAGGGTGCGTAGGTCAGCGTCAGCCCGGGTATGTTCGCGACGTGCAACGGCAACAAACCGATCCGGCCGAGCCCAATCAGCGCGACAGCCGAACCGACGTCCCGCGAGCGCAGCAGCGTCGCCAGCGGCTCGGCCAGGGCCGCTGTCAGCGCCGCGCCGATGCCGGCGAGGCACTCGTCGAGTACGCTGAATTCGTCGCGTACCGCGTCCCTGAGGCCGACTGCCTCCCCGGAGCCATTGACCAGCAAACCGGTCAGGTCGCTGGACAGCGCTTCCAGCGGTAACGATTCGACGGCGCCGTCCGGCAGCACGGCGATGATGGCGCCGCCGTGCACGGTCGCAACGAGGTACACCAGCGTCACGCCGGCGCTCGCCGCGATGGAACGAATCCTGCCGATATCGAAGGCCAGCTTTCCGGTCTCGCGCTCGTCTTCCGCGCTCGCCGCCAGCAGGCCGCGCAGCGCACTGCGTGCGCCCGCCAGTTCGCCGCGGAGCCAATCGGCTTCAGCCGCGTTCGGATTGCTGGCGTGCGCGTTCTCGTCGACTCGTCGCACCTGCAACAGGGACGGATCGACGCCGAGGTGATCCGAGAGTTTCGCCCGCATGTGCGCCATTTGTCCGTCGCGGTCGCCGGCCGCGAGCTCGTTCAATCGTGATTGGAGGGCCTGGATGCGACCCAGCGTATCGGCGAGCTGGTTGCGCGTCGCGTCGGTTGCCGTCGTCAGTGCCGCGTGCGCGCTGAGCAGGTCGGCGATGCCGCGGTTGCGCTCGAACTCGGCCAGCTCGGCCGCTGCCTCGCCCCGATCTAGCCGCGCCGCCGCGTAGGCGCCGAGCAGCCCGTAGCCGCGCGTGGCCGCGATTTCCGCCAGCCGGTTGTCGGCATCGTCGAACCCGGCGAGCAGGTGTTCGCTGATGATCGCCGCGGTTCGGTGCGCCTGAAAGGAGACCTCGAACTCGCCGATCTCGTGGCTGAATTCGCCCCAGCTTGCCATGATGTCGCGGTACAGCCGCGGCTCGCACGAGGGGTCGATGCATTCGCTCGCACGCCGGTGGCAGTCGTGCGCGGTCTGCACCTCGGCGGCGCTCGCGCCGACATGGCACAGGCGGCCGTAAAGCCGCCCGAGGCCCGCCGTCCAGTCGGCCCAGCGCGCGGGCGTCGCGTCGCGTTCGATCTGTCCGAGCACGCGCTCGTGGGTCCCGATGTGATCCTCGATGGCCTCGCGACGTGCCTCGATCGGCAGCGCGTACAGCCAGTTCATGTCGACGCGCAGCGCAGACTGCATGCGCTCGAGCTCTGCCTGCGCCGTCTGCCGGCGTGCCTCTCGCTCGTCCGTTTCCGCCACCCGCGCCGCCTCGGCGCGCGCCTCGTCGGCGAGCTCCGCCGCGTGTGCGACCGAGTCCGCGCCGCTCCATTCCGGCAGCACCTCGGCGAGCGCGCGCAACGCTCGCGCCCGCCCGACCGGGTCCCTGTCGGCGGGCCGGAGGTCACGCGCCGCCGCAAGCGCGTGCACGGCACGGTCGACGTTCTGCGAGCGCACCCCGGTCCTGCGCTGCCAGAAAAACCGGCCGAGATTGTATTGCGCGTGACTCAGCGCCGCGATCGCGTCGGGTTGGTCGAGGCCGGTCAGCAGTTCGATCGCCTCAGACTGCAGCCGGATGGCGGTATCGAGTTCTCGGTCGAGATCACCGAGCTGGGCTCTTGAGTGCGCATCGGCTGCGTGGGCGAGCGTCTTCGCCAGCCACACGGGGCCGGCGTTTTCGCGGGCCACGGGCACCAGCGCGTCGAAGTACTCGCAGGCAAGCTCCATGTCCTTCGCTGACGCGCCGGGATCCGCCAGGATCGTGTTGCCGAGCCCCATACGCGCGGTGAACCACTGCTCGAACGATTGCGCGTCGTCGTCCGCGGCCACCATCTGGCCGTAGATTTGCCGCGCTAACATGACGTTGTCCCGGCGATTGCCCGTCGGCAGCTCGAGCAGGTGGCTCGCGAGGCGATCGCAGGCGTGGAACCACAGCGGCGAAGCTGCGTATTCGGCGAGCAGGTCAACGGCGGCGGTGTACGCCTGCACGGTCTCCCGCGAGGCGTGCTGCGGCGGCACCGGGTCAAATTCCGAGAGGATCGCCCGAGCGTGTTGTACGTTTGCGTCGTCCGAGCCTTCCGACGTCATCGTCCTGCTCCGGTAATGCGCCGCGCTAAAAGTACAGGGAAATCCCCCGCGGGTGGAACGACACGTAGCGGTGCGCCTTCTGGTCGTCGGCATCCGCCCATTTCTCGGTGGTCTTGCTGCGGTAGTTGAAGTGCAGGCGGGGCTTGCCGCGGCCGTTGTGGTGCGTCAGCAGCATCTCGACCGCGCGTTCGTGGGGATGGCGAAACACGGCGCCGCTGGTGGACAGCAGGTAGTGCTTGCACGAAATACGTTGCAGCAGGCTTTCGGTGACGTTGCCGACGCTGCCATGATGCGGCAGCTTGAAGGCGGTCAGGGCGAGCTTGCGGTCAGCCGGGACCAGCCGGTCGATCGAGGCCTCGAGCACGGACGGCCACGCGTCCCCGGCCAGCAGGAATTGCTGGCCGTCGAATTCTGCGAGCAGCGCGATGCTGCTGCCGTTTGCGCTGCTCGAATCGCCGCCAAAATCGTTGTCGCCACCGAGCTCGTCCGGCAGCGCGAGGTCTGTGTCCGAGTCATCGCTGGCGGGCATTTCGGGTATTTCCTCGCCCTCCTCGTCGGTTTCGCCAAGTACGTCGCCGAGCGGCCGGAGCGTCTTGGCTTCCTCTAGGCGCCGGCGCAAGCGTCGTTCGTCGCCGGACTCGATATTTGCGTCTGCCAGTGCCTTGTCCCAGTCGTCTTTCAGCGCGAGCAGGCGCTCTTGCGTCGGCGACAGGATTGTCAGTTTCAGGCCGCCGTGCAGGTCGTCGACGACCGGCAGGTCGGGCGCATCGGGATCGATGGCGACGAATTCGCCCGGGAAGCCCTCGTTCAGCACGGCGTGGCCGACGGCCTTTTCGTAGTCGCCAATCACGAGGCTCAGGTACTCGCCCTGCTGCGGACCGAGCGGCTGCCCGGCCGGGTCCGGCACCTCGTCGAGTTGCGGACGCCCGTTGAACCAGATTCTTTTGAAGCGGCACTTGAGCGCCTCGGCATCCTGCAGCAGGCGCACGACGCCGTCGATGTGATCGCAGTCGATGTGGGTCACCACCAGCAGCTCGAACTGGCGCTCGTCCGCCGGCAGGTGCAGGATGCGCTCGCGCAACAGCGGATACGTGTGGGCGGGCCCGCCGTCTATCAGAATGCGGTGCACGTCGTGATCTGCACCGTATTCGATCCACAGGCAGTCGCCGTGCGCGGCGGGCAGCATTTCTATCCGGAACATCCTCAGCGCGTCCTGTCGGCGGCGGGCGTCAGCCGCCAGTCACCGTCGCCGAGCGCGACGAGGCACAGCGCCATCAGGTAGCCGTGCGCGAGCATGCGCCGGCGCAGGCGGCGCATGATGATGCCAAGGCGCGCCGGCTCGTCGATCCTGCTCAATTCCTGCACAAGCGCCTGCGCGACGGGTGCGGCGTGCCGGCCGAGCACCTTCGCCAACGTGCCAATCACGATGGCGGCGCGATGCCGCGCAAAGTCCCGCGCGAAGCCGACATAGCCCATTTCCGCCTGCACCTGCGTCTCGCAGCCGAACATGACGACGACGGGGCCGGGCCCGCTGGTCAAACGCGTCACGTACAACTCGCTCAGGCGGTCCTGCAGCAGCACACTGTTTTCGCCGATCTCGAGCGCATCCATCGCGCTGATGACGCTGTGATGCGGCAGCGCGACGATGAGCCCCGGCGCGTCGTTCTGAATGCGGTCCCGCCAGGTGTCCCAGTCCTCGACCAGGTCGGCGTGGCTGAAGCTGTCGCGCAGCACGCCGAAGGTCGTGTCCCGGTCCGATTCGTCGACGCGGTGACTGCAGGCGAACAGCGAGCTCGTGATCGGCGGCAAGACGGCGCCGCCATCGACGGGCCGTGCGACGTTGCCGCCGTTCCCTTGCGGCGGTGAGTCGTGCCGCTCGATGACTTTTTGCAGCGACCAGAACCCCAGCGGACAGATCGTCGGCATGGCGTCGCGCTCTTCGGCGGTCAGCTCGGCGGCGGGCTTGCACACGCCGCACTGGGGGTCGTCGCCGGTCAGCGCCTCTTCCCAGCCCTCGCAGAACCCGGCACCGGCGACGGGGTGGCCGCGGTCGTAGATGAATTCGAGCGGTACGTAAGCCGTCGGCTCCATGTTGAACAGCTGGATGTGTTCGCCTGGGTCCTCGAACCCCTCGTGCAGCAACTCCTTGTAGAGCTTGTTGCCGTGGATGGCGAGGTCGCGGAACAGGGCCAGCGTGTCCGGGTCATTCACGTCGAGCACCGGCTCGGCGCCTTCCTTGACGCGGCGCCGCACCAGCGATTTCTCGGTCGCGAACATTTCCTGGTTCAGCCACGCGATCGCCCTGGCCGCATGCTGCAGCGTGTAGCGGCCCGCGCCGCGCGGTCCGAATACGGTGATCCCGCCGTCGGAGGCGATGGCGACGCCGTCGACGGGCTCGCGGTCCGTCAATTCGATGTCTTCCCTGCGCTGCACCTGTGAGCGCACGCGCAGTTCCCGGCCGCCGTGCGCTTCAGCCCCGGGTTCGAGCACGGGCGCATCGATGCGCACGATTTCGAATGCGCGCCCGCCGTGCAGGAAGGCGACCTCGGCGATGATGTGCTCCTCGTCCGCCGGGATATCGAGCGGCAGGATGCAGTCCGCCGAGCGCAGCCGCGGGTCCTTGGGGAGCAATATCCTCGCTGTCTGTGATTGACCCTCGTACGTCAGGACCACGTCAAGCTCGAGGCCCTCGGCGGGCAGGGCGTCCTCCCGCACCGGCGTCTCGGATCCGGCCTTCGGGCGCGTGTCCGACTCGTCATCCGGACCGATCCAGCAGATGAGTTCGTTCCTCGCGCCGGCCACGAACGTCAGCCGCCGCTTTCTTTCATGCAGGATCGCCGCCTGCACGATGCGCTCGAGGGGCTCGGCCGGCGGTGCCTCGGGTTCGCCGCCTGCCGGTTCCTGCGCTCCGGCGTCGGCTTCCTCCAGGCCGGTTGGCCCGTCCCGCATCGAACGCTTCTTACGCTTGCGCGGCGGCGCCGTTGGCGCTTCTTCCGGCGGCGCGGCCGCTTCGAGCGGCGGCCCGGCGCCGGCAAAATTTTCCATCACGCTGTCCAGGGCCTGCGACGCGAACTCGGCCGCCGCATCGTCGGGCAGCGAATCCAGGTACTGCCTGAGCCGCGTTCCGTCCGGGTGAACCTGCAACAGACGGTCGGGGCTAAAAGCCGGACCGCTGTCGTCCGTGGCCGCAAGGTAATGCGCGACATGGCTACGATAGGGCTCATTCATGACGTCCAGCCATTGATGCTGCGCGGTGTCATCGAGCCAGCGGCCGACGCCCATCAGCATGTTCGCCTGGTACCAGTCTGTCAGGAACAGTTCGTCGGGCGAGGTCGTGGTGAATTGCGTGAGCAAGGCTCGGCGTTGGTCCGCATCCTCTACCATGGGCGCGAGCTCGGCGACGGCAACGACGGGCGGCATCCAGTTGCTGCCGCTCAGGGTCTGCCCGATGCGGAATAACTCGCGGTCAGTCAGCAGATCGTCTTGCGCCAGGTCCATCCAGCCGCGCACGCCCACTGGGCTGTCGTCGGCAAGAATGGCCTCGACCGCGTCGTTCTTTTGCGCCCCTTCGAGCAGCGGCACGATCAGCGACAGGCCGTCGCGGGCGAACGGGTCGTCGAGGCCCAGCAGCCTGGCGGCAAGCGCGCTGGCGTCGCTCTTCCGCTCGGCGCGGCGCGCGAGACAGGCCTCGACGCTTGGGCGGCCGCCGCCGGCGACGTCGCCCAACGCGCTGCGATCGGCCTCGTCCAGGTACAGGGCCGTGCGCGGCAACATATCGAGGATTTCATCGCCGTGGCGATCGGCCAATTCGGACCAGCGGCCCGCCAGTGCGCGTGACACCGCCTCGGCCAGCGGCAACCACGGCGGATGAACGCCGCCGCGCACGCCCACGATTTGGGTCAGCATCAGGATGAGCGAGATGCGATCGGCCGGCACCCGGCTGGCCAGCAGTGGCAGCATATTCGGGTCGCACTCGTCCGGTGCAATGGGTTCGACCGCCGGCGCGTTCCCTGAACGGCCAGATTGCTTCCTTATGCCCATCGCGCAACCCTCACTGCGACAGCGGGTTGAGTGCCTACCCCCGATGATACAGCACACGCGCGCCGATCACGGCCGTAGGCCCCGGCCGCGGGGACAGGGGCGCACGTTTGGACACGGCCAGCGATTTAGCGGATATTTCCGGGACGAGCGAACGGGCGCCTCAGCGTGCCAGAGAACCGCGAGCGGCTGCCGCGGCATCGATGACGCGGGCACCGCTCACGAGCCAGAGGATCCAGCTGATGAAACGAATCGTTGTTTGCGCGGACGGCACATGGAACGTGCGCGACCAGGTCGATTCAGAGAGCGGCCAGCGCCGGCCGACAAACGTCACCAAAACGGCGCGCGGCGTATTGCCGCGGGCGCGCGACGGCACCGACCAGGTCGTGTTCTACCACGACGGGCTCGGCACGCGCGGCCCGATGGACAAGGTCACGGGCGGCGCGTTCGGCACGGGCATCGAGGAAAACATCCGCAACCTGTATCGCAACATCGTCTACAATTTCGAACCTGGGGATGAGTTTTACTTCTTCGGCTTCAGCCGCGGCGCATTCACGGTCCGCACACTGGCCGGGTTCATGAACCTCGTCGGCCTCGTAGAGAAGGACGACGATTACTACGTCCCGGAAATCTACGAGTGCTATGAAAAGAACAAGCGCCCGGGGTCCAAAGAGTGGGACCACGCGTTCCACCGCATCGAGGGCACGCGCCCGTGCCCGCCGATCAAGTTCATCGGCGTCTGGGATACCGTCGGAGCGCTCGGCGCACCCGGGGTCATCGGCAAGATTGCCGGCGCGTTCCATGGCAACAAGTACGCCTATCACGACGTCGGCCTGAACGATCACATCGAAAACGCCTATCACGCGCTGGCGCTCGACGAGCACCGCAAGCCCTTCGCGCCAAGCCCGTGGACAAAGCCCGACGGCTGGTCGGGAAATCTCGAACAGGCGTGGTTTCCCGGCGTGCACTCGAATGTCGGCGGCGGCTATAAACCCGACGGCCTCGCCAACGAGGCTCTGCACTGGATCCTCGGCCACGCAGCGTTGCTGGGGCTCGATATCGACTGGACTTATCTCGATCATTTCGAGCCGCATTTCGACTCCATGCTGCATGATTCCATGAGCTTCAAATACCGCGCCATGGGCCCGTTGATACGGACGGTCGGTAACTTGAAGGACAGCGGGGAATGCATCCACGAATCAGCGGTCAAGCGCCAGCAGACCGCGTCGGCAGACTATGCGCCGAAAAACCTGGCGGGCGCCGGCGGCGCGTTGCCGGTTGTCATTACGCCGCCACGCGTGTGACACGAGGCGGCGCTGCGCGGTCAGTCAAACCGGGTTACAGGCGAATCACGGCCAGATGGTGGCCGAGGGGTCGTCGAGCTTACGGGCGTCCTGCCACGTCTCGCGGGCCTCGGCCAGGCCGGCCTTGGGGTAGGGGCCGAGGCTGAGAGTCTTCTCGCGGCCGCTGACGCGGTACTTACCGCGCCAGAGCTTGCCGCCGGCCGTGGTGACGAAAAGGTACAGGCCGTCCCGGTCGTAGAGCTTCCGGGGCTTGTCGGCGGCCTTCGCGTTCTTGATTTCCTCCCCGGGATGCGCGCAAAGGCTTGGTATAACGCAATGTGGCGAGATACCTGATTGCTAAACGTATTTGCTTGATTTAGATAAAAAAAGCGCCGCTGAGGGCGCTTTCTCTTGAGTTTTCAGGGGGTTGAAAACTCTCTAATAGTGGAGACGGCGACAATCACATAGCTCTACGAATCAGTGGATTCTGGTACTAAACGCCAGAAATGCCCCCATGGATACCCCCGCCCAAGGCTGATAGGGACGGAGGGCGTGTCGTACCGGGCTCGAGCAGCAGCTGCTGCGCTGCGGATGAGGTCACTCTCGCAAGGGCGCGAGCATGGAGCCATTGCCGGCTGGCAGGGAAGCCAGTTCTGGTGGCGGCGCGCCGCCGTATTTGCGCCACCGCTCGGAGCGTACCCTCCTTTATCAAATCGTTCGGGCCTACTACCCGGCGTTCAAGGCGCATCTGACAGCGCAGGGCGCGGCGTTGCCGGGCTATGTGGAGCAGGAGTTCGCGGACTACCTCCAGTGTGGACGTCTCGAGCACGGCTTGCACGCGGTACATCTGTGTACCGTGCCCCATCGGGGCAGCCTCCGGCTGCGCAATTCGGCCATCCTGCCGATTTGTCTGCGGGTCCGCTGCGACAGTTGCCATGCTGAGCACTAGGTCGACTTCAGCTGCAAACGCCGCGGATTACTCCGGGCATCCTGCCCTTCGCCCTTCGGGCCCGCCTGCGGCGGTTCAAAATCGCTCCCGGCGATTTTGTCTCGCTACACGCCGGCGTGGCGGCGCGGGCGTACCAACGCGAGAAGCTCGAACGGCTGTGCCGCTACATTAGCCGGCCAGCCATCTCGGAAAAGCGCCTGTCGCTTACGCCGGACGGCAACGTGCGTTACGAGCTAAAGACGCCGTACCGAGACGGCACGACGCACGTCATTTTCGCGCCACTCGACTTTATTGCGCGCCTGGCAGCGCTGGTACCAAAGCCGCGGGTCAACCTCACCCGTTTCCATGGTGTATTTGCGCCGAACAGCAGATTCCGCGCGCGGGTGACGCCGGGAAAGCGGGGCAGAGGAGGTGGGTCTGTCGGTCCTGCGGATGGAGAAGAGCCGACCGCCGCCGAACGCCGTGCTTCGATGACGTGGGCACAACGCCTGAAGCGGGTGTTCAGGGCCATTGCACCATTCAGATCGTTGACCGGGCGGCCAGTCCGACGAATATCAGCCAGGACTCCCGCGGACCGAAAAGACGGTTTATGGTTGCTATACCCGGACCGTGACCGGGTGTTTCTTGGAGTCAGGGCAGACTCCTGCGTGTCTTCGCCAAAAAATGATTGATGGACGCTTTGAGGCAATCGTGCAACGATTGTCAACTAAGTAATAATAAAAATAAATCAGGCACTTACCCATGAAACTAACCTCTATTGCCCCTCGTGCAGCTTTTATTGCCTTGTTGATGTCTCCGGCGAGCGCGTTCGCGGTTTGTTCCAGCAATCAAGTGGAAGACTCTTTCACCGCCGTCGAGTGTGATAACGGATTTGACCCTATCGGGGTGCAGGCAAAACAGGGGGTGACTCACGTCTCGGTGGTGGTCCGCAACGATGGTGGTATCGAGTCGAGCGCTACGGCGATCAATCTGAATGGCGATAGCGTGATCGAGATTAGCGGATTGGTCTCCTCTGGTTCCGGTAGCGGCATATTTCTGAGTGGTTCGGGTTCCCAGCAGGTGCTGGTAAATGGTTTTGCTGAAGTACTCGCCAGGAACTACGGCATTTACGCTTCGGGTGGCCAGTTTAATACCGAGGGCAACATCAACATCACCAACTTTGGTTTGCTTAGCGGACCATTGAATAACGGCGGTATTTTTGCGAGCGGTAACCGTACCAGTCTGGTGCAGAACTTTGGCGAAATCGCAGTTGCCGGCACGGGCTACGGCATTAATCTTTCCGGATCGGCCGGCGCTGATTTGCTCAGCGTGCTTAATCGGGGTTCGATTCTGGCGGGAGGTTATGGTATTCGCGTACACGGCCTGAACGCTCTGCGTATTGATAATAGCGCCGCCATCGATAGTGGTGGTTATGGGTTGGAGGCGCGCTATGGAAACGATATCGAGATTATCAACGGCGGTAATCTAAGGCTGCGCGGCAGCAGTGGCTATGGCATATATGCCGATAACAGCGACGGTCTGCGGCAGGAAGATGTGGCTGTTTCCGTCACTAACAGTGGCGATATTCTGATGGAAAGCGCCACCGTGCAGCCGCGCGGTATTGTTGCGTATTCCAGTTCCGGTGTTAATCAGAATGGCGAGCGTTTCCGGGGTGATGTGAACCTGGTTAATAGTGGGGCTATTACTGGTCTCAGTGCCAGCAGCACCGGTATCGAAGCGGTCGCGAGTCACGACGCTATTATAGAAAACGACGGGATCATCAATGTGGCCGGCGCCGGTATTCGGGTTACAGGATCGCTGGCAGAACTCACCAATCGGGCGGCGATTACCGCCGGCCTCGGTATTACCATGACCGGCGCCGACAGTGTCGGTCAGCAGGGCCGGACCATCCTCCGCAACAGCGGCGATATTCTCGCCTCCAGTTTCATCGGTGTTGAATTGTTTGGGCGCTCGATAGAACTGACCAATACCGGCGATGTGACCAGCCAGCAACGGAATGCCATTGATATCCTCGGTCGCAGCGACAAAGGTCAGGCGGTGGCGGTCGATGTGTTCAATAGTGGCCGGCTGGTTTCGCCACAAGCCAACACCATTGAGGTAGTTGCCAGCAATTTCGGCGGTTCGGTGGCGAGGGCCAGTGTCATCAATGAGGGCGAGTTGGTTGCCGGGGGTGGCGGGATCAATGTTCAGGCAGAAGTGGACCCGAAAATCTGGACACGGCGATAAGTGAGATCCTCGTCGTGTTT